>DATCPC010000255.1:0-12938 GCA_036564355.1 Gemmatimonadaceae bacterium | reverse complement strand
CGGTCATGCAGCGGACCGCTGGCGACGGACCAGCGGCTCGAGGAGGAGCAGCGCGAGCGCGGCCGCGAGGAGCCAGGTCGCGAGGCGACCGGAGGTTGCGGTGCGCGTCTCGAGCGCACGCGTGGCGACGAGCGGGCCGGAGCCGCGGAGCTGCGCGAGGGCGGAGTCCGGGGCGTAGCCTGGAGCCCCGCGGCCACCACCGCACGGGGCGGTGAGCGCGGCGACGAGTCGGCGCGTGCTCTCGCGCAAGGCGAGATCCCCTGCGCGCGGAAGTGGGATCGCGACGTCGCGCACGCACCCCGCGCCGAGCGCGCGCTCGGTGGCGGCGGGCGCACCATCAGCCCAGCGAGCGATCACGCGACCGGCAGCGGGAGTTACGGTGCGCACGAACGTCGAGACCACGACCGCGTTTCTCTCGCCGTCGGTCGCGATCACCGCACCCGCAGTATCCTCCCGGGCGCGCGCAGTCCACCCGCTCGAATCGATGGAGGCCGGCCACCGCACGAACGCACCGCCAGTTTTCGCCCAGGATGTGTCGCTGCCGCTGGGCGCGCCGCGATCGAGGCGGACGAATCGAGTGCGCCTGTTGAGCGTGTCCGCGCGCGGGAGCAGTTCCACGGCTGCGCGCACCGGATCGTCGAGGGTCGCGCCCCGGACATCGATGCTGACGGGCGCCGACCCCGCGTCGATGCTCGCCACGCGCACCAGCCGCAACCGGCCCGGCCACGCTGCGCGAATCGCGCGCGTGGCGGCGTCCCATTCATCCGACGCGAACGGAGAAATCACTACGAGCTCCACCGAATCGGCGTCGCCGCGCAGCTCGCTCGCGCCGCGCATCCCCGCGGCGAGCGCGGCGGACAACGAGCCTCGTGGAGGCGAAGAGGAGGTCGTCTCGCCAAGGGCCCGCAGGGCATCGTCCGCGCGCAGCCAGTGCGCGGCGCTGTCGAACGCGATGAGCAGATCGCCGTTCGCGTAGTACCGCGCCGCGGAATCCGCGGCCCCTGTGTACTCCCAGTCGTGGCCGCTTCGATCCACCATCACCACGCGCCCCACCGCCCGCCGCGCTCCCGTCAACACCGGTCGCGCAAAGGCGAGCCCCGCCAGCATCACCACCGCCACGCGCAGCGCCAACAGCAACACATCCGACAGCCGCAGCGCGCGTGCCGTCGCGCGCAGCGGGAGGTCGGGGATGAAGCGCGCCGTCGGCAGCGGCGTCACCCGCGGATTCTTGCTCGCGAGGATGTGCAGCGCGATCACGGCCGCGCTCACCGCACCCGCCGCCCACAGTGCCCACGGCGCGAGGAGGGTCATGCGCCCCGCGCCTGCCCAGACACCATAGCTGCCGGCGACGCGATCCGGCGCACGGCATGATCGGTCGCCTCGTCCGCCGGCACCTCGAAGTACGCCGCGCCCGCCGCGCGCCATCCGCGCGCGAGCTCCGCGCGCCACGCCGCGAACGCCTCGCGATACGCTTCGCGCGTTTCATCCACGAGCGAGCGCTTGAGCTCCGGCTGCTCCGGATCCTGCGCGATCATCGCCGCGCGCCCCGGCTCGAGCTCCTCGCGCGCGACGATGTGCACCGCGAGCACGTCCGCTCCCGCCGTGATGCCCTCGCGCGCGGCGCGCAACAGCGCGTCGTCGTCCGCGAGAAAGTCCGAGATGAGCACGATGCGCTGCGTGGGGCGCATGAGAGAGAGCACTGGCGCTAGCGATGCGCTCCCCGCCGGCGCGACCGACTCGAACAGCCGCGCCGCCTCGCCGATTACCCCGCGCCGCGTGCGCGGCGGAAGCTGCGCGACTCCCTTCTCGTCCGCCACCATCACCCCGATCGGATCGCCCGCGCTGTTAGCCACCGCCGCGAGCCCGATCGCGACTCGGCACGCCTGCTCCCACTTCCCTTGCGTCGCGAGGGGATAGGCCATCGACGCCGATGCGTCGAGCATCAGCATCGTCCCCAGCGTGGCGCGATCGTTCGTAATGCGCAGAAATGCGCGGTCCGTGCGCGCGAGGAGCTTCCAGTCCAGCCGGCGCGGATCATCGCCCTGGCGGTACGGGCGGTACTCCGTGAATTCCGGTGAGATGCCGCGCTGCCGCGAGCGATGCGTTCCCGCCGCCGGCCCGCGAATCGTGCGCCGCGCGGGCCACGTCACGCCCCGCAGCGCGTCGAGCAGCGAACCGTAGCTCCCCGCGGACGGCATGCTACAGCCCGATGTCGCTCCGCGGCGGCGAGATGCGCGACAGAATCTCGTCGATCACCTGCTCCGCGGTGATCCCTTCCGCTTCCGCCGCAAAGTTCGGGAGAACGCGGTGCCGGAGCACGGGGCGCGCGACGCGCCTGATGTCCTCCGGCGCCACGGCGAATCTGCCCGCCAGCAGCGCATGCGCCTTCGCGCCGAGTATCAGCGATTGGCCAGCGCGCGGACCCGCGCCCCAGCGCACGTACCGCTTCACGAGCTCCGGCGCGTCCGCGTTGTCCGGGCGCGTCGCCCGCGCGAGTCGCGCCGCATACCGCAACGCCGGCTCCGCCGCGGGAATCTCGCGCGTCAGCCGCTGCAGCCCCATCGCGTGCGACGCATCGAGCACCGGGGTCAGCGCCACCGCCGCGTTTCCGGTCGTCGCGCGAAGAATCGACACCTCCTCATCCTCCGCCGGATACCCGATGCGGACGTCGAACAGGAAACGGTCGAGCTGCGCCTCGGGGAGCGGATAGGTTCCTTCCTGCTCGATCGGATTCTGCGTCGCCAGCACGAAGAACGGCTCGGGCAGGCGCATCGTTTCACCCGCCGCGGTGACGCTGTGCTCCTGCATCGCCTCGAGCAGCGCGGCCTGCGTGCGCGGCGGTGTTCGGTTGATCTCGTCCGCAAGCACGATGTTGGCGAAGATCGGACCGCGCACGAAGCGAAAGCTGCGCGCACCCGTCGCGCTGTCCTCCTCCATGATCTCCGTGCCCGTGATGTCGCTCGGCACCAGATCCGGCGTGAATTGAATGCGCCGGAAATCCAGCCGCATCGCCTCGGCCACGGAGCGAATCAGCAGCGTTTTCGCGAGCCCCGGCACGCCGACCAACAGCACGTGGCCGCCGGCCAGAATCGCCATGAGGATCTCTTCGACGACCGTCTCCTGTCCGACGATGCGCTTCCCGACTTCCTCGCGCAGCCGCCGCGCCGCGTGTCCCAGCTCGGCGCGCTCGTCCTGCGCGAGAGCGGACCGCGGTGCCGTCGCGCTCACCGAACCGGCCGCCGGCGGCGGTGCGTCAGCAGAAAGATCGAGCCGTCGCGCGCGCCCGCATCTGCGAGCGTCACGCTCTCGTCGAGCACCTCGAAGCCGCGCAGCTTGATCACGTAATCGTCCGCCTCGTCCTCAGGCGACACGGATCGCAGCGCCGCGCGCTTCACCTCGCTCACGCTTGCCGTGGGCGCGGCGGAAATCAGCGCGACGTCCCACCGTTCGGGAACCTCGACGCGAATCGTGATCGGGCTCGCGCACGGCGCGCCAACGGGAATCGTCCCCCCCGATGTGCGCAGCGTCGAGACGAATGGTGCAGTCACGCCGTCCCCGCTGGAGTCATGCTGGTCATGCCGACCTCGATCTCTGTTTCCGGTATCGGATCGAGCGTCGAGAAAAAGCGCGCGATCTGCTGGTCAAACAAGTACGTAGATCCGCGCACGATTGTTCCAGCATCCGACGCCTGCACGCCGATCACCAGCTCTTCGCCACCTTGTCCGCGAAAGGTCAGATATGACGCCCCCTCCTTCTCGAGGAAGGCGGCGTAGATGGGACTGCGGCGCGAGAAAAACGTCTTCGCGGCCGCCAGCACAGCCGCCGGGGGCATCGGAGTGGTGATTTCCTGAAGCATGTGCGTTTCCTGTTGTTGAGTCAGCCCGGCAGAGCCACCGCTGGCTGCGCGTCATGGCTGAATTCTAGCGGGATCTCCACGACGAACGACGATCCCTCGTGCGGCTCCGACTCGAGCTGGATGTCGCCGCCAAGAAGGCGTGCGAGATGTCGGGAGAGTGCAAGGCCGAGACCGGACCCGCCGTACTGCCTCGTCGTCGACCCGTCTACCTGGCGAAACTCGTCGAACACGAGCTTGTGCGCGGTGGAGGGAATTCCGATTCCCGTGTCCGATACGGTGAAACGCGCGAGATCGTTGAGAACCTGCACCGTCGCGCGCACCTCGCCCTGCAAGGTGAACTTGTACGCGTTGCCGATCAGCTTGGACAGAATCTTGACGACTTTCTGACGGTCGCTGCGAATCCAGCGTGGCGGTCCGTCGGGAATTTCAGTTCGCAGCGCAATGCCGGGCGGCCGGTCGCCGGCCGTGGCCGCGAGCGCCGACTCGAGCGCCGAGCGCGGATCGAAGAGCTCGATCTCCAGGCGCACCTCGCCACGGCGCAGCGCCGTGAGCTCGAGCAAATCCTCGATGAGCTCGAGCAGCCGCTCGCTCGACGACGTCATGTGCGCGAGCGTGTTCCGCTGCTCGTTCGTGAGCGGCCCGGACATTTCTTCCTGCAGCAGATACGCGTAACCGAGGAGCGCGGTGAGCGGCGTGCGCAGCTCGTGACTGATGTTCGAGAGGAACTCGTCCTTGAGGCGGCGCGCCTCCATCACGGCGACGTACTGCTGCTCCAGCTGCGCGTTCGACTCCAGCAGCGCGCCGTTCGCGCGACGGAGATCGTCGATCAATGATGCCTTCTCGGCCGTCGCCGCCATCTGATCGGCGACGATCTGCAGCAGTCCGCGTTCCTCGACCGCGAGATGGCCCGGCTTCGCGAAATAGAAAGTCACCGCACCAAGCACGCGTGTGCGAGTCTGCAGCGGAAGCGCCACGAGCGCGCGGAAGCCCAGCTCCGTCGCGACCTCCTGCCAGTCGCTGAGCGAAGGATCCGCGAACACGTCGGGCACCTGGATCGCACGGCGCTCGCCCGCCGCCTGGCCGCTCGGCCCCAGGCCGACGCGCACGCGCATCTCGCCGAGGAAAGGGCGGAAGCGCTCGGGCCAGTTGTACGATGCGGCCAGCCGCATCACGTCATCGTCGTCCGCGATCGTGTAGATCGACGCGAACGCGGCGCCGACCAGTGGGCTCACGCGCTCGAGCGCGAACTGGAAGACGTCCTGCGGCCGGTCGGCCGTCAGGAAGGCGTGCACGATCTCGCGGACGGCGACCAGCTCACGGATTGAAGCGTCCGAGGGAATGCTGGCCGTATCCGGGGCTGAGTACGGTGCGCGGATCACACGTTGGAATCTACGCGTAACCACCACAGTGGCTACCCCGGCCGATCAGCCAGCCGGGCGAGAGCGCTCCCGTTCGGCGACCTCGGTGAGCAATGCAGGGAGCTGAACAGTAAATCCAGAGCGCGCGAGCGCGGTCGCGCCGCCCTCGCGCGCGCGCCGAATCGCGTCGACGTTGCCGTGACCGGCAAAGCCGAGGATCGGTGCGTTTGGAGCGGCCGCACGCACACGCGCGATGGCCGCGAATGGGTCGAGCGCTCCCTCTTCGAGGTCGACGATCGCGAGCGCGGGCTCTCCCGCGGCGAGCTGCCGGTCGAGTTGCTCGGGCGACTTTGCCACCCGGAGCTCGAGGCCGACGCGCCGCGCCACCTCGTCGATCTTCGAGCGGAAGAGCAGGTCGCTCATCACCACGAGCAGCTTGCGCGCGCCCACGATGGGCGACGGCATGGTTGGCGGAGCGGTCATCGATGCGTCGGCGCCTTCGCAGGCCGAATTTCGATGCGCGAGACGAGCACCGACTCGGGCTGCGTCACCAGATACCACACGGCGTCCGCGATCTGGTTGCTCGTGAGCTTCCAGCTCTGATCGCCCGTGCCTGGCGTGAGCGACGTCGCCACCGATCCCGGCATCACGACCGCCACGCGCACGTTCGCGTCGCGCACCTCGAGCATCAACGACTCGGTGAAGCCGTTGACCGCGTGCTTCGTGGCCGCGTAGCAGCTCCCGCCGACGAACGAGTTCCGCCCCGCGAGCGATCCGATCGTGACGACGAAGCCGCGCTTCCGCACGACCATGCCGCCGATGAGCGCGTGCGTCACGTAGTAAAGGGAATTGAAATTGACGTCCACCATTCGGTGCCACTCGGCGCTCGTGAGCTCGAGGAACGGCTTCATGGTCGCCACACCCGCGTTGTTCACGAGCACGTCCACCTCGAACCCGCGAAGCGCGGTACTCACGGCCTTCTCGTCCGCGATGTCGAGCGCGATCGTGCGACAGACTCCGCCGCCGATCTCGATCTCGCCCTGGAGCGAGGCGAGCTCGCCGGTGTTGCGCGCGACGGCGATGATGTCGTACGCCGCGGAGAGCCGCAGCGCGGTGGCTCGTCCGATACCTCGTGAAGCGCCCGTGACGAGCGCCGTTTCCTTCGCCATGTCTATTCTCCCGGGTGAAGCGAGCGCGCGATGCTCATGCCGAGACGAGCATCGATTCGGTCGCGCGCACGAGCGGCGCAAAGGAGAGCGGGCGCGCGGTCACCCGCTCCGCGAGCTCGTGCGCGAGCTCGCGCTGCCCCTCGGCGAACATCGTCCCGATGATGTACGGACCCGCGCGTGGATTGCGATACCAGTCCTCGTCGAAGCGCTCGACCAGCGACTCGCCGATCACCGCCTGCAGCTGCCACGCGCGCAGATAGCGTGCCGCGTAGTAGCGCGGGTCGACATCGACGAAGGCATCGGCGCGATCGTAGCGGAAGGAGGTCGCGCTCGAGAGTGTCTCGACGTAGACATCAGGGAGACTCTCCCACGAGTGTTCGCCGCCGTAGAGCTCGTGCTCGTAGATCAGCTTGGCCGCGTAGCGCCGCAGAAACTGCAACTCTTCGAAGCCCGCCGCACGCAGAAAGGTCGGGATTCGCGGCGCGCCGAGCTCGGTGTAGCGCGCGAGCCACCCCGGTAGATGCAGCATGTGATCGAGCAGCATGGCGTACGACTCGGTGATCGAGTTGTCGCCGAGCCAGCGGTACTCGAACGGGAAGTCCGCGCGCGTGTTGGCGAAGTGGAGCGCGTGTCCGAGCTCGTGCAGAAAGGTGCGGTAGTCCGTCTGGCCGCCGTGCGGGCGCAGCACGAGATACACTTCCTGCGGCACGCGGACCGGCGAGCAGAACGCGCGCGAGCTTTTCCCTTCCCGCTCCCCGGTGTCGAAGATGATGCGCCCCTTCGCGGTCGCGTCGGCTCCCATGTCGGACAGCTGCCGGCGAACTTCCGCCTCCATCGACTTGCTCGGGAAGTACGGATCGAACGCGGGCGCGCGCATGAGGGCGAGCGCGTCCGCGCGCGTCGCCTCGCGTGGATCGATGTCGAGGTCCCGCCGCACCACCTCGGCGAACACATCGTCCCACATCGACTGCGTGTCGCGGAGGAACGCCTTGCACTCATCCACCAGCGACGGAAGGTTCACGCCGCTCAGGGTGGTGAAAGTGTCGTTGTAGCTCCCCGCGATCTCGAGCGCCTCGACGATGTCCTTCTCGCGCTGGAAGCGCTCCTGGCGCATCGGTGCGAGCTCCTTCGCCGCGAGCGACGCGCGCGCGCGCTCGAGACGCAGCCGCTCGTCGCGGTTCGTGGCGTTCGCGATCTCGATGGCGATCTGCTGATACTGAATTCCGCGTCCGTCGTCGACGCGCGCGATCGCCGATGACTCCCACGCGATCTCGCGCTCGTCGAGCTCCGCCAGCTCGCGCGACACGCGCGCATCCGCCTGCCACTCGAGCAGGATCCTCGCGGAGCGCTGCTCCTCGCTCCCCTCGGGCGCGTCGCGGAACAGCTCGCGCACCATGGCGAGCGCGTCGTCGCTGAGCACGTTCGCGAAGCGCGCGTAGATCGCCTGCAGCTCGGCGGTCTTCTTGAGCCCCGACCCCGAAGCGTACAGCTCGCGCGAGATCGTCTGGTGGAACTCGTCCCCTTCCCGGCGCAGCGTCTCGAGCGAGAGCGTCATCGGGCCAGACGCTCCGCGAGCACGGCGCGGAGCTGATCCGCCGAGACACGATCCTGCTGCAGCGTGTCGCGATCGCGAATGGTCACCGTGCCGTCCGCGATCGATTCGCCGTCCACCGTGATCCCGAACGGCGTTCCGATCTCGTCCTGCCGGCGGTAGCGCCGGCCGATCGCGCCAGACTCGTCGTAGAACACCGGGTAGAGCGGGCGCAAATCGTCCGCGATCCGGTGCGCCATCTCGGGCATGCCGTCCTTCTTCACCAGCGGGAAGATTCCGGCCTTCACCGGCGCGAGCGACGGCTGCAGCTTGAGCACCGTTCGCCCCTCGTCCTCGCCCTCGACGGTCTCCTCGTGGTACGCATTCACGAGCACCGCGAGCGTGGTGCGATCCGCGCCGACTGAAGTTTCCACCACGTAGGGCGTGTAGCGCCGGTTGTTGGGTTGATCGAAGTACTCGAGCTTCTTCCCCGAGAACTTCTGGTGTTGCGTGAGGTCGAAGTCGCCGCGGTTGTGCACGCCCTCGATCTCCTGGAAGCCGAGCGTGCCGCCGAAGTCGAACTGGATGTCGAACGCGGCGCGAGCGTAGTGCGCCAGCTCTTCCTGCGTGTGCTGATGATATTGCAGGCGCGCATGGTCGAGGCCGAGCGACTTGTGCCACTCGAGACGCTGCCCCTTCCAGAATTCGAACCACTCCATGTCGCTCCCCGGCTCGACGAAGAACTGCATCTCCATCTGCTCGAACTCGCGCGTGCGGAAAATGAAATTCCCTGGGGTAATCTCGTTGCGGAACGCCTTGCCGATCTGCGCGATGCCAAACGGAATCTTCTGGCGTGTTGACTGCTGCACGTTCAGAAAGTTCACGTAGATCCCCTGCGCCGTTTCCGGGCGCAGGTACACCACCGACGCCGTGTCCTCCACCGGACCCATGAACGTCTTGAACATGAGGTTGAACAGCCGCGGCGCGCCGAGCGTCCCCTTCATGCCGCACGATGGGCACTGCACATCGGGCGTGCCTGGCGTGCCCTTGATGCGCTCGTCATCCGCCCGAAAGCGCTTCCTGCAGTTGCTGCACTCGACGAGCGGATCGACGAAGCCGCTCACGTGGCCACTCGCCTCCCACACGCGCGGATGCATGAGGATGGCCGCGTCGAGCCCCTCGATGTCGTCGCGCATGCGCACCATTGCGTTCCACCAGCGGTCCTTCAGATTCTTCTTGAGCTCGACGCCGAGCGGACCGTAGTCCCACACGGATCCCGTGCCTCCGTAGATCTCGGAGGATTGGAAGATGAAGCCGCGCCGCTTGCTCAGCGACACGAGCTTCTCCATCACGTCAGGGAGAGTGCTTGAGGACATGCGTGGAAGCCGGTTCCGGTTGACGACCTTGGGGCGAAAGCGCAGTTCGCTTGCGCGCCACGAAATAGTACCCTGGCGATGTCAATCTATCAGCTATCGAGATCGGCGCTGAGTACGGGTTCAGCGGGAGCCGCGTGCCCCTGTAGGTGGGCGAGAATCTTCTCGCCGTGGAAACGACCGTTCTCGATGAACACCTTGTTCGCATCGAATCCGGCCACCACGACGCCGGCGATGAAGACTCCGGGCACGTCGGTCTCGAGCGTCACACTGTCGTGCGCGGGCACCCCGCTTTTCGGGTCGATCGACACGCCGATCTGCCTGAGCAGGTCGACGTTCGGCGCGAAGCCCGTCATCACGTACACGCGATCGGCGGGCAGTTTCGAGATCACGCCCTTCGTGTCGATCGTGACGTCGTGGGCGGAGATCGCGCGCACGCGGCTGTTCCAGCGGACCGCGATGTTTCCCTCCTTCATCCGGTTCTGGACGTCGGGAAGGATCCACGGCTTGATCTTCATGTCGAAGGTCGGGCCGAAGTGCACGAGCGTCACCCGGGCACCGGAGCGCCACAGGTCGAGCGCCGCCTCGGCCGCCGAGTTTCCGCCGCCGACGACGATCGCGTCCTGGTCGAACGCCTCATGCCCTTCCTTGTAGATGTGCGTCACGTGCTCGAGCGTTTCGCCGGGAACGTTGAGCCGGTTCGGCGAGCCGAAGTATCCCGTCGCGATGATGACGTGACGCGCGCGCGTCGCGCGAATGTCGCCGCCGCGGCGCTGCGAGTGGACGACGAAGCCGCCGTCTGCTCCCGTGACCTCGATGACCTTCTCGAACTGGCGCACCGGGATGCCGAAGTACATCACCGCGGAACGGTAGTAGGCGAGCGCGTCGCGCCGGCCGGGCTTGTCGCCGCCGATTACGAAGGGCAACCCGCCGATCGACAGCTTCTCCGCGGTCGAGAAGAAGTTGACGTAGGTCGGATACGCCGTGATCGTGCTCGTCACGGCGCCGCCGTCGAAGACGACGCAGCTCAGCCCCGCGCGCAGCATGGTGATCGCGGCGGCGAGCCCGCACGGCCCGGCGCCGACGATCGCGATGTCGACGGTTTCTTCGACGCTCAGCGCCTTCACTCGACTCCGATGATCTGATCGCGGTGCGTGCCCACGCTGACGTACGCGATGGGCGTGTCGGCGAGCTCGCGCATGCGGTCGAGATAGGTGCGCGAGGCCCGTGGCAGATCGGAGAGCGTGCGCGCGGCGGCTGTACTCGTTCGCCAACCGTCGAACCATTCGTACACGGGCACGGCCTTGTCGAGCAGTACGAGATCGCCGGGGAACTCCTCGTGAACCTCGCTGCCAACCGTGTAGCCGGTGCAGATCGCGATGCGGTCCAGCGTGTCGAGCACATCGAGCTTGGTGACGGCGAGCCCCGTGAGGCCGTTCACGCGCGCGGCGTAGCGCACGACGACGGCATCGAACCAGCCGCAGCGCCGCGCGCGTCCCGTGGTAGCACCGAACTCGTTGCCGAGCCTCCGCACCTCGCTCGCAAGCGGTTCCTCGAGCTCCGTCGGCAGCGGGCCGTTCCCCACCCGCGTGGTGTACGCCTTGACCACGCCGAGGATCGCGTCGAGCGCGGTGGGCGCGATGCCGGTGCCGGTGGCCGCGCCGCCGGACGTCGTGCTGCTCGACGTGACGTACGGATACGTGCCGTGATCGACATCGAGCAGCGAGCCCTGCGCGCCCTCGAGGAGGATCGCCGCGCCCGACTTACTCGCGCGATGCATTGAGAGCCCGACATCGTCCGCGAGCGCGAGCAGGCGCGGCGCGAGACCGGTGACCATCTGCAGCGTGTCATCGATGCTCGCGCGCACTTGCGAGCCGAAGGCGACGAGCTGCGCGTTCGCGTGCGCGATCCCCGCCTCGAGCAACCCGCGCAACCGCTCCGGATGTCTCAGGTCGAGCACGCGAACGCCGCGCCGCGCGATCTTGTCCTCGTACGCCGGTCCGATGCCGCGCCCCGTGGTGCCGATCGCCTTGCTCGCCGCGCTCTGCCCGTCCACCAGCTTGTGATAGGGCAGCACGAGATGCGCCCGGTCGCTCACGTACAGGCGTCCCTCGACATCGACGCCGTCACGCACGAGCTCGTCGATCTCGGTGAAGAGCGTTTCGGGATCGAGCACGACGCCGTTTCCGATCGCGCAGCGCACCCCGGGATGGAGGATGCCGCTCGGAATCTGATGGAGGACGAACGCGCGATCGCCGAACTTGACGGTGTGGCCGGCGTTCGCGCCGCCCTGGTAGCGCACGACCCAGTCAGCGCGCTCGGCGATCACGTCCACGAGCTTTCCCTTCCCTTCGTCGCCCCATTGCGCGCCGACGACGACGAGAGTGCGAATCGATGAGCTGAACATGCGTGTTCGGAGTGCGTGAGCGGGCAGGCGCGGACGAACGGCCGCCGGCGCGGGAGGCTACTCCGAAAGCTAACGAGAGCCGGCGGTGACCGCATCCGCGATCAGCGCCGCGACCTCCTCCGCTCCGCTGCCGTCGAGATGCGCGAGATCGTCGCGGCGCGTGTGGATGCGGCTCACGGTGCGCCAGCTCCCCTTGCTGACGTTCACTACCTCCCAGCCGGCGTCGGCGAGCGCGACGCCGTCCATGAGCGCGCCCGGCGGGAGCCGGCTGGGCGCGGGCCATGCGGGGCCGAGCGCGGAGAGCAGCGCGCGCGGGAGGCGGCGACTGTAGATGAGTCGAAGCGCGCCCGTGTCATCGATGCCATCGACGTTTATCGCTCGGCCAACGGGCGCCTCGCGCGCCCACGCGCGCGCGCCAGCGAGGCCGAGCTCCTCCCCGCTCGTCAGCAGCACACCGATGGCCACGTCGCGCGGCAGTAGCTCGGCGGCGCGCAGCACGGTCGCGACGCCCGACGCATCGTCGAGCGCGCCGGGCGACCGCGCGCCCACCGTGCTCAAGGCAACGGGAATCGCCGCAAGCACGCCGAGAATCGTGACCGGAATCCAGAGCGATGGCGGCGCGGCGCCCGCAAGCTGTGCAACGGCGAGCACGGTCGCGGCCAGCCAGAGTACGATCGAGGCCATGATCGCGAGTGCGCGCACGAGAATCGGGACCGGCTGACTCTTGGAGTCGAGGTGTGCGACGAGCCAAAGGTCCGGCACGCCGCGCGTCGCGGTCAGATTGTTGCCGCGCAACCGGCCGAACGGCAGGTCGAGCACGCCCCAACGACTGAGCCAGAATGCGGACGAGCCGAGCAGGAGCGCCCCGGCAAGCAGAAGTCCGAGCGCCGCGCGCGGATGCAGGTGCGCGCCGAGATGTCCCGCGGTGAGAAAGAGCAGCGCCGTGAATAGACCGGCGACGGGCGTGCCCCACCGTCCCGGCACGCTGGAGTAATAGAAGGCGCGATGATGCACCTCGAGCCCCGCCGCCTCCAGGATGCACTGGCAGTACGAGCGCGACCCAGCCTCCGCCGCGCTTCCCGCGGGACGGGGACGGTTGGCGATGGCGGACAGATGCCACCGAGCGTCAGCCACGACTTACGCGACGCGCGCGAGCCCTGCGGCGCCGAGCAGCGTGGAGACGCGCTCGCGCTCTCCCGCGCCGAGCGGGCGCAGTGGCGGGCGCGGGGCGCCGCCCGCGAGGC
>DATCPC010000129.1:0-8083 GCA_036564355.1 Gemmatimonadaceae bacterium | reverse complement strand
CGACGTCGAAGGTCCACTTCGGAATCGATGGCGGCGCCGGGCTGGCCGTGAGCATCGGGCGCGTGAGTGCATTCGGCGAAGGGCGCGTCCAGAACATCTACACGAACGACACGGGCGTCATCAATCGAAAGTCGATCACGCAGGTTCCGATCATCTTCGGGCTGCTGATCGGCCTCTAGCTCACGAGGCGCGCTCGGCGAGCGCTGTCTCGCTCACCCGCCTGCGGTGCCGCGCGGCCTTCGCGCGGTTGCCGCAGGTGGACATGTCGCACCACCGCCGGCGTCCATTTTTCGTGCTGTCGAAGAAGACGTGCAGGCACCGCGTGTCGGCGCAGCGCCGCACGCGGACGAGCTCCCCGGTGACGAGCGCATCGGCCGCGGACTCCACCACCGGAATCATCAGCCCCGCGAATGCATCGCCCACGGGCACGAAGCTCCGCACGAAGCTCCCATCCGCGCGCGCCTCGACCCGCCTGGTGCCCGCGCTTCGTCCCAGCACACGATTAATCTCGCCGAGTGCGTTCACGCGCACCTCTTCCGTCTGCGCGCCACGTTCGGCCAGCGCGCGCAGCGAGGCACGGATGCGTCGGGCGTCCGCGAGCGATGCGGTCGCGCCCGCCGGCTGCTGCTGCGCGCGTCTTCGGATTCCGCTCGCGCGCTCGCTATCGAGAACGGACGTCGCTTCGAGCCACCGGATGAGCTGCTCGAAATCCCGCAGCACATCCACGCGCGTGCCGCGACGCACGTCATCGGTGTTGATGAAATCGAGCCAGAGGCGCTCACCGACGAAGACGAACGGTGGAGTGAGCGATTGCACAAAGGGGGCGTGAATCATTCCCTGAATACGAAACGGGAGACAATTCTATCCTGGCATTTCACGAGCGGCAAGCGGCCTGATTGCGCGATCAGCGAGCGCAGGACACCATCGCGACAGAATCACTCTTCGCCGAGCTGGCTTGCATGGAGTGCAGCAACTCCTGCTCCATTTCGGCGAAAATTCGCACGGCGTTCCGTCGCACGCGCGAGTTGCGCGATACGGGACGGTCGCGGTCCGCCGGCGGAAGCGACGCCAACGCCCGGCTCATCGAGACGCCCTGCTGCACATCATCGCGCATCTTCGCGCGGAGAGCGAGCGTCTCGCAGCGATTCGAATGAATGAGCTCGAGCGGCTCGGCGGGGATTCGCCCGTGCCCCGGCATCACCTCGAGCGGCTTCAGCGCCTCGAGCCGGTCGAGCGCGGTGAGCAGCCCGCCCGAGCTTCCATCCACCACCATCGCGACACCATCCTCGATGAGCAGATCGCCCGCGAAGAGGACGCGCGCGCCCGGGAGCCAGATCACGAGGTCGCCCGGCGTGTGCGCGGTACCGGGGACATCGATCACGAACGTGCGCCCACCCAGCGTCACCGTCGTATCGTGCGCGACCGGAACGTCGGGCGTGTCCGCGAACGCAAATCCCTGCATCTCGCGCAGCCCGAGCACGCCGGTCCACGCGCTCACCATCGCGTCGTCGCCATCCTCCGACGCGAGCGTCCGGCGGTCCGGATGCGCCAGCACCTTCGCGCCCGCACGCTTGAACACGATGGCGCCGAACGTGTGATCGGGGTGGTGGTGCGTCAGAATCAGCCACCGCACGGGAAGCGGCGTGATCGTGCGAATGGTGCGAAGCAGCGTCTTCCCCTGCGCCGGACTTGCGAGCGCATCGATGACGACGACACCCGTCCGCGTCACCACGAATCCCGCGTTCGAGCGCCCCTCCGATCCGCGGCCCGTGTCGCCGAGCACTGCGTAGACGCCGTCGGCGAGCTTGCGTGTGGGGAATGCGCGGATGGTGTCGGGGCGCTCGCGCGGCTGGCGTCGCGACAGCGCGGCGGCCGATGTGGAATCGACCGTGAGCGTCGGTGGAATCTTCTGCGCGATGACCCGAGCTGGAAGCAGCGCGAGAAGGGCCGCGCAGCGAACGAGCCGGGAGCACGGGAGCGCCAGGGAGGGACTCATGGTGAAAGGATGACCGATCGGTGCGCGGTGCAGGAGGGGCGCGCGGCGGCATCGGTGTGGATTCCGACTAGCGGGCGCAGCGCACCGCGATGCCACGTTTGGCTTGCGATTCCGCGATTTGGATGCCGTCGTACGCGCCGTTTCTGCTACCCTGTGCGCAAGGTCACGATCCCCGCCCACTTGCTCCCCTTCCGGATGATCGCGAATCGCAGTGCCGCCCGGGCGCGATCGGCCGTCTGGGCGAAGGGCCCCATCGCCGCGCTGGTCGCCGCGCTCGCGCTCGCGCCCGCGTGCGCCCAGGCGCAGGTGGGGCGCGTCGACGGCGTCGTGTTCGACAGTCTGCGCAAGCGGCCGCTCGCGGACGCGATCGTGCAGCTCATCGAAGCGCCGCCAGGCCGCGGCGCCTACGCCGCGACTACCGATTCGCTGGGCCGCTTTCGCATGAGCGATGTGCACGCCGGCCAGTACATCACCGGAATACTCGATCCGCTGCTCGACACCCTCGGGGTTCTTGCGCCGTACCGCGCGGTCACGGTCACCGAGGGCGCAGAAGCGCGCGTGTCGTTGGCCATCCCGTCCGCCGCGCGCCTCACGAGCGCGATCTGCGCGCCGGGGCAGGCGGCGCGCGTCGCGAAGGCGGCGGATTCCACGGGCACGCTGGTCGGGCACGTGTACGATGCGCAGAAGGGCGCGCCCGCGGCATCGAGCCTCATCGCGGTCGTGTGGCCGGTGCTCTCACTCGACGCGCACGGGGTGCACCGGGAGTCGCGGCAACTCCAGGCGAGAGCAAATGACGACGGCTGGTTCGCGATCTGCGGCCTGGATCCCGGAGAGTATCAGCTGCGCGCGGAGAACGGCGCCCGCAATACGGGTTTCATCGATGCCGTCGTGCACCCGCGCGACATCGCGCGTCTGTCGCTCGTGCTCGGCGCCGATTCGGCGAGCAGTCCCGCGGATACAACGGCCCACGGAAGTGCCAGGCTCGCCGGAACCGTCACTGCGCACGATGGTCGCCCGCTCGAGGGCGCGCAGGTCGTAGTGGATGGCTCGCCGGTTGCGGCCCTGACGGATGCGCGCGGGGCGTTCGCGCTCACCGGCGTGCCGGACGGCTCGCGCATGGTCGAGGCGCGGGCGCTTGGCTACGCGCCCACGCGCGTTGCGGTCGCGCCCTCGCGCGATCAGCGGCAGTCAGTGGCCATCGTGATGGAGAAACGCGTGGGAACGCTCCAGACGGTGACGGTGTTCGGAAAGGAAAGCGGGCGCATGCGAGACCTCACGGGATTCTCGGAACGCAGCAAACGAGGGTTCGGGCGCTTTCTCACGCGCGACCAGATCGATCGAACGGACGTGCAAAGCGTCTGCGATTTGCTGCGACGCCTGCCCGGCGTGAGCGTCTCGACCGACGCGGGAATGGGCTGCGGGGCGTCGATGCGAGGCATGGGAAGCCCGACCCGCTGCGAGCCCACGGTCTACCTGGACAACACGCCGTTCGGCGGCTCGGTAGCCGAGTTCACGCGGAGCGTCTCGCCGCGCGACATTGTGGGAATCGAGCTCTACTCGACTGCCACCGAACCCGCGCAGTTTCCCGGCGCGTGCGGCAGCATCGTGGTCTGGACGCGCTGAGCGAGCGCTCGTGCGGCTCAGGGACGGGGAAGCGCTACGCCGCGCTGAACTTGATGTCCGCGCGCTGCGTGTAGACCCCGCCCTTGTTGTCCTTCCACGTGATCGTCACCGGCGCTTCCTTCGTCGCGCGCAGCGAGAAGCCGACGAACGGATCGCGACTGATCCCGGAGCTCCACTCGAAGTGCGCGACGTGCTCGCCGCCATATGTGATGACGACATCGTTCACGAAGTAGGCGGGGATCGGAATTCCCGCCTGGTCGCGGCTCATCCCCGTGAGCATCGGGTGCGACAGCAGCGCCCGAATGTTGATCACCGCGTTGCGCGAGATTTTCGTGGGGAGAATGATCTTTCCCTGACCGGTGTCGTCGCGCATCAGACGCACCCGTTGAGCGAGGTGAAGACGAAGCGCGACGTGGTCCAGAGCTCGCCGCGGCTCGTCTCCGCGATGATTCGCACCTGGGAGCTGCGCCGCATCTTGATGCGCGTGTCGAGAGTGGCAGCCCCGATCGCCGCGGTGAAGTCGAATCCCGCGAGATAGATGTCGGGGTTGTGGTCGACGACGATGTGAATTCCTTTCACGTAGTTGTCCGGCGTCATCGGGAGATCGCTCTCGATGAGGAGCGGCACCTCGCGGCTGTCCGGCGCGACGTCGGGGACATCGAGCGTGACGCGTCCCTCGCGAATCTGCCTTGCGCCGAACTTCTCGCGGAGCACCTTCTTTACGTCGTCGTCCGGCTCGTTGTCGGGGCCCCGGAACAGCGGCGCCGCGGCTGCCGCGCTGCCCGTGGCCGTCAGCGTCGCGAGGGCGAGGGCCGAAGACTTGAAGAAGGTGCGGCGGGAAAGTGGATCGCGCACTGGGCTCCGGGGGCTTCGGGACAGCCGAAATATAGCAGTTCGTGCGCCCGTCAATCGCCGCGAACGGTCATCGCCGGCGCGGCCGAGGCACGAGCTCGCCGCCGCAGTTGGGGCACACGTTGTTCATCGACGTGGCGCACGTTTCGCAGAACGTGCACTCGTACGTGCAGATGTATGCGCGGCCCGTTGCCGGCGTGGCCGCGTGACACTTCTCGCAGTCAGCACGCATCTCGAGCGCCATCGCGTTTCTCCTTGCTAGCTCACCGCGGGCGACGCCAGCCGCGACTCCGATACAAGCGGCATCACCTGTTCGGCGAACCGCTCCATCTCCTCCAGCTGCGGGCTGCATTGTAGCAGCAGCAGGTTCACGCCCACTGCCTCGAGCTCCCGCACGCGCTCCGCAACCTGCTCCGGCGTGCCGAGAAGCCCCGCGCGCAAGCCGCGATTCGACACCGAATAATCCTCGAGCGAGATCTGCTGCTCGAGCTTGGTGTTCGCAATCCATTCGCGATAGTTACCGTAGCCCGGCGTTCCCTCGGCGACGTTCGTGATGCGCGCCACCTCTTTCTTCACCTCGGCATCGCTGTCGCGCACGATCGCGTACGCGGCCATTCCGTACTGCATCGGCGGCTTGGCGAATCCCTCGCGGCGTTTTTTCAGGTCGGCCACCTTTGGCGCGATGCGCTCCGGCGGATCGCCGTGCATGACGTACGCATCGCAGTCGCGCGCGATGAGCGTCTTCGCCGCCTCGGACTCGCCGCCCGCCCACACGGTCGGCCGCTTTCGCGCGCCTCGCGCGACGGGTTTCGGCTCGACGATGGTCTCGTCCACCGTGTAGTACTTCCCCTCGTGCGACAGCTGATGCTCGCGCCACGCGCCGTCGACGATGCCGAGCCACTCCTCGGTGCGCGCGTAGCGATCGTCGTGCTCGTCGAAGCGGACGCCGAAGCGCCGTGCTTCATCCTTCCACCACGATGACACGAGATTGAGCGACAGCCGGCCGTTGGAAATCTGATCGATGTTCGCGGCCTGCTTCGCGAAGATCGCGGGAAGATGGAAGGTAGGGCGTACCGCGACCATTAGCTCGAGCTTCTTCGTGACCGCGGCGAGAGCGGCCGCGGTGGACCAGGCATCGAGCGAGGGCGCATCGATTCCCTTGATGTCGTTCAAAAAGAGCTCGGCGACCAGCGTGAGGTCATACCCGATCTCCTCGCTACGGATCGCGAGCTTCTTCGTGTAGTCCCAACTCGCCTCCATTTGTTCGTCGGCCACGTTGCGCAGCCAGCCTCCGAACACAGGCATCCAGTAGCCGTATCGCATCAGACGGCGCCGACGAGCGACTTGCGGAGGCCGGCGCGCTCCTCGAGATAGTCGGCCAGGCGCGCGAAGGGATCGAAGCCGATCACGTTCACCGCGTCGGCGACGAAGTTCGAAAGCGCATTGACATCGTAGAAGTAGTGCTTGCCGTCCCGCGCGTCGACGAGATACTCGATACCGCCCACGTCGAGCCCGGTGCGGGCGGCGATGCACTCCACCTGCGCGATGATCTCCTTCGGCGGGTGCGCGGCTTCCACGCGCATGCCGTTCTTCGCGAGGTCGACCGCGCACGCGCCGCGCACGAGCTCGCGGCCGTCCGTGGTCTGGCAGACGTCGGCGGGGCAGAGATTGAACGAGCCGACATCGGGATAGACATCGATGGCATAGAGGAACTTTCCGCCGAGCACTTCGACGCGCGTGATGTGCGCGTCGGCGAGCGGGGCCTGCTCCTGCACGAGCGCCACGTTGTCGATGCCGAGATCGATGGTTCCCTCAGCCGCCGCCTTGGCGAGCGCGTCCTCGTTGTCGAAGCGCGTGATGCCGGCACCGCTGCCGCCGATGTTCGCCTTCACCAGCACGGGGAAACGCAGCCCGCGCGCGGCGCGTGGCGCCATGCTCGCGTGATTGATCACGCGCGCGCGAGGGAACGGCAGCCCGAGCTCGCGAAGGATGTCGAGTTGCATCGCCTTCGAGATCTCGACGGTGTACGGCTGCGCGCCGTTGACGACGGGGACGCCGAGCCGGTCGAGATGGCGTAGCCAGTCGAGTGTGTAGAAGGTCGCCTGCCCGTGTCCGCGCAGGTATGCGGAGGGCGAGGTGCGGTTGAACACGAGAGACCACGGCACCGACGTCTCCGACGGGTCGTAGCTGTGCGCGGCGGCGTCGAGGCGCTGGTACGGCACCGAACGGCGATCGAGCTCGGCGAAGAGCGGGCGGAACCAGTCCGGGTGCTCGTGATAGATCGCGATCGGCTTGATCGCGCCTTGGCGCTCGGACATCGGGGGTCGCTCCGCGTTGGTAGTGTCGCCGACCTGAGTGTGGCCGTGCCATTCTGAAAGCCCGCGGCGAGGGCGAAAGTTCCGCCACCGCACTCTGAATTCTCGCAGGGTGCGAGGGCCGGGGGTAGATTCCCCCCATGACTGCAAAGACTCCGTTTGTAACCACGGATTACGTCCGCTGGGAGGACATCGACCTCGCCGGCATCGCCCGTTACAGCGCCTACACCCGTTTCCTCGACATCGCCGAGACGGATCTCTACCGCTCACTCGGCACACCGCTCAGCAGACTGCACGCCCAGTACAAGGTGTGGCTGCCGCGGAAGGTGATGCACATCGAGTACTACGCGCCGGCGCGACTGGACGACCCGGTCGTGATGGCGGCGTACTTCAGCAGCATCGGCCGCACGTCGGTGACGTTGAACGTCGACCTGTTCCGCGATGATCGCAAGACGGTGATCGCTGCCGCGCATCTGGTGCTGGTGTGTGTGGACATCGCGCTCGCAAAGGTCCCGCTGCCGCCGGAATTTCGAACGCTCGTGGAGCGACACGTCATGTCGAGCGAGGAGGCACGGGCTGCGGTGTAGAAGAACACGTCGAGACGTGGTGCGCATACGATATCAATCCATTGGGAGCACTTGCCGATGAAGGACAGTTCATCCGACCCGTCGCCGCCGTTCGCGCCCCTCCCCGCCGATGATCTGCGGCGCGCGCTCACGGTTGCACAGTCCGACAACAGGCAGCTGCCACACATTGGTCTGGTTGGAGACACGTACACGATTCTCTTGAGCGGCAAGGACACGGCCGGACGATTCTGCGTCATCGACATGCACATCCCGCCCGGCGGCGGTCCTCCTCCGCATCGCCACGACTTCGAGGAAACCTTCATCCTGCTCGAGGGCGAGCTCCAGGCAACGTTTCGCGGCAAGTCGTCGGTCGTTCGCGAAGGCGAAACGGTCAACATCCCTGGCAATGCGCTAAGGCCTGCCTCTCGTCTTCAGCTCCCGCCGATACAACTCCGCCGTCCCCTCGTCGTACGCGCACGCGATGATCCGCTCGTACTCCGCCTCGTGCCTTCGCATCGCGCGCACCGCGATCTCGGTCGCGTGCTCCCTCGGAAATCCGTAGACACCCGCCGAGATCGCGGGGAAGGCGATGGTGCGCACGTCGCCGGCCTCGCGCGCACGCGAGAAGCTCCCCTCGTACGCGCCGTCGAGCAGCTCGGGCTCGCGCTCCTCGCCACCGTACCAGATCGGCCCCACCGCGTGGATCACGTATCGCGCGCGCAACTTGAATC
>DATCPC010000119.1:0-4894 GCA_036564355.1 Gemmatimonadaceae bacterium | reverse complement strand
CTGCTCATTGCGCTCAGAATTAGCCACGGATTAGCTGCGCGGGTCACGCGCGATGCACTCCGCGACTTGACACGGGTGTGTGCAATCGGCACTTCCATGCAACCGGAGATCAGAATGCCGCGCCAGGAAATCCAGCTGAATCACGCACTCGGGGCGCGTCGCCCCAGAACCGCGGCGGGGCCTCGATGACCCTGCTTCGCGATCAGCTCCAATCGCTTCTCGCCGATCGGTATGCCGTCGAGCGCGAGGTCGGGCGCGGCGGAATGGCGACGGTGTATCTGGCGCAGGATCGCAAGCATGGCCGCCAGGTGGCGCTCAAGGTTCTGCATCCGGAGCTCGCCGCCACGCTGGGATCCGAGCGGTTTCTCAGGGAGATCCAGATCGCCGCGCGCCTCCAACACTCCCACATCCTGCCGCTGTACGACTCGGGGCAGGCCGACACGCTGCTCTACTACGTGATGCCGTTCGTGGAGGGCGAGTCGCTGCGCGACCGACTCAATCGCGAGCGCCCGCTGCCCGTCGAGGAGGCGGTGCGCATCGCGCGCGACATCGCGGCCGCGCTCGACTACGCCCACCGCCACGGCGTCGTGCACCGCGACATCAAGCCCGAGAACGTCATGCTGCACGAGGGCGAGGCGATCGTCACCGATTTCGGAATCGCCAAGGCCGTGAGCGTGGCGGGCGGCGAGAGTCTGACGCAGGTCGGGATGGCAGTGGGCACGCCGGCATACATGAGTCCGGAGCAGGCCTCGGGAGAGCGGGAGCCCGACGGCCGGAGCGACATCTACAGCCTGGGCTGCGTGCTCTACGAGATGCTCACCGGTTCCGCGCCGTTCACGGGACCTACGGTTCAGGCGCTCATCATGAAGCGGTTCACGGACCCGGTGCCCTCCGTGCGCGCCACTCGCTCGCTCGTCACGGCGGAACTGGAGGCGGTCGTGTCGAGGGCATTGGCCAAGGATCCGGCGGACCGATTCGCAAGCGGCTCACAGGTGGTGCAGGCGCTGGGATCGCCGAGGGTAGTGACCCCACACGCCACGGCTGTTGCCACACCAGCGGTGGCACCGCAGAAATCCATCGCGGTGCTGCCGTTCGCCGACATGAGTCCCCAAAAGGACCAGGACTATTTCTGCGAGGGCATCGCCGAGGAGATCATCAACGCGCTCACCAAGATCCAGGAGCTGCGCGTGATCTCCCGGTCGTCCGCGTTCGCGTTCAAGGGGCAAAATCAGGACATCCGCAAGGTCGGCGAGCAGCTCGATGTAGGCACGGTGCTCGAGGGAAGCATCCGGAAGGCCGGCAACCGGCTGCGGATCACCGCGCAGCTGATCAACGTCGCGGGAGGACATCACCTCTGGTCAGAGCGCTACGATCGCGAGCTGGAGGACGTGTTCGCGATCCAGGATGAGATCGCGGGCAACATCGTGAAGGCGCTGCGCGTGGTGCTGAAGGACGACGAAAAGGGAGCAATCGAGAAGGCTCCAACGGCGAACGTCCAGGCGTACGATTTCTACCTTCGCGGACGCCAGTACTTCCACCAGTGGCGGCGAAAGGGCGTCGAGCACGCGCGGCGGATGTTCGAGCGCGCCATCGAGATCGATCCGAACTACGCGCGCGCGTACGCCGGAATCGCGGACTGCTGCTCCTTCATGTACACGTATTGGGACGCGAGCGCCACCAATCTGGAGCGCGCGGACGCGGCGAGCCGAGCGGCGTTGGCCCTCGACCCGGAGCTGGCCGAGGCGCACGTCTCGCGAGGGCTGGCGCTCGCGTACAGCAAACGCGGCGAAGAAGCCGAACAGGAATTCCGCAACGCGATACGACTGAATCCCAAGCTGTTCGAGGCGCACTATTTCTTCGGGCGCGCGTTGCTTCAGCAAGGCAAAGCCGAAGCGGCGGCGGCATCGTTCGATGAGGCGAGCCGGATTCGGCCCGATGACTATCAGACCCCGACCTTTCGCGCGATGGCGCTGGACGCGCTCGGCCGGCGCGAAGAGACTCGCGAGATGACGCGTCGTGCCCTCGCGCTCATCGCGCGCCATCTCGAGCTGAACCCGGATGACTCGCGCGCCCTGTCGCTGGGCGGCGCGATGATGTGCCAGAGCGAAGATCCCGCCGAGCGCGCGCTGGCGCTGGAATTCGCGAATCGCGCTCTGAGCGTCGAACCGGAGGATTCCGGAATGCTCTACAACCTTGCTTGCTTGTATGCGCGACTCGGCGAGACCGAGCATGCGCTGTCGTGTCTGGAGCAGGCGGTGCACTTCGGCTTCGGGCTCAAGGAATGGATCGAGAACGATCCCGACCTGAACACGCTGCGCACGGATCCACGTTTCATGGCGCTGCTCGCGTCGTTCTGAGGGATCGCTCGACGCGAGTGATCGCGCAGACCGCCTCCACCCGCACTACACGCGCGCCACCCCACGGCTGTGCATCGATTCGCCGAGCTCCACCGTTTTCGCGATCAGCGCGTCGATGTCCGCCGCCTCCGTGCGGAAGTTCACGATGCACGCGCGCAGCACGAAGCGCCCGTCGAGGATCGCGTTTGACGGAAACACGCGTCCGTCGAGCTGCAGCTCCGACATGAGTCGATCGTTGAGGCTGTTGAGATAAGCCTCGGCGGATGGATCGCCGCGGAGCTCGTGCGGAACGTATCGAAAACACGTGATCGACAGCTCCGGCGCCGGTCCGGCAACCTCGAGATCGGAGTGATCGGCCGCGCATTCGTACAGATAATGCGCGAGCGCGACGTCGTGCGCGATGCGGCGCTCGTACGCATTCCACCCGTGCGCGAGCAGCGATACCCAGATCTTGAGCGCGTGGAAGCCTCGCGAGAATTGCGGCCCGAGTGCGTACATGTCGGCGCCGCGGCCGGTCAGCTCCTTGTCCTCGTGCACGTAGCTCGGGTCGATCGCGAACGCGTGCGCCAGCGCCTGCATGTCGCGCACGACGATGACACCGCCCGATTGCGGCGTGTACAGCCACTTGTGTGGATCGAGGGCCACCGAGTCTGCGCGCTCGATGCCGCGAAAGAGCGGACGAAGGGCATCGGTGAGCGCGGCGACACCGCCATACGCGCCGTCCACGTGCATCCACAGGCCGTGCTCGGCGCAGACGTCGGCGATCTCGTCGAGCGGATCGATGGCGCCCGTCGACACGGTTCCCGCAGTCGCGATGACCGCGACCGGTTTGTGTCCCGTGCGAATGTCGCGCGCGATGGCCGAGCGCAGCGCGCTCACGCGCATGCGGAGATCGGCGTCGCACGGCACCTTGCGCACGGCGTCGGTGCCCAGTCCCAGCATGTCGGCGGCGCGCGCGTTGACGTCGTGCACCTGCGCGGATGCGTACATCGTGAGCGGAGGGCCGGCGCGCGTGCCGAGCTCGCGGATGGACCAGCCGCACCGTTGGTCGCGCGCGGCCTTCAGCGCGACGAACGCGGCCATCGCGCCGCCCGAGGTGACGTATCCGCCCGCGCCCTCCGGCAATCCGAGCCGGCTCGCGAACCAGCGGCCGAGGTGCAGCTCGATCTCGGTGGCTCCCGGCGAAAGCCTCCAGCCTCCGACGTTCTGGTTGAGCGCCGCGGCGAGCAAATCCGCCGCCGCACCGGGCACCGTTCCCGCGCCCGTGACGTACGCCATGAATCCCGGATGCCCGGTGTACGTCGAGTGCTCAAACGCGAGCGTCCGCAACGTGGCGATGAGCTCGTGGTTCGAGAGCGGCTCGCCCGGTACCGCGCGCGTGACTGCGGCTCGAACGTCGGCGGAGGTCGCGCGTCCGCCAACCGGCAACGAAGGAAGCCGTTCGAGCAGTTCGCCCCAGATCTCGACCACTTCGGTGCCGAAGGCACGAGCACGCTCCGCGCTCCAGGCGAGGTCGGTGACGGCCGGTGGAGGCAGGATCTCGCGTGAGGCGCCGTGAACGGAGGGCACGTGCAGTTGCGTCATGACGAAAAGGTCCCTGGGGAAGGTGAAGCACCGGCGCGCCCGCGGGAGCGCGCCGGCTGTTAGTCACTTCGAGGGTGTCGCGTGTGGCGTGTCGGCAGGGTTCACGTACGTCAGCGCGAATGGGCCGAGGGCGTGGACCTGAACGACGGTCGGTCCCTGCGCCTCGGCGAAGTGTGCGCCCTGAGCCGGCGCCGTCACGAAGCCGCCGGCGCGCAGAGTCATCATGTTCTTTTCGTCGAACTTGTCGCCCATGCCCACGCGGAAGGTGCCACTGATTACCGTGACGTTCTCGTCGGTTGGATGGAAATGCGGCGCGATTCTGTAGCCGCTCGGGAGTTTAAGGCGAACGGTGAACGGCCCGGCTCCACCTGGATCGCCTTGAAGCACTGCCATCTGCGCGCCCGCGGGAAACACCGCAGGGGCAGGGCCCCACTTGAGCTCCGGTTGCGACGAGGCGTGCGAGCCCGCGGGTGCCTGTGCGCGCGCAGCGCCCGCAGCGAGGGCGAGCAGCACCGTGATTGCAGTCGTGATTCGCATCTCAGTGTCTCCACTATTGAACTGTCGGCGCGTCCGTTCGGCGTTTGCCGGCGGTCTACGCGAGCGACAGAATATCGATGAGTGGAAGGCGCGACTCCGTGGTGAATACGGGGAAATTCAATTCGTGTACGGTGAGCTCGAGGATTCATCGGCGTGGCCGCTCCGTTTCGGTGTCCTTGCGTGCGAGGCCCTGCTCGGCCGCCCAAACCGCGAGCTGCGTGCGTGACGCGAAGCTGAGCTTCGCGAGCGCCGACGCGACGTATCCTTCCACTGTACGCTCGCCGATTCCGAGCTGGCGCGCGATGGTGCGATTCGGCTTCCCCTGTGCGACGAGCGCCGCAGTGTCGCGCTCGCGGCGGGTGAGTCCGCCGTGGGCGGCCTTGGCGGCGAGGGCCGGCGTGCGCTCGGGGGGCGCC
>DATCPC010000116.1:0-3341 GCA_036564355.1 Gemmatimonadaceae bacterium | reverse complement strand
CGACGTCGCCGATCTCGTGCTCACCACCGGCGGCACCGGCCTGGCCCCTCGAGACATTACCCCCGAGGCGACTCGCGTGGTGATCGAGCGCGAGGCACAGGGGATCGCGGAGCGAATTCGGATGCTGTCGCTCACGACGTTTCCGCGCGCGGCGCTGTCGCGCGGGCTCGCTGGTGTGCGCGCGCGGACGCTCATCATCAATCTTCCCGGCTCCACGAGCGGAGTGCGGGACGGGCTCGCGGCGATCGAGCCGATCGTCGAGCACGCTGTGCGCATCACGCGCGGCGTGGATACGCATCACGAAGGCTCCCCGTCGTGAAAGTCCTCGTCACGCTCACGGATGTCGAACCCGCGGTGCGGCTGAACGCGATGCTCGAGCGCGCGGGCTACGAGACCGCGCTCGTCTCGCCCATCGACGATGTGCGCGCGGCGATCCGGCGCGAGTCCCCCGATCTCGTGGTGCTGACGGGTGGGCTCATCGACACGGCCAACGTGCAGCTCGTGCGCGATCTGCTGTGGGAGGGTGTGGCCGTGGTTGGCCTCGCGGACATCGTGGACCCTTCGTTGTTGGAGCGGCTCCGGGCGCTCGGCTTCGTGGAAGTGTATTTGAAGCCGGTCGATCTCGACGAGGTGATCACGGGGATTCGCCGCATTCTCGATCGGCGCCGCCTGGCCGTGGAGACCGGGCTGATCGGAGAGAGCGAGGCAATGCGCGAGGTGCTCGTGAAAATCGAGCAAATGGCGCCCGTGAGCAGCACGGTGCTCATTGAGGGCGAGAGCGGGACGGGAAAGGAGCTCGTCGCGTTCGCGCTGCATCGCCTCGGTCCTCGGCGCAGCAAGCCTTTCATTGCGGTGAACATCGGCGCGCTTCCGGAGACGCTGCTGGAGAGCGAGTTGTTCGGTCACGAGAAGGGGTCGTTCACTGGAGCGGCCGAACGACGGCTTGGGCGCTTCGAGCTGGCGCACCAGGGGACGCTCTTTCTGGATGAGATCGGCGAGGCGCCCCGGAGTACGCAGGTGAAGCTGCTTCGCGTGCTGGAACAGCGGGAGCTCACGCGCGTTGGCGGATCGCAGGTGATCAAGGTGGACGTGCGGATCGTGACGGCGACAAATCGTCCGCTGCGCGAAGCGGTGGAAGAGGGAACGTTTCGCTCGGATCTCTATTATCGATTGAACGTCCTGAACATCTACCTGCCGCCGCTGCGCGAGCGCCGGGAGGATATTCCGCTGCTCGTGCGCGCATTCATCCAGGAATTCTCGGCGCAGCACGATCGGCCGTTCCATGGAATTTCGGCGGACGCGATGAAAATTCTCGCGGACTATCCGTGGCCCGGGAACGTGCGCGAGCTCCGCAACCTCGTGGAGAGTATGGTAGTGCTGTCACCGGGTCGGGAGATCACGGCGAGTGACATTCCCCGCGCGCTCCGCGAGGGTGGCAGTGCGAGATTCCTGCCGGTGCCGATGGGCGCGGTGCTGCGGGGGCAGGAGGGGACGGGCGGGCGAGAGCTCGAGTTCATCGTGCGAAGCCTGGTGGAGCTGAAGCTTCAGGTGGAGGAGCTGCGGCAGCGTGTGGACGAGAATCGCGATGGGCGGGAGTCGCGACTTGGCGATGGCGAGGTCCTTCCGGCGGTGAGGCTGCCGAGTGTACCCGACGGACTCACGAGCATTGGGATCGAGCCCCGGGAGGAGCGGCCGCCGTCGAATGTGATCACACTTGGGCCGGGAATGCGGATGGCGGATATCGAGCGGGCGGCGATCATTGCTGCGCTGAGGGAAACACGTGGTAACCGAAGAAAGGCCGCAGATCAGCTGGGGATAGGAGAGCGAACGCTTTACCGCAAGCTGAAGGAGTACGAAATCCCCGAGGAGTGAGTTATTGCGCGGCTGGCGGCATAGGGTGGTATACCGGTGAGCGACGGCGGCGAAAGTTCAAGGCCTATAACAACAGAATGCTTGCGTTTGCGAACAATCGCTTGAATATTGGCGGCGCGTCTCTTCTGTTCGCCGCTAGGCACACGGCTCACCTCGAGCCGGGCATGTAGTGAAGCGCCGCTCGTCCCGCCTGTTCATCACACGTCTTTCAGCGAATAACCGTGGCCCTCACAGCACCGGGAAATCCGTTGTCGCATACGGCGTCGTCTCCGATCGCCGGAAGCGTGTTGCCGTTGGCAGAGGCAGAGCGACAGCTGCGAACACTTCCTGGCGTGATAGACGTGCGGATCGAGCCGAGTGAGACGGGGGCGGTGAGCGAGGTTCACGTCGTCACGACGACGGAAGTAAGTCCGAAGGCGACGGTCCGGAACGTCGAGACGATGCTCAAGGCATCGCTGAAGATGACCGTAGACCACCGGAAAATTTCGGTCGCCACCAGCAACGAAAAGCCACGCGAGCGCGCTCAGCCGGAACGAAATATTCCAGCGAGCTCCGTTTCTGCGCCCGCTCCCGTAGCGCCGCCATCTACCGCGCCGATGAAGGTTGCGCGCCTGTATTTCGAGGATGTCGAAATACAGCGAAGTAGGGCCAAGGGCGTGACGGTGCGAGTGACTCTGCGAAAGGGCGATCAGTCTTTCACCGGAGAATGCGAAGGCCCCGAGAGTGCACGATCGCGCGCGGAGCTCGCGGCGAAAGGTGCGGTGCTGGCGATCGCGGCGATGGAGCGCAACGCGAGTGCGTTTCTCGTCGAGGGGTGCAAGGTGGTCGATGCATTCGAACGACAATTCATGTTCGTCGGCATCACGGCGCGCGCGGGACGCGAGACGTCGTTGCTGACAGGAAGCTGCGAGATCAAGGACAGTCCAGAGACGGCGACTGTGTTAGCCGTGCTGGATGCGACGAATAGATGGATGAGCAGGATCTGAGTTCGGTATCGAAGTAGTTCAAACAATCAGCCCAGCGGAGTAGGCACAAAACACGAGTCCCCCCGTTCTCTGGTTAGCGGAGTTGAGCGGGCATGACAGTAGTTGAGCGGAGCCGACCTTTGCGCGTTTCCATACTGGACTCGCGACTTTGTAATTCAAAGGGGGGTGACGCGAATGTCAGCTCTAGGATTGGCACTAAAGCTTCTTCATGTAATTACCGGCGCAATGGTTGCCGCAGGCTACCAGCAGTGGGGTTGAGCTAGAGCTCGGGGGACTCATTTTTTATGTCAAATCGCACCATCTTGTATATCGTCGCGGTAAGCATTTGCGCCGTTCTATTGAATGGCGCATTGTTTCTCGTTGCGCCTGTCGTGCGCGTCGAGGAAGTGCAAGCCGTTTTCTGGATGGCGATTATCGGACTTTTCGTCCATGCCCTGACATTCCGGTTACCGCGAAGCGGAACAGAATCGATTGCGTTTATTC
>DATCPC010000094.1:0-20987 GCA_036564355.1 Gemmatimonadaceae bacterium | reverse complement strand
GGATGGAGCGGCACCCTCACCGACTCGGTGAACCACCGCTGGTCCCGCACTGGCAGCTTCGCGTCGGCAGTGAAGCCAGGGAAAATGTTCTTCATCCACGAAGCCGATACGGGCTCGATGGTCGTGACGCACGGCGCGCCCGTGCTGCATACATGGAACGGCGCGGGAGTCCGCAACGATAGCAGCACCTACACCGTGAACGAGATCACCCGAACCTTCGCCTACGCCGCGGCCGACACCGTTGCGGCGCTGCGTTTCACACTCCCCCACTCGGCGAATCCGTATCCGTCGTCGGGATCGATCTCGCGCAACCTGTCGCTTCACGTGACGGCCGGAAGCTTCAGCAAGACGATCACCCGCTCCGCGAAAATCACCTTCGACGGGAGCGCGATCGCTGTGCTGCAGGTAGGCGCGCTCACGTGCAGTCTCGATCTCGTCACCGGAGTGGTGTCGGGCTGTCACTAGCCGGAACTAGCCCGCGGCACCGCCTCAGCGGGCGGTGACCGCAGCCCCGAGCGTGCGGCGCTTCGTCTCGAGTCCGGCGATGAGGGTGTCGAAGGACTTTTCGAAGCTGGCGAGCCCCTCGCGCAAGAGGGTGTCGGTGATGCTGTCGAGGGGCACACCGAACTTCTCGAGCTTCGCGATCAACGCGCGCTCGGCATCGATGTTGGTGTCGACCGTGCGCTTCGTCACGCCGTGATCGGCGAACGCGGTGATGGTCGCCGGCGGCATCGTGTTCACGGTATCGGGACCGATGAGGTCCTCGACGTACACCACGTCGCGATACACCGGATTCTTCGCGCTGGTGCTCGCCCAGAGCGGACGCTGCACGCGCGCGCCGCGCGAGCCGAGCGCCTCCCAACGCGCGCCGGAGAACTTCTCGCGGAACAGCGCGTACGCGAGCTTCGCGTTCGCGACGGCTACGCGGCCGCGGAAGGCCTTCGCCTCGTCCGCGCGCGATGGGTTCGCCGCGACGATCGCGTCGAGCCGCTTCTCGGCCTCCGTATCCACGCGGCTCACGAAGAACGATGCGACGGAGGCGATCGTGCTGAGCGGCAGCCCGCGCCTGGCACGCTCCTCGAGCGCGGCGAGGTACGACTCGATCACCGCTGCGTACGCGTCGACCGAGAAGAGCAGCGTGATATTGACGTTGATGCCGTCGGCGAGAAGACGTCGGGCCGCGGCCGCGCCGGCGGCGGTGCCGGGCACCTTGATCATCACGTTCGGCCGCTCCACCACACCCCACAGCCGGCGTGCCTCGGCGATCGAGTCATCCACACTGTGTGCCGCACCAGGCGACACCTCGATCGACACGTAGCCGTCGACTCCTCTGCTCTTTTCGTGGACGGGGCGGAAGATATCGCACGCCGCGCGCACGTCGTCCGTCTCCACGAGCTCGAACAGCTCCCACGCGCTCAGCTCAGGCGATGCTCCCGCGAGCTGCGCATCGTATGCATGCCCCTCGGCCAGCGCCTTCTCGAAGATCGTCGGATTCGACGTCATGCCGGTGAGCGCATCGCGATCGATGCGTCGCGCAAGCTCGCCGCCGCGCAGCAGGGAGCGATCGATGAAGTCGAGCCAGATGGACTGGCCCGCGTCGTGGAGCTGCTGGAGGCGATTCATGCACGCGCCGGAAGAGAGGAAGGCGAAAGATAGCGCCTGTCCTTCGGCGTGAGCCAGACGCTCTGGTGGACCCTAGGCGCGGCTGAGCGGCTTGAAGGTCGCGATCGAGTCCGACGGCTCGAGAAAGGGTTCTCGCCCGTCGCAGGCGAGCCACGCGTGCGCCTCGAGCGAGCCCGCACCGCTGCGGCGGACGCCTATCACGACGCTCGCGTCGTGTCCGCCACGACGCAGGAGATAGGCGAGCACGGCGGCGCGGCGCAGGCAGCTGTGGCGCCAGATCCACTTGCCGCGGTTCAGAATCCGGTCGACGTGAAAGGCGAGCTGCGCAGGCGCGACGCTTTCCCCGCCTCCGGGTACGCGCGCGAGCCACGCGAACGATCGGTCCGCCGAAAATATCTCGAGCGCGCACGGCACCGCCACGCACGCCGTCACGATCTCGAGCTTGGTGCGCAGCCGCACGTCAGCCAGCGCCCACGACGCTCACTGCGCGCGGCCGGCGCGCGTCACTTCGTGGTGGAGGCCGGGATCTTCGCGTCGGCCGAAACATCGAAGTGAATCCACATGCCGCTCGGCGCGTGACCGGGCACGCCACAGGCAATGAGGTACTGCCCCGCCGGCGCCGCCTTGAAGGTGGTCTGATCGGTCCCCCCCGTTGGGAGCCCGCCGGTGACGTCGCTCGTGTACGCGCGCGGAATGGCCGGAACCTGCGGTTGTGCCGGGAACGGCATCTTGTTCGGGAGAACGATCGCCGAGTGCGGGATCGCATCCTCGTTCCTGAACGCCCACGCGACGGTCCAGCCAACGGGGACCGTGATCGTCACGCTGCCATTCGATCCGCCATTGAAGTTCATTCCGCCGTTGTTCGAGCCGTGCGCCGCGAAGAGCTTGAGCGCGACAGACTTGGCGGCGGGGTCGTAGGTCAGGAACTCGTTGAGCGGCACATCCGTCGAGGAGGCAGTCGAAGCGGGACTCGCCGCGGGCGAGCCCTTTGCAGGAAGTATCGTCGGCTTCGAGGCATTGACGTGGTGCTTCGGCGTCACGCCGCCCGAGCCCTGGGCCGCGAGCGTGGAGCTCGCGAGAAATGCCGCGCCAACAGCTGTCGCCCGTATTACCCGCATGTGTGCTCTCGCCGGAAAGTGAGTAGTCCGATTGAATATAGGAATACCCGGCCATGAGTGGAACGATCGTGCCAGCGCTAGCCAGAGCGACTAGTCGGGCTTGGTGCCGCGCTTGAGCGAATCGAGGGACGCGGTGAGCGAGTCCACGTGCCGCTTGCGCGCATCGATCTCGGCGTGAATCGCGCGCAGCTCTTCGAGAACCAGAGCGTTGTTCGCAGCGGACGCAGCGGCTGGAGCGCCGGACGCGGCAGCGATGATCGCTTGCGTCGCAGGTGGAGGAGTAGCCGACACCGCAACGGTTTGCGGGGCTACCGTGCTCGGCGCGAGTGAGGGCGGCGCCGTGACCGGGCGCGGCTGCGGCGCCGCGCGCACGTGTTCCGCGACGGTGAGCGCGCGCCGCTCGGTGCGTGGGGACGCGCGCCGGGGTGGAGGCGCGGCGGCGTGGACCTCCTCGTGCCGCGGCGCGCTGTCGATGTGCGATGCGGGAGCGACGGGCAGCGAGTCTGCCGCTCGCGGAGGGAGCGCGATCGGCATCGTGTCGCCCGAAGCGGGGATCGGCGCAGCGGCGACGGTGATGAAGGAGTCGGCGCGCGCCGCGGCCGATGATGCGACCGATGTCGCGCCCGATGTCGCTCCCGATGACGCACGCGTGTGCGCGATCCCCCGCACCGTCAGCGCGCTCGTGAGCACCGCGACGAGCAGACTGCCCGCGAGCATGAGCCCCGCGAGGAGCCAGCGGTCGCCCGGCGCGAGGCCGAACGATGCGGGCTTCGGCGGCGCCGCGCCGGGCGAGCGGCGGCGAGGCGATCGCTCCTGCGTTTCATCCGAACGCTGGCTTGCGCCGCGAGCGCGGTGCGCGCCGTGATGTGCGACCTCGAGCGCCCCGCGGCGCGCCGCCAGGTATGCTCGCGGCAACGTGCCCTTTTTCTCGCGCACGCGACGTGGCGCGGCGCGAGTGGCCGGTCGCGCGATCGGTCCGGTCGCGCCTTCGCCGTGCATCGACATCGTCGCGGGAAGCGCTGCGAGGAAGTCGTCCCACGTCACGTCGGTGCGATCACGATCGCCGGCCGGGGGAAGCGAGACCCTTACGCGCACCGCGGCGTCGACGATCTCGCTCTGTGCGCGCGGCGGCTCGAGCGCGACGACGGCCGCGCGCGCCTCGTGCGCGCTGCTTCCGCTTACGGCGCCCGCACATGCGCATCCGAATTGCGGCGCCAAGTCCACGAGTGCGTTGCCGCGCGGCATCGTGTGAACGGCGAGGCTCGCGAGCGCTGCTCCGGCGTGAACGTCGACGAGAGTGTGCTTCGTCGACTGCTCGCCGAGCCGCTGCGCCGACGGAGCTCCTCCGGGAATCGAATGGAAGCGCCGACGGTCGTGCGCCTGCGCTAGGAGATCGGTGCTCTGCGCGGCGAGCGTGATGCCACGCTCCTCGAGTCGTGCGATGAGCTCGCGCGGCGAGAGCCGCTGGTCAATGGCGTCGTCCTCGGCGCCGGGGCACTCGCCGACGTACGTGATCGCGAGTGATGTGCCGGGAAAGAGCGCCCGGAGATAGCGCGCGACAGCCACCGGCGGCGAGATCAACTGAACGATGAACGGGCGCAGCTCGGCCGCGCCTCGCAGCTGCTCGGCCACGCGCGGGCAGGCGCAAAAGATCACGGAACCGGTGCGTCGCTCCAGCTTTTCCAGGCAGCCCGCGGCGATCAGCTCGTCACCCCACGTCGCTGGAAAGACCTCGCCAAAGCCGCCCGCGATGCACGCGTTCGCAAGCTGTGCGGGCGTGCACGGGCGCGCGGAGAGCATGGCGTCTGCGCCGAGGATTGCTACGGAACGCGATGTCGGTTCGGCTGCGGCGGCTGGGTCGAACATTCGGGCCCGTGGTCGAGGCGCTCCTGCCCTCCGGATGCGCACATCATCGACGAATGGCCGACAACTCTCGTTACGAAATTCTCATGCTTCTGGCTGCGGCTCCGCGAACCAGCGGAAGAACAGCACGGAGATCACGGCAAGCACGTACGTCCCACCCAGAGTCAGCAACAAACCGCCGGCGACCTGCTGATCCTCCAACGCCGACAATCCGGTGACCCGCGGGGCGAGCTCATAAATGCCGTAAGCGGGAAATTCCGCCAGCAGCAGCCACATCGACAGGTACAGATGGGCCTGCGTGCCGGCGAATAGATAGAGCATTCGCATCGGCGGGCCGAAGCGCTCGCGAAGCGGGACATCGATCACCACCGGCCACCAGAACACGAGCCCAGAGACGAACCACGCGAGGTCGAGCGCGAACGCGCCCAGCTGCGTGCGCATCAGCGTGTCGACGACGCCCGGGGCGTGCGTCGAGAGCATCACGACGGTGAACGCGAGCATCGCGAAGAGGGGCGTCGTCACGGCGACGATGATCTTCGCGGCGACGCCGTTGCGGTCGAGGAGCGCGCGTACGCGATCGCCGTCGACTCCGCGCAGAAGGAGCGGCGGCGCGACCATCGCCAGCGCGAGAAACTGCGCCGCGTGCACGCTCGCGAGATAGCCGGTGCCGAGTGGGCCGCCGGGCCAGTCGAGCGCCATCCAGACGAGCGCGACCCCGATCCACCCGCCCGCACGCCGCGCGTTGCTCGTGGCAAACGCGTGCGACGATTCGCCGGCGCGCGGGCGCGACCAGCGCGCGTAGGCCGCGCCGAGTGCGAGCACGGCGATCCAGACTCCGGGATACGCCTGCCAACTCCAGCGCCACGGGATGCCGCGGGCGGAGCACCACCACTGCACGTTCATGCGCTCATTTCACCTGCGCGAGCAGCGGCAAGTCGTGCGCCCAATCTGCCTGGCGCGTGCCGAACGGGTAGACAACGTGCGCGCTGTCGTCGCGCGTGAATGCGATCACCTGCGCCGCATGTCCCACTTCGTAGCCACCGGCGGAATCGGGCGCGCCCGCGACGGCAGGAGCCACGTCGACCGCTTTCTCGATGGCTTTCACCTGCTCAGGCGTTCCCCGCAGGCCGATGAACGACGGATCGAAGTTGGCGAGCCACGCCTGCAGCTTCTCCGGTGTGTCGCGTGCGGGATCAGTCGTGATGAACACGACGCGCACCTTTCCGGTGATATCGTACGGAAGTCCGCGCATCACCGTCGCGATGTTCGTGAGGTGGACGGGACACACGTCGGGGCAATTCAGGTATCCGAAGAAAAGAAGGGTGACGGTGTCATCCGTCCGCGCGCGAAAATCGTACGGCTGTCCGCGGGTGTCGGTGAGCGTGAAGGATGGTCGCGGGAGCGGATGAACGAGCGTCACGCCGCGATACGCTCGACCGCCGCTCTCTGCGCTGATTCCGCATCCGGCCGGAACGAGCGCGGCGAGGATGAGGCCGACCAGGCGAGAAAAGCGGAGTCGCGGAGAGTTGATCATCCGCGAAAGATAACGTTCGGGTTCGGCCGGGACGTGCGAAGGTCAGCGGCTCGGCTGCCGCGACTGGTTCATGAATTCGAGCAGGCGATCCGCCGACTGGGTGCTCCAATCGACGGGGTAGCGCCAATAGCGGCGGCAGACGGTAGCGCTGTCGAACACGAGGCAGTGCGGCGCCATTGCTCCCGGCACATTGAGCGCGGACGATTCCGTCACGTGCCACACGGTGCCGCTGCCATCGCGGACGATTCGACTGTGAATTGCGCGGGAACCGACCAACATGCCTCCACGAGGCGCTCGCTCTTGCCGTTCACGCGCACGAACATCTGACCGTGCGGCTCGCGAACCGTACGAACGATCTGACCGCAAGAACAATGCGCCGCGACTCAGATTGCCGCGTTCTGCTCCTTCGACGATGAATAGTACTCATCGATACAGACGGACACGATCTCGTTCATCCGCTCGTCGGAGCGCGACGAGGGCACGGACGGGATCGTGGCCCACAGGTGCTTGAGATCCACGACGAGGTGCTCGGCGCGCACCCGCTGCAGTCGGGCCTTTGCGCAGGCAACGCGGAGCGACTTGCGCAGGTGCTCGTCAATGCCCGAGCCTGGCGATCTCTGCGACGCGGCTTCGCGCAGCCACCGCTCGATGGCGGCACGGAGGTCCTCGATGTCGTCGGACGAGAGCCGAGGTGCGACCCCGGAAAGAGGCGGGGGTCGATCCTGTGAAGGAAGCGAGCTCCCAGGTGCATTCAGCGAAAGATGAGGACCCTCTCCAGCCTTTTCTCGTGGCATGGAGCGCCTAACTTGCGAGTAGCGCGTAATCGTCGCTCGTCGCCTTGTAGCAACCGCACGACGCGCCTTCGAGCCCCGCCCGGTCCACGATCACGATGTGGCCGCGCGAGTAGTGGATGAAGCCAGCCGCCTGAAGTATCCCGGCCGCGAGCGTCACCGCCGGCCGATGCACGCCGAGCATGTACGACAGGAACTCCTGCGTGAGCTTGAACTCGTCGCCATCCACCCGATCGTGCGTGATCAAGAGCCAGCGTGCACAGCGCTCCTCGAGCGAATGAAGCCGGTTGCACGCGACCGACTGTGCAACCTGGTTGAAGAGCGCCATCGCGTAGCGCAGGAAGATGCGCTCCATGTGCTTGCTCTCCGACACGATATCTCGGAATGCATCGGCGGAAATGCGATACGCCTCTCCTTCCACCTGCACGAGGGCCCGCGTCGGCTCGGAGTCGGCGCGCAGCAACACCGGCACGCCCACGAGCCCCTCGAGCCCAATCGTGCCGACTTCGACGGATCCGTCCTCGGTGGCATGGATCATCGACACGCAACCCGTGGTCGGGAAGTAGACATGCTCGATCTCGGCGCCGGGATCATACAGCACGTCGCGCAGCGGCAACCGAACTGGTTCGAGCTGGGTCGTGATCAGCGCGAGATCATCGGGCGAAATCGAAGCGAGCAACAGATTCATCGTTGCGGGCCGCGCGATCGACGGCGCCGGCTTCATCTTGAGAGCCATACATTCCTCCCCAATCCTGCCGAAATGGGAACACCCACATCACGGCAGATGGGAGGAGGCGGCGAGCGCCGCGAGCCCGAGTGTCGATAGATGAATGCGTGGGACGTGAGATCACCACGATTCGAGTCGTTCTTCCTACTTGATTGTAACACATTGTACAGAGTGCTGTTCTGTACGAATATCGCTTCGCGGAGTTAAGTGCCCGCACGACGGGTTGCCTCCGAAATCGGCGAGAATCCCTGGCACGACATCACCGGAAGCGGCGGATACCGCGGGAACGCCGGGTCGATGTCGGCGAGCCGGCACCGATAGAAACGAGAGCCGCGGCGGTTCTCGATGACCTGCACGTTCGCGCAGCGCGCGCACAACCCGACGCGCGCGAGATCTTCCGCTCGATCATCGTGCATTGCGAGCGCTACCCTGCACCGGTGTCCCCCAGCCCTCTCCCGCTCGCCTGCGATCCGCGCAAGACGAGACAGGTGCTCGTCGCGTGCGCGATGAGACGATCGTGCTCGTCCGTCACGCGGCACTCGACCAGCCCCGTCGTCTTGCCGCGATGGACGACGTGCGCAGTTGCCGTGAGCGCCGACCGCCAGACTGGGCGAAGGAAGCTCACCTTCATCTCGAGCGTGGCGAACGATTCATCGAGGGCGAGTGTGGTCGCGAAGGCGAAGCCCATCGCCGTGTCGGCGAGCGTCGCGAGCACGCCGCCGTGCAGCGTGCCCATCACGTTTCCGTGCTGCGCGGGATCGGCCGCCATCGTGAACACCGCGCTGCCCTCCTCGAATGACCCAGGTTTGAGTCCGAGCGTGATCGCGAGCGCCGGCGGAGGTACGCTGCCATTCGCGACCCGCTCGAGAAATGTCATCGCCGGATTGGTCCCGCTCATACGGTCACGTCTCCGACGTAGTTCTCGGCCAGGCTCGCGGCCGCATCGCGCGACGACGACACCCACCGCAGCTGCGCGAGCTGCAGCTTCCGCTGAAAGGCATCGTCGCCCGGAAAGCGGTGGAGCATTGTGGTCATCCAGTAGGAGAAGTGCTGCGCACGCCAGACGCGACGCAGGCACGTTTCGGAATACGATGAGAGCGCGGCCGGAGAGCCCGTGCGATACCAAGCGTTGAGCGCGCTCGAGAGGACACGCACATCGGCGACGGCGAGATTGAGTCCCTTCGCACCCGTCGCGGGCACGATGTGCGCGGCGTCGCCGGCAAGAAAGAGCCGCCCGTACTGCATCGGTTCCGTGACGACGCTGTGCATCCACGCGATCGCCTTCTCCACCACCGGGCCTTCGGCGAGCGAGAAGCCATCGTCGGTCGCGAGCCGGAGGTGCAGCTCCTCCCAGATCCGATCGTCGGGCCAGTCCTCGATGGTGTCGCTGCGATCGCACTGCACGTAGAGCCGCGTCAGCGTGGGCGAGCGCATGCTGTGCAGCGCGAATCCCCGATCATGCGACGCGTAGATCAGCTCCTCGGCCGACGGCGCGACATTCGCGAGGATGCCGACCCATCCGAATGGATATTCGCGCTCGTAGCGCGTGAGATGGTCCGCCGGGATCGAGTCGCGGGATACGCCGTGAAAACCATCGCACCCGGCGATGAAGTCGCATTCGAGCTCTACGTCCTCGCCGGCGAGCGCATACCGCAGCCTTGGGGTGCTCGAGCTGACGTCGTGCGCGCTCACATTGTCCACCTCGAAGTGCAGCCTCGCGCCAGCCGCGATGCGGGCGGAGATCAGATCCTTCACCACCTCCTGCTGCCCGTAGACGGTGATGGTGCTCCCGCCGGTGAGCTCATCGAAGGCGATGCGGTGATCGTGGCCCTCGAAGCGGAGCGAGATGCCGCGATGCACGAGCCCCTCACGGTCCAACCGCTCGCCGATTCCGGTTTCGCGCATGAGCTGCACGGTTCCCTGCTCGAGAACACCTGCGCGCACGCGCTTTTCGATGTACTCGCGGCTCCGGCGCTCGACGACGACGGAATCGATGCCGACGCGCGCGAGGAGGTGCGAGAGCATGAGCCCCGCGGGCCCCGCGCCGATGATTCCGACCTGCGTCTTCTCCCTCATTCCCTATCTCGCGCGGGTGGTCGAGTTGATCTCCGCGATCACCTCACTCACGATCCTGAAGGCGGCGTTCGCCGCGGGGACACCGCAGTAGATCGCCTGCTGGAGCGCGATCTCCTTCGCGTCGTTGGCGGAGAGATCGCCGGCGGCGAGCGCGGCACGAACGTGCATCGCGAGCTCCTCCCACTGGCCGAGCGCGACGAGCGTGCCGATTACGAGCACCCGACGCGTGCGCACATCGAGTCCGGGGCGCGACCAGATCTCGCCCCACGCGTAGCGCGTGATGAGGCTCTGGAATTCCTCGGTGAGCGGCGTCGTCGCCGCGATCGCGCGATCCACGTGCGCGTCGCCGAGCACTTTGCGCCGAACCGTCATCCCGGCGGCGAGGGAATCGTTGGCGGTGTCATCCATTGGGGCCCGTGAAGCAAGAGAGATGTTGAGGAAACGGCGTGCCCACGACTACCCGGCCCGGTCGTGCGCGTGGCGTGCGAGCGCCGTGCGCACGAGCTGCGCGCTCGCGCCGAGATACCGGTCCGCGGTAAGCCGGCGAGCGATGTCATCCGTGCTCAGGAACTTCGTGACCTCCGGCATCTCCGCCAGCACGTCGATAAGCGCGCGATGCTCTGCGATCGCGCGGCGACTCGCCGCGCCGATCGTGCGATGCGCGTCCGCCTTCCCCACGTGCACCGCGAGCGCCATCGACACCGACTCGGCCAGCGCGATGCCGCCTGTCATGTCCGCGTTCTCCTTCATCCGCGTCGCGTCGACCTCGAGCGTCGCGAGCATCTCCGCGAGGTGCCGCGCGGCGCCCGCCGTGAGGTGCACGAGCTCCGGCAGCGTCTCCCATTCCGCCTGCCATCCCCCGAGCCCGCGCTCGTGCTCCTGCGGCATCGCGGAGAGCATGGTGGCGACGAGGCCGGGCGCGCGAACGGACGCGGCGAGCACCACCGATGCCCCCACCGGATTTCGCTTCTGCGGCATCGTCGACGACCCGCCGCGCCCCCCGGCTGCACTTTCGAATGCCTCGGCGACCTCGGTCTGTGCGAGCAGGGACACGTCGCGCACGATCTTCCCCATCGTTCCGGTCGCGACACCAAGCGCGCACGCGAGCGACGTGAGGCGATCGCGCTGCGCGTGCCAGGGGAGCTCGGGCACCGCAAGCCCGAGCGCCGCGCCCATCGCCGTCGCGACGTCCGGCCCGCGAACGCCTAGCGCGGCGAGCGTGCCGGATGCGCCGCCGAGCTGGAGGACGAGAGCGCGCGCGAGCGCGTGGGCGAGACCGGCGCTCACGCGATCGAGCGCACTCATCCATCCGGCCGCCTTGAGACCGAAGGTAATCGGCGTGGCATGCTGCAGCCACGTGCGGCCCGCCATCACCGTGGCGCTGTGCCGCTCGGCGAGCGAGGCCGCGGCATCGCTTGCACTTTCGAGCGACCGGAGCACGATCTCGATCGCATCGCGAAGCTGCAGCACCATCGCACTGTCGATGATGTCCTGGCTCGTCGCGCCCCAGTGCACGTAGCGCGCGGAGTCCGCATCGATGCGGGCGACGCGTGCCGTAAGCTGACGCACGAGCGGAATCGCGAGGTTGCCCGCGCTCACGGCCTCCTCCGCGAGCGCGGACAGATCGTAGCCCGCGACGCTAGCACTCTGCTCGATGGCGTCGACCGCGCGCGCGGGGATGATATCCACGGCGGCTTCGGCCTTCGCGAGGGCGACCTCGACGCGCAGCATCGCGGCGACGAGGCTGGCATCCGAGAGCAGCGCATCGACGGCGGGATCGCCGAACAGCGCGTCGAGGATCATCGGGCGCACTCAGACATCGAAGAACACCGTCTCGCGATCGCCCTGCAGCATCAGGTCGAATCTGTAGTCGTCATCGGTCGTGTGCCGCGCGATGAGCGTCGCGCGCCGCTCGGCGGGAACGAGCTTCAGGATGGCATCATCCGCGGTCGATGGCTCATCGTCGAAGTACACGCGCGTGACGAGGCGAGTAAGAATGCCGCGTGCGAGGACGCCGAGCAGCAGATGCGGCGCCTGGAGTGTGTCGCCAGGGCCCGGGACGCGACCCGGCATCACGGTCTCGATCGTGAACCGCCCCTCGTCGTCCGTGGGCGCGCGTCCGTAGCCGCTGAAGTTCGGATCGAGCGGCTTCGACTGATGATCGTCGGAGTGCGCGTAACGGCCGGCGGCGTTGGCCTGCCACACCTCCACGAGCGCATCGGGAACCACCGCGCCCGCGCCATCGCGCACCGTACCTTCGATCGTGATGTGTCTTCCCATCGCATTTTCGTTCGCGATGCGCGCACAGCCGGCCTCGCTGAGGCAGATCGAGAAGAACGGTCCGACGGTCTGGAACGGCGTCAGCTCAGCCATGTCGTGTTTCCATTGGAGTGGCATGGCGACCGCGGAGGACGATGTCGAAGCGATAGCCCAGCGCATGTTCCGGCTGCGTGAGCGAGAGATCGAAGGTGGAGACCAGCCGTTCGCGCCCGCGCGGATCGGGAACGCTGTTGTAGATCGGATCGAGCGCGAGCAGCGGGTCGCCCGGAAAGTACATCTGCGTGACCAGCCGCGTGAGGAAGCTCGGCCCCCAGAGCGAAAAGTGGATGTGCGACGGCCGCCACGCATTGGAGTGATTGAGCCATGGATACGCACCGGGCTTGATCGTGACGAAGCGGTATCGCCCATCGGCGTCGGTGATCGCGCGGCCCGCGCCCGTGAAGTTCGGATCGAGCGGCGCGTCGTGCCGGTCGACGCGATGCGCGTAGCGCCCCGCGGCGTTCGCCTGCCACAGCTCGACGAGTGAATCGCGAACGGCTCTGCCGTCTTCATCGATGACACGCCCCTCGACGATGATGCGCTCGCCGATCGGTTCGGCGCTTCCGCGATTGGTGAGATCGTGATCGGCCGCCGTCACCGATGCGTGGCCATACACGGGGCCCGTGAGCTCGGAGAGTGTCTGCGGAACGATGACGAGCGGCTGCCGAGGATGCCGCAGCGCAGTGCCACGATATCCGGGAAAGTCGCGCGGGGGGTGTACGTCGTCCCTGGGGCGCCGATAGGTGTCGCCGGGCATCAATGCACTCGCGAAAGCAGACGGTCGGAAAGATGGTGCGGGTACGATGCTTCCGCAGGGTGCGCGCGGCAACTCGTGCGACCGGTTGCCCATGTCGACCGCGCCTGGCAGCTTCATCGGCACACGACGGTCGACTCCTGAGGAAAGCCCGCCATGCACATCGATTCCCGATCGCGATTCGTGGATCTCAGTCACACGATCGAAAGCGGCATGATCACGTATAAAGGGTTGCCCGCGCCGGTGATCAGCGATCACCTGTCGCGCGAGGCATCAAGGAGCATCTACGGACCGGGCACCGAGTTTCACATCGCTCGCCTCGAGATGGTTTCGAACACCGGTACCTATCTCGACACGCCGTTCCATCGATACGCGGACGGGATCGATCTCAGCGGGCTCGCGCTCGAGTCGATCTCCGATTTGCCCGGAGTCGTCCTGCGCGTGCCGCCGTCGGGCGATCGCGCCATCGACCGCGCGCACTTCGGCGCCATCGAGGTGCGGGGACGCGCCGTGCTCGTCCACACCGGCTGGGATACCCATTGGCGCACCGACCGCTATTTCACCGGATTCCCGTTCCTGACGGAGCAAGCCGCGACCTACCTGCGGGATGCGGGTGCCGCGCTCGTCGGCATCGACTCGCACAACATCGACTGCACGGACGACGGCACGCGCCCCGTGCACACGGTGCTTCTCAGGGCCGGCATCCCGATCGTGGAGCACATGACGCAGCTCGGCGCGCTACCGCTCGATGGATTTCGATTCTCGGCTACTCCGCCCAAGGTCCGCGGGATGGGCACGTTTCCCGTGCGCGCGCACGCGAGGCTCGACCGCTAGGGGCCTGCGTATTGATGCGGAGGCGCGAGTGCTGCACATTGAGGAATGATTGAAACCTTCCTGATGGAACGCATGCAGTCGACGTACGAGAACGTCGTCGACTTCGACCTGAGCGAGTCGGGCGTACGCCCCGTGACCCTCAGAGAGATGGTGAAGTACGGCTTCGATCTCGACGCACTGATGGACGCCCCGCTTGGCTACAGCCAATCGAACGGAACCATCGAGCTGCGCGAGCGCATCGCCGCCATGTATCCGGGTACGACGATCGATCACATCGAGGTCACCAACGGAACCTCCGAAGCCAACTACATCCTCGCGCTCACGCTCCTGCGCTCGGGCGATGTGGTCGCGCTTCAGGTGCCGAACTACCTGCAGCTCTGGGGTGTGCCGCGCAGTCTCGGCGCCACGGTCGAGCGCTTTCAGCTCGAGCCCGTCGATGGCACGTGGGAGGTCGATTGGGAGGCCTTCGAGAGGGCGGTGACGCCGAAGACGCGCTTCGTGTACGTCACGAATCCGAACAATCCGACGGGCGCGGTGCTTTCGCGCAAGGCGATGGAGCGGATCGTCGAGCGCGTCGACGCGGTGGGTGCGTACCTGATTGCCGACGAGGTGTACCAGGGCGCCGAGATCGAAGGCGAGCGCACGCCCAGCTTCTGGGGGATGAGCGATCGCGTCATCGTAACGAGCGGACTCTCGAAGGCGTACGGCATTCCCGGCGTGCGCATCGGCTGGATGGTCGGGCCGCCGGAGGTCATCGCGTCGTGCTGGACGCAGCACGACTACATCACGATCTGTCCGAACAAGATCTCCGATCACATCGCGCGCGTCGCCGTCTCCCCCAGCGTGCGCACGCAGCTGTACGCGCGCACGCGAGCCGTGTTGCGCGAGAATCTCCCCACGCTCGAAGCCTGGGCGGCGGAGATGGGCGACTTCTTCGAGCTCACGCCGCCGCACGCGGGCGCGATCGCGTTTCTCAAGTACAACTCGGAGGCCGCGAGCATTCCGCTGTGCGAGCGCATTCTGAAGGAGCAGTCCACCCTGGTGGTTCCGGGACTGCACTTCGGGCTCGAGAACTACATGCGCGTCTGGCTCGGCTCGAAGCCGGAATACCTGCAGGCCGGACTCGCGCGACTGCGTACGGGGCTGGCGCCGCTGGTTGGTGTCGGCGTTTAGCCGGCGCACGCGTCGTGGCTGAATCGCTGCCACAGCCTCTCGTCGTCAGCGCGGAGGATTGCGAGCGCGCTGTACACGCTTCCGAGCTGATCGAGGAGATCGCCGCAGGGTTCGTGGCGTACACGGCAGGTCGCGTGGTGGTACCGCCCGTCGGCTACCTCGGGTTCACCGAGCCGGCGGGCGACGTGCATCTCAAGTACGGCTACGTGCGAGGCGGAGACGTTTTCGTCATCAAGGTGGCTGCGGGATTTCCGCAGAACTCGGCGCGCGGTCTTCCCACGGGCGACGGCTGCATGCTCGTGTTCGACAGTCGCACGGGATTTCTGCTTGCGGTGCTGCTGGATCGCTCGCGGCTCACCGACTTGCGCACCGCCGCGGGCGGCGCGGTGGCTGCGCGCGCTCTCGCGCGAACACGCTCCATTTCGCAGATCGGCATGATCGGTACCGGAGTACAGGCGCGGCTGCAGCCGATGATGCTCGCGCACGTCACCGCATGCCGGAACATCGCACTGTACGGCCGATCGGCCGAACGCGCGGCGGAGTGCGCGGCGGACCTCGAGGCGATGGGGTTTCGGGTGACGGTGTGCAAGAGCGCCGAAGAGGTGGCCGAGGGCTCGGAGCTCATCGTGACGACGACTGCATCGCGCAGCGCGCACTTTCGCGCCGACGCGGTTCGGCCGGGCACACACATCACCGGCGTGGGCGCGGACTCGCCGGGCAAGCAGGAGCTCGACACCGCGCTCTTCGCGCGTGCGGAGGTGGTGGTGGCGGACAGCATCGCGCAGTGCGCCGATCATGGCGACCTCGCGCCGGCACTCGCGGCGGGTGGCATCACCCTGGAGCGCGTGCGCGAGCTCGGCGCGGTGCTCGCCGATCCCAAGCTCGGGCGCACGAGCGAGGATCAGATCTCGATCGCCGATCTCACGGGCGTCGTAGTGCAGGACATCGTGATCGCGACCCACGTGCTGCGCAGACTCGCGAGGCACGACGCCGGCTAGCGGCTCCCGAGCGACACCGTTACGTACGAGCACCTTATCATCCGCTGGCCCTAGCCACCGCGCACCGCCGAGGTAGACGTGAAACTGTTTTGGGCGATAGCTGTCGGCGCCGCAGCGGGAGGCGTCTCGCGCTTCTACCTCTCGCAGGCCGTGCAGCAGCGGATGGGTAGCTTCCCGTGGGGAACGCTGCTCATCAACGTCACCGGCAGTCTGCTCCTCGGCTTTCTGATGCGGTATGCGCTCGCGACGCCCGCCCTGTCGGTCGAGGTACGGATGATGCTCACGACGGGCTTCTGTGGCGGCTACACCACCTTCTCATCCTATAGCTACGAGACCGCCGTACTGATCGAGGAAGGACAGTTCGGCCGCGCGGCCGTGTACTCCATCTCCAGTGTCCTCGTCGCGTTGATCGCGATCTTCTTCGGATTCATGCTGGCACGCGAGCTCATCACATTTCGGGAACGATTCTGATCGGCGCCGTCGCTGTCCGCAACGAAGCACATGACCGCACGCGGGAGGAATGATGACTGACTTCGAGGGCGAGCGCGATTTGCTGCGCATCTTCATCGGAGAGCGTGACAAACACCACGGCAAGCCGCTCTACCACGCGATCGTCGATCTTCTGCGCTCCAACCACTTCGCTGGGGCCACGGTTCTGCGGGGGATCATGGGGTTCGGCGCGAGCTCGAAGCTACACACCGACCGCTTCGACGTGCTGTCCCTCGACATGCCCATCATCGTCGAGTGTGTCGAGTCGGCGGAAAAGATCGATGCCATTTTGCCGGAGCTCGATGGCATGGTCGGCGGCGGGTTGGTCACTCGCGAGAAGGTGCGTGTCACCATCCACCGGCCGGGCAAACCAACGGGCTCCTGACGTCCCGCGTATTCCAATTGATGTGGATCAGCGCAGCTTGAAGATCAACACGCGCCCGGGCGGGCTCTCGAGCTTCCAGCCCAGCGGCGAGTTGATGCCCACCGCCACCGCGAGGTACTCGGTCGCATCGACGCGGTAGGTGATGACGCCGCCACCAATGGGCGCACCCGCGGCGTAGCGCCACAGCTCGTGTCCATCCCGGGCGCTGAACGCGAGGATGTTTCCGTCCAAATCACCAGTGAACACCACGTCTCCGGCTGTCGCGGTGACGCCGGCGATGAGCGGCGTCGGCGATGCGTAGCGCCACTTGATGCTTCCATCGTCGGCATCGATCGCCGTGAGCCAGCCGCGCCGCGCTTGTTCGTTCGCGCCGAATGGCGCGCGGAGCGAGCTCGATCCGGTCCAGGGGAGCGACTCCTTCCCCCTGAGCTTTCCCGGTTGATCCGCGCTGTACGTCGCGAGCGTCGTGCACCAGTCAATGGAGCCGACGTACAACATGTTCGTGCGCGGCGAGTACGACGGCCCATTCCACTCCACGCCACCATTCACCCCCGGACAGAAGCGCGCGCCCCTCCCCGTGAGCGGCGCGTCGATGTTCTCGATGGTGGACACCGGTGTCGCGAACACTCGGCGTCCGGTCGCCCGATCGGTGCCGTACACGTGCCCGTCCTTTCCCGCGGCGATCACGAGGTGCTGCCCCGCGCGCGTCGACACGAGTGATGGCGCGGCAGCGATGTCCCAGTCGTGGTAGTCGTGCTCGAGGAGCTGGTAGAACGTCTTCAGCGTTCCCTCGTGCGCGTCGAGCGCGACCACCGAATACGTGTACAGATTTCGACCGGGCCGAAGCTCGGAGATGAAATCCGGTGCGGCGTTGCCCGTTGGCGTGTAGACCACGCCCGTGGCCGTGTCCAGCGCATACGATGTCCACGACGCACCTCCGACCTTCGGAAAACGCTCCGTTCCCGGTGGCCAGCTTTGCGCCGCCTTCCCGTTTTCGGGCACGAGGTCGAAGCTCCACACGCGGCCGCCCGTCTTCGCGTCGAAGGCCATCATCCGGCCCCTCACCGCGAAGTTGTCTCCGCCGGCATTCCCCATGAAGACCATTCCGTTCCACGCGATCGGCGCCGCGGGAAAGGTCTCGCCGGCGCCAGGATCGCCCGCGACCGCGCTCCACAGCTCGTCGCCGGTCGCGGGATCGAGCGCCATGACGCGGCCATCGTTCGCGCCGCGAAAGAGTCGTGGGCGATCGGGGCCGGCGAGATAGGTGAGGCCGCGATTCACCTTGTTCGGATCGAAGGGCGGCTTCGGATCGTAGTCGTACGTGTGCCGCCAGCGCAGCGCGCAGGTCGTCGCATCCACCGCGTACGTGTCGGTCGCCGTCGTGAAGTAGAGCGTGCCATCGACCGCGACGATCCCCGTTTGCAGGTTGGCTTTCACGCCGAGCGGGAAGGTGCACGCGGGTGCGAGCGAGGCGACGTTGGCTGCCGTAATCTGCGCGAGCGGCGAGAAGCGCGTTCCGTCGTAGTCGCGATTGTACATCGGCCAATCCGCGTGCGCGTTCGCCATCATGCGCGGCACAAGCTGGGCCTCGAAGGCGGGGCCGCGCGTAGTCGAGCTCGAGCCCTTCTTGCGCGGCACTGTTGGCGGCTCGAGAAACACGAGCTGCGAACACGCGCTCACCGCCGCGAGCGCGAACAGCGCAAGAGTCGCGCGCGCGGTGCGCGACCGAACCGACATCCGGCGTGACTGCATTTTCATTGGCCAGCCTCTTCGAGATTCACGCGCCGCGAATTATTCCGGCGCTGGCACTCGGAAGTGGCAATTTGGAGGCCCGTCGCGATCACACGACTCGACTACGCGCGTGCCTGTCACCTCGGTGAGCACTTGCTCCACGGCGCGGCACGTCTCGGGACACGCCTCGACCGCCTCGGAGAGCGGGCATCCGTGTCCTCGGATGACGAATCCCTCTGCCTCGCGTGCGACGTCGGTCGATCCGCCGAGCTCGTTCAGCAGAGCGGCGCCCGCGCGCACACGCGCCTCGAGGGTGCCGCGCGCCGGCTCCAGCGGCGCCATGCGGTGTCCCGCCCGCTTCAGCAGACGCTTCATCGCGTCGGGAGTCTTGTGCGCTCGCAGCTCCGCGAGCAACGCTGCCAACAGCGGCGAATACGCTCGCGAAAACAGCGGCTGCGCACCGGGAGCGATTGCGTACACCGAGGCCGGCTTCCCCACGCCACCATCGCGCCGCACTCCCACCGCCACGACCAGCTGCTCACGCTGCAGGATCACGAGGTGGGCGCGAACCGCGTTGTCCGTGAGACCGAGCTCCGCGGCGAGCTCGTCGACGCTGCGATTCCCGCCACGAAGCAGTGTGACGATGTGTCCACGGGTCGTGCTGCCGTATTCCCGCTCCCATACGCTCATGATGTCTCCGGTGACGCTACCGCGCTTGAGGGCCAAAGATGTATGAACAGGGCGTCCAGCGGCGCATCCGGCGTCGTTCCGCCTCGGGCCCGAGTTCAGGATAGTCACCGCACCATAATAAGTCAAGAAAAACCTTGACAAATAGCATCCCCGCGGACAATATCACCCGGGCGCAGGAGGATGCGCCCCGAACGGCGGCGATCTCCCCTGCACGAACCCGGTTGAACGGAGCTGACCATGCGTGTGCCCTCATATCTGGCTGGTGCCGTAGTCCTTACCGCGCTGACGCTGGCGCCCACAGCGGCCAGCGCGCGCGCGACGCGCGCCGTAGCGCCCGACGACCCCACCATCTGCGCCATTTTCGACGCCGCGAATACGTGGGACGTCGAAACGAGCGGGATCGCCGTGAAGAAGGGCTCGACGAAGGAAGTGCGCGACCTCGCCGCCATGTTCGTGCGCGACCACCAGAGCGTCCGCCAGCAGGGGCGCGATCTCGTGAAGAAGCTCGGCGTAACGCCAACGCCGCCGAAAGACTTCGCACTCGCCACCGATCACGAGCAGGCGATGAAGACCTTGAATAGCACGAGCGGCAAGGCGTTCGACCGCGCGTATCTCGAGCACGAGGTGTCGTACCACAAGGCCGTCATCGATGCGATCAAGGGCACGTTGCTTCCGGCAACGCAGAACGCCGAGCTGAGGGATCTCCAGGTGAAGGTCGCGCCCGCCTTCGAGGCGCACATGCTCGCGGCGCAGCGTTTGCTCGACGGCATGGGTCACTAGCCCAGCACGATGCAGTGAAAGGAGGGGCAGCGAGCGCGAGCTCGACTGCCCCTCTTGTCATCGCAACGAGGAGAGATCCGCTATCGCGCTTGGGCGCAGAAGCTCGCCGCCGTGCGCGCGAGGATCGCCGCCACACTCTCCACCGATGCGAGATCGACCCACTCCCGGGCCGCGTGCGCGCCGGCGCCCGTCGGTCCGATCACTACCGTTTCGATTCCCGCGTCGGCGAGCAACGCGGCATCCATCCAGTACGGCTCGCCGATGATGTTGGGTGCGGCGCCCAGCACGCTCGTCGCGGCCGAGTACACCGTGTCGACAATGGTCGACTCGCGCCGGGCCTCGAACGATCCGCGCGACAGCAGCGGTCGAACGCGCGCGCGAAACTTCGAGTCCTCGGCCGCGAGCGTATCGAGAATTCCCTGAATCTCGGCGAGCGCTCCCGCCTCCGTTTCGCCAGGGATCGTACGCCGCTCGATCTCGAGCCGGCAATGCGCCGCGTACGTGCTCGTACCGGTACCGCCGAGTATGACGGCCGCGTGCAGCGACGGCGGACCGACCAGTGCGTGCGGTGCGCGCTTCCGCAGCTCGCGCTCGAGGCTGTCGAGGCGTCCGAGAAAACGTCCCATCGCCATGTTCGCGTCGATCCCTTCCTCGAACCGACTGCCGTGCGCCGCGCGCCCCTCCACCTCCACTTCCATCCAGCAGAAGCCCTTGTGCGCGAGGCACAGCTGCAGCTCGGTCGACTCGGTGACGATGGCGGCATCCGCGCGGATGTGCTTCAGCACCTCGCTCATGCCAATACTCGCGACCTCCTCATCCGCCGCGCCCACGAACACGACATCGCCGGCCAGCGCGCTCCCGGAGTCGACGATCGCCTTCACCGCGGCGACGCACGCTGCGACGCCGCCCTTCATGTCGTACGTGCCGCGTCCGTACATCCGGCCATCGCGGCTGCGTCCGCTCAGCGACGCCTTCATCCCCTCGATACCGACGGTGTCGATGTGTCCGTAGAGCATCAGCGAGCGCCCGCCGCCGGTGCCGCGCAGCTTTCCGACCACGCTCGTGCGGCGAGGCGCCGCATCATAGCGCGTGACCTCCATGC
>DATCPC010000048.1:0-4316 GCA_036564355.1 Gemmatimonadaceae bacterium | reverse complement strand
ACGGCGTGGCGCGCTGGTGAAGGACCTCCAGGACACGCAGAACAAGTTGGGCGACCTGCGCAGCCAGCGCGTGCAGCTCGAGGCCCGAATCGAGAACGTGCTCGCGCAGACGATGCAGAAGCGCACGCAGCAGCTCCTGGTAAGCAAGGAAGAGACGGCGCTGCTGCAGCTCGACGGGGTACTGGCGAACGCGCAGGACAACATGATCGCGCAGCGCGATCGTATGCGCGCGCTGGGCGACGCCGTGCGGCGGCGCGCCGGCGCCGTGCTGGTCGTCACGCTGCGGGCCGACTCCGCGGGTCCCGGATCGCTTGGCAGTGCATCGCTGGAAATCGACAACGTCGTCGCCTCCACGCGCACGTACACGCTGGCGACCGAGCAGGCGCTGCAGACGGGAGCCGTCGATCCGCTCTTCAGATCGGAAGTGCTTCCCAGCACGCACACGGTGGAGCTCACGCTGGTGCTCGCGGGGCAGTCACTCAAGCAGGGCCTCAACGTCGACGCGCTCGCGGAAACGGTGACCTACATTCAGTTCACCGTCCGCAACGGGCAGCTCGTTCCGTCCACGTGGACGAGCCGCGGGACAACGCCGTTCTGAATCTCGCCAGGGTGATGCGCGCGCTGCCGGCTATCGCCGCGGTGATTCTGGTGTCGCCCCTTCCGGCGCAGCAGCCCACGGCCGCGCCTGCGCCCGCGCAGCCGGTGATCGTGCGCCCCGCGCCGGACCAGGCACGCGGTCTCGACGCCGAGCTTCGCATGGCGCTCTTCGACGTCACCACGGATCATCCGCTCAGCGCGCTCGATCGTCTCGAATGGTTGCGGTCCTCGAAGGTGGCCGGCTCCGGCGCGGTCGTTCCCGGCATGCGCGCCCAGGAAGATCTGCTCTTTCTGCTCGCGGAGTCGTACTACCAACTCGGGATGCGCGATGCCTTTCGCAAGACGGCGGCGTCGCTCGATTCCGCCGCGCCGGGAAGCCGCTACACCGGAGTGATCGCCGCCCAGCGAATGCTCGATGCGTATTCGCGCGCCGACTACGCGCGTGTTCGCACTCTCGCCGCGAGCAAGAATGCGGGCGATCGCGGACTCATGTCGCTCGTGGCCGGCCTCGCGGCCGTGCAAACCCGCGACTTCCCTGCCGCGCACGCAGCCTTCGGGGAAGCGCAGCAGCACGGCGGGGAGTTCGCGCTGTACGCCCAATACATGGATGCGCTGGCGACCGCCGCGAGCGACAGCACGAAGGGTCCGGCCGCGCTCGCGACGTTGCAGTCGCTCAGCGAGAGCGCGCGCGGAACATTCGCCGAGCAGGTGCGTCTGAGCGCGGCGCAGACGGCTCTCGGAATTGGACAATTCGCCGCGGCCGCATCGCTCGCGGATGGCGTTCCGGTAACGAGTGGCGCGGGCGCGCAGGCGTTGCTGACGAAGGCGTGGGCGCTCTATCGCGGCGGGAACGCGGCCGGAGCGGCGACCGCGTTCCGCGAGTTCGCGACGGGTTATCCCTACCTGCCTGCGCGCGACGAAGCGCGGCTCATGGCGGGGCAGATCCTTCTCGAAGACGGCAAGAGCGACTCGGCCGAGAAGTATTTTCAAGGCGTCGCGGACTCGATTGGCGGCGAGCTCGGCGCGTTGCAGGCGCGCTCGACGTCCGCCATGACTGACGCGAGCCGGGCGTTCGTCAACGCGCATCTCGCCGGATCCGTCCTGATCGCGAACGCCGGAGCGGGGAAGGTCATCTCGCTTCCCGACGACGCCGGCGCGGAAAAGTCCCGCATTGCCGCCGCCTTCGCCGGGGCGTCGGACACGGCGCTCGTCACCGAGTCGCCGCACATTCTTTCGAGCCTCGGGATCGCCGCTCGAGTCGATTCCGCGGCAGGTGCGAGATTTCCCGTTCGCGTGGTCTTTGCACCGCGCACGGGCGCGCAGCCTCCTGGAGCCTATGCGGATCGCACGCAGGCGGTACTGGCGACTGACATCGAGCTGGCGCTCGCATCGTACCGGCTCCAGGAACAGATCGACGCGCAGAAGACCAAGATCGCGGCGCTCGAGAATCTCCAGCGCCTCATCGTGGAGGGCGACAGCGGGCTGGCCGAGAATGCGAAGCAGATCGCGGCGACGCAGGATTCGCTCGAGCACATGAAGACCGTGCTCGAGAACACCCGCGACAAGGTGCGCGCGACGCTGCGCCTGCAGATCGCTGCCACCCGCAAGGTCGCGACCGAGAACATTCGCCTGCTCGACAGCACGCGGACATCGCTCGGTGCGAATGCGAAGGGACTCGAGCTCGATGCGTTGACGATGGAGCAGCAGACGGCCGGCGTGTACAGCGCGATCGCGGATGACATCGAGCGCGGCCTCGAGTCGGCACTCGATCATCATCCCGCGTTCGTGCTGCGCGACTCGATGGTCGCGCGGCTCGTGCACGCGCACGCGCTGCACGACACCACTGCCGCGGTGCTCGCCGACGACTCGCTGCTCGTCGCCAACGAGCTCGCGGCGCAGCGAGGGAAGGAGTCGAACGCGGTGATCGCCATGCGCACCGTGGTGAGCACGGCTACGACGCAGCGCGCGGCGGCGGAAGCCGCGCTCGTCGCGCTCGTGGATGAAGAGTTGCGCGCGCGCGCAACGGGCCTTCTGGCGCTGTTGTCGCGCGACCGCGAGGCGGCCGACTACGCGACGGCGAGCGCCGCGTTCTTCAAGGCGATGGATGCATCCGCAACTGTTCCCGGCGGCGCCACTCCGGCGGCTACGCGCACGACGCCCGGCGGCGCGTCCACACCCCCGCGGCACTAGCGATGTCCTCGCTCCGTCTCCTCGCGCCGCTCCTCGCGCTGGCGCTCGGTGCCACCGCGGTCGCCTCCGCGGGCGCCCAGAACGCGCCCGCGACTCAGCTGGTCGCCACCCCGCGCCCCGCGGCCGCCGACGACGCGCGTGATGACGCGATCGAGAAGCTGTCCTCGTTCCTCGCGAGGTATCCATCGAGCACGCTGCGCCCGGGCGCGCTGTTCCAACTCGGCGAGCTGCTCGTACGCCGCGCCGACGAGAACTTCGCGTCGGCGCAGCGGGCCGGCGGCGCCGTGCCCGAGCGCCCGGACTACGCACCCGCGATCGCACGCTACGAGGAGCTGATTCACAAGTTCCCGGACTTCCCCCGCGTCGACGCGGCCGCCTACACGCTCGGCACGCTCTACTTCGCGCAGCAACGTAACGCCGATGCGGTGAAGATGTTCGAGCTCGTGACATCGAAGGAGCAGTCGCACTTCCGGCCGGAAGGATATTTCCGGCTGGGCGATGCGGACTTCGAGCTCGCGGCGAAGCTGCGCGGCGAGCCGAGGAAGGCGATGTTCGTGCGCGCGGCGCAGGCCTACGAGAACGCGACCAAGATCGCCACTCCCGGCGGCGACATCTATTTCCTGTCGCTGTACAAGCTGGGGTGGGCCTACTACAACCAGGCGACACAGGCTAATCAGCCGGAGTATCAGGAGGCGGTGGATGTGTTCGGCCGGCTCGTCACCGAGTACGACAAGCTCTCTCCGGAGCAGCAGGCGCGTCTCGGGCTGCGCGGCGAGGCCATCGAGTACATGGCGGTCGCGCTCACGCAGACCGGCGGCGCGGAGGCCGCGCGCCGGTATTTCGGGTCGCATTCAGCCGCCAGCTTCAAGCTTCCGGTGCTCCGTCGCGTGGCCTCGGGGCTCCGCGATCAGGGGGACTTCGTTCGGGCCGTCGCCGCCTATCGTGCGGTGCTCGCCGATGCACCCGCGGATTCAGGCGCCCTCGGCGTGCAGCGCGAGATCGTCGATATCTATCAGAACCGCGCCCTCGAGCCGGACAAGGCACAGGCCGCGAGGCTCGAGCTCGTCGATCGCTTCGCTCCCAACTCCGTGTGGGCGACCGCGAACCCAACGCTGCGCGACAGCGCAGAGGTTGCCCGCGAGTCCGCGCTGCGCCAGAGCGCCCAATACAGCCTCTCGCGGGCGCAGGACAGCAAGGACAAGAAGGACAAGTCGAGGTTCGCCGAAGCCGCGGATCTCTACGGCCGCTACATGAGCGAGTTCCCGAAGAGCGACAGCGCGCAGGCGGTCGACCTGCTGTACGGCGAGGCGCTCTTCGCCGAAGCCGAATACTTCAAGGCCGGCATCGAGTATTCGCGCGCGGCGTACTCGTACACGAACGACCCCAGGCTGTCGGCGCAGGCCGGCCAGGATGCAATCGTCGCCTTCGACTCGGCGACCGTGCGGACGAAGGGCGACCGCGGCGCGCAGGATTCGTTGTTCGCAGTCGTCGATCGCTACGCGGCCGCATTCCCGACCACCGATGTGGCG
>DATCPC010000234.1:0-11745 GCA_036564355.1 Gemmatimonadaceae bacterium | reverse complement strand
TGCTGTCGCGCAGCCCCGCCAGCGTCGATTCATCCACACCGAGCGCCTGCAGCGCCTGCAGCGCGGCGTCGCGGTCCGCCTCGGCGGAGACGGCATCGGTCTGCGCCTGCTCCATGTCGCGGCGCGCGATTCCGTCGTTCTTGAAGAGCGCCGAATCGAGAGTTGCGACGCGGCGCGCCTGCACGGCGGTCGCCTGTGCCTTTCTGAAGTCCGAGACCGCACTCGCGAAATCCGGCGACGACACCGTCGCGAGCACGTCGCCGCGCTTCACCAGCGCACCCGGCTGCACGAGGATTCGCATCACCGGCCCCGAGATCGGCGACAGCACCTGCGTCGACATGTCGCCGTCGAACGCGACCGTCGCCGTCGTCTGCACCTCCGGACGAAACGCCACCGAAGCAACCGGTGCGATCTTGAGATGCTCGAGCTGGTCCGGTGTCAGCGTGGTGCTCGCGACCCCGGGCGCCGCGCTCCGTGCCGGCGCACTCTTCGCCGACGCGGTGTCCGACGCCGCGCGCGCCTCGCCTTTCCCGCCACACGCACCGAGCACGAACAGCGTGAGCGGGATCGACATGCGCACGATCGCGCGGAATGTAGTGCAGTCCTTAGTCATGCGATTTCTCGTCTGGCGTGGAATCGAGCGGGGCGCCCGTCGCGCGCTCGAGATCGGCGACGGCATCGTTCAGTGCGCCCAGCGCAGTCGTGTATTGGTTTCTTGCATCGAGCAGCGTTCGCTGCGCGTCGATCACCTCGAGCGCCGACGAGCCGCCCAGCCCGTAGCTCGACGAGGCGATCCGATACTGCTCCTCCGCGCTCGGCACCAGCCTGTCGGCCAGGAACTGCACCTGCCTGAGAGCGGTGGACGCGGTCGAGTACGAGTTGCGCAGGTCCTGCCCGACCTGCGCTGTGACGTCGCGATATGACTCGGTGAGCTCCAGCTCGTGGTGCTTCGCCTCGGCCACCTCTCCGCGCTGGTGCTGCCAGAAGAAGATCGGAACGTCGATGCCGATCGACGTCGTGTACGTGGGCTCCGTGCCGTAGATGTTGTTGCGCGAGAGCCCGAGCGTGACGTCCGGCAAGAAGTATTGCTGCGCCAGCCGCTCCTGCGACTTCGCGCTCTCCCGCTGCCGCGCGAGTCCGCGCAGCTCGGGGCGCGAAAGCATCGCGAGCTTCTCGAGCCGGTCCAGATCGGTCGGCACCACCGGTACTCCGAGCGTATCCGCCGGCTCGATCGACGCGCCGAGCACGCGGCCGAGCAGTCTGTTGAGCCCTGCGCGCGCGTTGGCGATCCCGCGCTCGTTCGCGATCAGGTCGTTCTCCGCCTGCGCGACGTCCACCTGTCCCTTCACGATGTCGAGCTTCGCGGCCGTTCCGGCGTTGAAGCGCGCCTCCGTCTTCTTCACGAAGTCCTCCGCCAGCGACTTCGAAATGAGCAGGTCCTCGCGATGCCGCAGCGCCACGAGCAGTGAGTCGTACGCCTGCGCCGTCTGCGAGGCGATGAGCTGCCGCTGCTGCACGTACAGCTCATCGAAGTTGCCGAGATCGCTCTTCGCCGCCTGGCCGCGCAGAATGATCTTGTTGGGAAAGGGAATCGTGATTCCCACACCGAGGTCCGTCTCGCTCGCCGTATGCGGCCGCGCAATTCCGTTGGCGCCCAGTACCGCCGCGGATACCGACGGCTCCGGCAGCGCATAGCCCTGCGTCACCCGCGCCCGCGCCTGCGCGATCTGCTCGCGCGCGACGGCCAGCGTCGGGTTGTGCGCGAGCGCCTCGCGAATGGCCTCGTTGCGGTCGATGCGGAGCGGAGCGGTCGTGCTATCCTGCATCTGCGCGCTCAACGGCGTCGTCGCGCGCACCTGCGCGGACAGTGGCATGAAGGCGCCGATCAGCGCAAGCGAGCAGGCGCACCGCGACAGCGGCGCTCGTAGCGAATGACGTGCGAAATTCCGAGTGTTCATCCCTCTCCAGGCTCGTACGACGGCGGTCGCACGCGATGCACGATGACGACCGTGCATCCGGCGCCGCGGTGAGTGCAGGCGTCGATGACGAATCAGCTCTGGATCGGAGTCAGCTCGGGTGGCACGGGCGCGCACGTGCTGCGCGCGCGGAGGCCGGGTAAGGCAAGAGCGGGCCGCGGTGGCGGCCGCCGATCAGAGCTCGCGCTGGGCGGGGGGTGCGCGAGGTGATGAAACGGAGAAGCGATCGAGCGAGATCGACGGCAGCTCGATGCTCGCGACCACTCCAATCGGAAGCGCCGCGGGCAGCGCAACGCGTACCGACAGCTCGGTGCGACCGATGAGCTGCCGTGCGACGCACACCGCGCAGTTCGCTTCGTCGTGCGAGTAGTGCGCTTTGGTCCCGTACGCCTCGACGTGCGATGGCGCGCTTTTTCCCTCATTCGCGTCCGCGAACGGCACGACGGCCACGATGTCGAACTGCGCGAGCGCGAACATCGCGAGCGCGAGCCAGAACCAACGTGGGCGTTTACGAACAAAGGGGCGGACGGGCGTCATGAGCGATGAACTTTACCTTGATACGAGAGGGCTGTCGAGCCAGGCACAACCCCAACCGCGCAAATATTGAGCTACGCGGCCTAATTGGCGATCATCCTTGTGACTATATATGAAAGCGCTCGGTCACGGGGCGTCACTCAACGAGCTCGAGGACACGCAGAATGCGGCTTGGAATCATCGGGGCGGGACACGCCGGCGGCACGCTGGGGCGCCTCTGGGAGGCACAAGGACACGATGTCCGCTTCGGCGTTCGCGACCCGGGCGCCACATCGGGCGGCGGGCTGCCGCACGACCGCACGGGCACCGTAGCCGACGTCGCTGCCTTCGGCGACGTGATCGTGCTCGCCGTCCCGTGGGAGGCGACCGCGAATGCACTCAGGGCGGCCGGTCCGCTCAGCGGCAAGACGCTGATCGACTGCACCAACCCGCTGCTCCCGGATCTCTCCGGACTCGCAATTGGCACGACGACGTCCGCCGGCGAGGAAGTGGCCAGGCTCGTCCCCGCCGCGAAAGTCGTAAAGTGCTTCAACTCGCCCGGTGCCTCGAACTTCGCCAATCCGACGTTCAACGGCGAGAAAGCATCCATGTTCTTCTGCGGCGACGACGCAGGCGCGAAGCTCATCGTCGCCGAGCTCGGGAATCAGCTCGGCTTCGACATGGTCGACGCCGGTCCGCTCTCTCAGTCCCGTTGGCTGGAGGCGATGGCGCAGCTCTGGATCAGCATGGCGCACAAGTACGGCGGCAGCCAGCGCTCGGCCTTTCGCCTGCTCAGATAGTTCGCGCGCGCGAGCTACGGAGTGCGGCGCGGCGCGGCTGCGGGAAATGCGCTCTGCGCGCGCACGCCGAGCGCCGCGGAAGGCGTCGCGCCCTGCGCGATGTCGCGCTCAACTCCCTGCTGGAAACGGAGCAGCTCCGCATCCTGCGCGCCCGCGACCGTGAGGGCGGAGATCACCGTCGTCGCCGTGTCGCCAGGAACACCGCGCGCGATGAGATCGGAGAGCACCGCGAGCGCGACGGTGAGCGACCCGTGCGCGCGCGATGCTCGCATGCGCGTCAGCGCCGCCGGCGCGATCCCGGCGTGCAGCGCGCTCGCCCCCGCGATCACCTCAGCGTCGCTCGAGGCGGCGCCGAGTGCCGCGCGCGCCTCACCGAGCTCGTGGTCGAGCATGCGCACGGCGCCGAGTATGCGCGCGCCATCCGCATGCTTGCTCGCACCCTCGAGCGCCTTTTGCACCAGCGGCTCGCTGGGAATTCCATCCGCGCGCGCGCTGTCGATCAGCGCGACGACGGCATCGCGCGTGCTCGCATCGAGACGCGCGTTGAGACGCGCGTCCTGCGCGGCGAGCGCGATGGGCGCGCAGGCCGCCAGCGCGAAGGCGAATACCGCGCGCGGGAAATGACTCATCGCGCCCCCGGCTCGGCCACGGTGAGCGCGGAGTTCGGCTCGCCGTAGTCTTCGCCCGATGCCTGCGGCGCCGCTGGATCGGGGTGCCAGACCGAGCCGTCGACCACGAATGCGTACAGGTGACGCCCCGGCTGAATTGGCACCTCTACGGACCACACGCCGCCCGTGGATGCGGCGCGCAGCGGCGTCGCTTTCGGGTCCCAGTTATTGAAGTCGCCAACGAGCGCGACACTCGACGCGTGCGGTGCGACGAAACCGAATTGCACCAGCGGCGATCCGGAGCCGGTGCGCGCGATGTCGGCCGTCACCGCGTGCCCTCGCGGAGCGCTGAGGTAGAGCGCGGATCCGGCGATCGCGACCGCGAAGACCAGCGCCGCCGCGAGCGCGGCGAGTGGCGACACCCGGATCGTTCGCGGACGCGCGAGCTGTGCCATTCGCTCGCGGAGCCCGGTCGGTCCACGGAGCACCTCGTCCATCACGCGCGCATCGAACAGCGCGGCGTCGATGCGCAGTGGCCGGCGCAGCTCCCCCGCGGCCTGCACGAGCACGTCATCCTCGTTCGGCGCGGCTTCGGACTCATCGTGCTGGCGCATCTTCTCCCTCCGTCAGCATCCGCCGCATTCGCTCGCAGGCGCGCTTCACTCGCATCTTGAGCGCCGATACGCCTGCTCCGGTGACCACCGCCATCTGCTCGTACTCCAGGTCTTCGACGTGTTTCAACAGGAACGCTTCGCGCTGGTCTGCGTCCAGCCGCGACAGTGCCCGGCTGATCTCCTCCCGCAACGCCGATGTCTCCGCGGGGTGGTCGAGCGCGATCGCATAGTGCCGATCCTCAGCCGAGACGAAGCGTCGCTCCCGTCGTGCGTTTCGCCCACCGGCCGTTCGGCATCGATTCGCGAGAATAGCGAGCAGCCAGCTGCCAAAGCGCGCCGGCTCCGTGCATCGATGCAGCGAGCGATAGGCGCGCACGAACGCATCCTGCAACGCCTCCTCGGCATCCTCGCGATTGCCGAGCATGTGCAGCGCGAATCGCGCATATCGATCCCGGTATCGGGCAACGAGCCTTGCGTACGCTTCCGAGTCGCCCTTGAGAACGATCTCCACGAGCGCGCCGTCAGAAAGCTCCACAGAAGGCGAGACCCCGTCATCCGGCACCACGTCACTATCGACCCGCGTGACGGCTCCGGTCGTTACGGAACCACCATGAGTCCGACCGTGCCGTTGAATTCATCCTGGACGGTGCCAGCGCCGGGTGGTGCGCTCCATTCGCCGCCGTCGACGCGAATGTTCACGCGGTGCGAGCCCGGCGCGATGAACATCGCGAGCTCCCATTCATCGTTGGCCGCGTGTCGCATGATCACCGGCTGCCAGTCCGTGAAGTCCGCCATCAGCTCGACCGTGCGTGCGGCGGGCGCGTGCACGTAGATGATGCGCGTGGAGTCCTCGGCCCGCACGCCGAACGCGCTCGCACTGGACCGTGCGCCGTGGAGCGCGTGCGCGATCCACGGCGCGCTCGCGAGTCGCACGCCGAGCGAAACGAAATTTCCACCGACCCGCCCGACCGATGGCTCCGGCGCGCGCGTACCTCCGGCGGCGACGAGCGCGAATTGCTCGTTGAGCGACCAGCTGGCCTGCGCGCGTCCCCACGTGGCGCGCTGTCCGTACGACGCGCTGACGCGAGTGCCGAGCAGCCCGTCGAGCGCGAGCGCGCCGTGCGACCAGTACACGCTGCTCTCGAGATCGGCGTATTGGCGCGCGACGGACGAGGTGCGCGACAGCGTGTCGATGATATTTCCAAGCGAGTCGGCGGTAGGGAGGCCGGGGTTACTCGCGCCGCCGCCAAGGCCGTTACTACCGCCGGTTCCGTAGCTGCTCGCCGTGACCGATGCGGTGAACACCGCGCCGCCGACGCGCCGCCAGGTGCCCGCGCCGTACGTCCGCACCTGTGAGGGGAGCGACTTGGTCGCGCTCGCGCGCTGTCCTCTGCTGATCCAGAGGCCGCCGGCTCCGAGCGAGAGCGAGAGGTTGGCGTCGCCCAGAAGCGCGTTGGACGACGCAATGACGTCGGGGCCCGCAGTGCGCTCGGCGGAAGCCCCGAGCTCGAAGCGAAGATGCCGATACACGGGCGAGAAGTACCGGCCACCGATCGAGGCGTCGCCATCCAGGTGCGCTTGGGGGCCTGCCAGCCAGCTCGCCTGGGCACCGAAGCTCGTGTTCGGATGATCCCAGCGAATCGAGGGCTGGAGAAGCAGCGCGCTCGCCGATGGGCCCGCGAGCGCGTTCCCGCCGGCGATACCGATGTCGACGGAGGAGCTGAGCGACTGTCCGTGCGCCGCGAGCGCGGTGCTCGCGAGCCCCGCGAACACGGCCACGTGGGTGAGCGCGGCGGCGAGCGCGCACCGGGAGGTGCTGGATGGGGGCGTCATCGTGTATCTCCTCGATGGATCATGCGCGTCTCTACATCATAGATGACGGTGTCGGAAGATGGCAAGCGATTCTTCTGACATCGGCTTGTCAGGGAGGGGTCGGCGGCAGGACAACGGATGGTGTGGGTGACGTGAGCGCGGGTGCGGGGGTCTCTTCTTTCTGCGCATCGAGGGTGCGGCAACGGACCGCAGTGACGCGCGTACGGCAGGCGGGGTCTCCCTCGTCAGCGCCTGGCACGCACGGCGGGACTGCCGCGTTGCGGCGAGAGCGATCACGGCTCATCAGGAGACTCGAATTCGGCACATCATGTTGATCGGTGGAGTGGCCGCCGCGGTGATCATGGCAGGCTGCTCCGATTCATCCGCGGCGCCGAAGGAGAAGTCCACCACGCAATGGTCGGGCGCGGTGATTCAGGTGGCGGGCGGAAATCCCAACGCACACGGAGAGCTGCGGGGAGTAGTGGTCGATTCCACGACCGGGCTGGATCCGAGCACGGCGACGCCGATTCCCGGTGCGACGGTAGTCCTCAACCTGCAGATGGTAGTGCCGCCCGGCACGGCATCCGACACCGCGACGATCACGGTCACGAAGGTCGGCGAAGTGGTAACGGACGAGAACGGCCGCTTTCTCGTGACCTCGATTCCGGAGGGCAACTACTATCTCGTCGCCACGCCGCCGGCCAACGAGGCGTTCTACAGCAACACGACGTGGGCCTTTGCGTCATCGGGGAGCAGCGAGAGCGACGCGGTCATCTATCTCCCGCGCAAGCTGGGCGTGCCCCCGGATTCGGTGCCGCCGATCGGTCACCCGATCGACCCACCCATCGATTCGATTCCGCCCGTCGATTCGATGTAGGTGCGCGCGGTATCGCCGCGCATGTGAATTGAGAAGTCGCGGAACAGGTTGCAGATTGGTCACCATGCCGTGCATGGTGACCAATCGCGCGTAGGCCCATCGATGCCGCAAACCGCGCCCTCCCGAATTCCGTGAACATGCGTCAATCGCTCGCCGTCGCGCTCCTCGCCGTCGCTCTTCCCTGCGCCGCGCAGGGGAAACAGATCACCCTCGAGGGGCTGCTCAGCGCTCCCTTCCCCGATGGGCTCGTCGCCTCGCCAACGGGCGGCGCGGTTGCATGGACCTTCGACGAGGCGGGCTCCCGCAACGTGTGGGTCGCGCGTCCTCCCGACTACAAGGCGAAAAAGGTCACCTCCTACAGCGGCGACGATGGGCAGGAGATCACGGAGCTCGTGTTCACGCCGGACGGTGGCGCGATCGCTTACGTGCGCGGCGGAGGTGCCAATGGGAAGGGGGAAATTCCCAATCCGGCGCTGAATATCGAAGGGGAAACGCAGGCCGTATGGCTCGCGCGGCTCTCCGGCGGCGCGCCGCGGCGCATCGGCGACGGACACTCGCTCGCCATCTCGGCCGCCGGCGACCGCATCGCGTTCGTGAAGGACGGCGAGATCTGGAGTGCGTCGCTTCGCGACACGAAGCCCGCAACGCAGCTCATGCACACCCGCGGCCGCGCGAGCGAGCTCCGGTGGTCGCCGCAGGGAGAGAAGCTCGCGTTCGTGAGTGATCGCGGCGATCACAACTTCATCGGCGTCTACGATGCGCCGACGAAAACGCTGCGATACCTCTCGCCTTCGGTGGACTGGGATTCCTCGCCGGTCTGGTCACCCGACGGCGCACGCGTCGCGTTCATCCGCACGCCGACATCCTCGCGCAAGCCGGTATTCGGCGCCGACCGCACGGAATCTCCGTGGTCGATCGTCGTCGCAAACGTGGCGACCGGTGACGGAAGGGAGATCTGGAAGGCGGAGAATGGAGTCGGGAGCGCATTCCGCGAGATCGTGTCGGAAGCGCAGCTCATGTGGGCGCAGGGCGATTACATCGTCTTTCCGTGGGAGCGCGACGGCTGGACGCACTTGTACAAGGTGTATGCGAATGGCAGCAAGTCGGCGCTGCTCACACCAGGCAACTTCGAGGTCGAGCACGTATCGCTGTCGCCCGATCGCGGATCGGTGTTCTACTCGTCGAATCAGGGCGACACCGACCGCCGGCACATCTGGCGCGTGGGTGTCGTCCACGGCCAGCTGGCGCAGGTGACCACCGGCACGGGGATCGAGTGGTCGCCGGTGCAAACGAGCGATGGCAAGAGCGTAGCGATCCTGCATTCAGATGCGAAGATGCCGGCGCGTCCGGCCATCGTGGCCGAGTCGGGTACGCCGCGAGACATCGCGCCCGAGCTCATCCCGGCAGCCTTTCCCTCCAGTGCGCTCGTGACGCCGCAGCAGGTGGTTTTCCCATCGGGCGATGGCATGATGCTCCACGGCCAGCTCTTTCTGCCGAACGATTCGATTCAACGCCCGCACCCCGCCGTCGTCTTTTTTCATGGCGGCTCGCGCCGCCAGATGCTCCTCGGCTGGCACTACATGTACTACTACAGCAACGCGTACGCGATGAACCAGTTTCTCGCGAGCCGCGGCTTCGTGGTATTGGCGGTGAACTATCGGAGCGGCATTGGCTACGGGCTGAACTTCCGCGAGGCACTCGACTACGGCGCGACGGGAGGCAGCGAGTACAACGACGTGCAGGGGGCGGGACTCTTCCTGCGCGGGCGCGCGGATGTCGACCCGGCGCACATCGGGGCGTGGGGCGGCTCGTACGGTGGCTATCTCACCGCGCTCGCGCTCGCCCGCTCCTCCGACATCTTCGCCGCCGGCGTGGACATGCACGGCGTGCACGACTGGAATCTCGAGTGGGAGACGTTCGTTCCGGGGTGGCGCATTCTGAAAGACCAGGAGGCGCGGCGCACCGCGTTTCTGTCATCGCCCATGGCATATGAATCGACGTGGAAATCGCCGGTGCTCCTGATTCAGGGCGACGACGATCGCAACGTGTCGTTCAGTCAGACTGTGCAGCTCGCCGAAGACCTGCGAAAGCAGGGCGTGGATGTCGAGCAGCTGATCTTTCCCGACGAGGTGCACGATTTTCTGCTGCATCGAAATTGGCTTGCGGCGTACACCGCGTCGTTCGACTTCTTCTCACGCAAGCTCGTGAAGCACACGCCCGTCGTTCGAGTCATCACGCAATAGACACTGGACGCACGACATGAAAAGCGTTACATCGTGTGCAACGCTGCTCTTCCGGGGAGCGCCGAGGTACAGGATGCAAACACGACGCGATACCACACGTGCGATCCATCCGCGTGTGCGGCTCACGATGATCGCGTTGGCCATGGCGTGCGGGAGGGGAGATGCTCCCGCCGCCGCCGGCCGCGGAGCGACGATACCTCCGCCGCATGCGCAAACCACCGCTGATACCATACCGCCGTCCGGCCCGATGGGCGTGTCCATCCGCCGCGGCCGCGCGCTGTTCGCCGCGACTCGCGACAGCCTGCCGCGCTACGTCGGAAATTCGCTGCGCTGCTTCAGCTGCCATCTCGATGAGGGCCGTCGCGCGAGCGGGCTGCCGCTCACCGGCGCATACATTCACTTTCCGCAATTCCGCGCACGCCGCGCACGCGTTGATCTGATCGAGGACCGCGTGAACGACTGCTTTGTTCGCAGCATGAACGGGCGCGCGCTCCCCGTGAGTGGCGACGACATGCGCGACATCGTGGTCTACATGGCGTGGCTGTCGCGGGGGCTGACGGTTGGCGACTCGACGAAGCCGAAGAGCGTTCCCTCGCTGTCGACGCTCGACGCGGACACGTCGCGCGGAGCGCAGATATTCGCCGCGAGCTGCGTGCGCTGCCACGGTGCATCGGGCGAAGGGACCGTGGTCGCGCCACCGCTCTGGGGAGCGAAGTCGTACAACATCGGCGCCGGAATGGCTCGCTACCGCACGACCGCGCTGTTCGTATTGCACAACATGCCGCTCGATCGGCCCAACTCGCTCACGCCCCAGCAGGCGCTCGACGTCTCGCGCTTCATCAACACGCGACCCCGTCCCGATTTCGCCGGAAAAGAGCATGACTGGCCGACTGGCGACCGGCCCCCGGATGTGCCATATCCATAGAAAGCCCGGCCGACGTTGGGCACGGATACCGCGCGCACCCGCGCGCACAACGGCGCGCATTGAGCGCGCAGGACGGTCACAATGAGTGAAGACATCCTTACCTCATCGCCGCGCCGCAGCTTCCTCGGACGTCTCGCCGCAGGAACCGCTGCGCTCGGACTCACTGCGTTCCTCCCCGTCACCGCATGCGCCGCCGAGAAGACGGTCGCCAATGCGTCGGACTCCACCTCTACCGAACCGAGCGAGTGGCCCGGCACGCTCAAGACGAAGCACAAGATGGTCGTCGACGCCTTCGCGATGAACGAAGGCTTCCCGCTCGCGTTCGCCTACACCTTCATGCTGCCGTATGCATCCGCCACCCCATCACCCGCAACGGCCGTTATCGTCCTTCGACATGGCGGCTTCCCCATCGCGCTCAACGACGCGGTGTGGGCGAAGTACAAGATCGGGAAGGCGATGAATGTCATGGACCCGGCGACGAAGGCGCCGTCCGAGCATAACCCGTATTTCAATGCGAAGCCCGGCTCGCTGCCCTTGGACGACATGGCGGTGGACAAGCTGATGGCGCACGGCACCATATTCGGTGCCTGCAACGTGGCGCTGCATTTCTTGAGCGCAAAGTTCGCAGGGGCTGCCGGCGTGACGCCCGAGGTCGCGCTAAAGGATTGGACGGCGGGAATCATTCCCGGGATCACCGTCATTCCTTCGGGAACCTGGGGCGTGAATCGCGCGCAGGAGCTGGGGTGCTCGTACTGCGCAGGTGGTTGACGCGGAGCTAACCGACGACAGCGATGAGCGAGAGCGGCGCGCGTACAGGATGTGCGCGCGCCGCTTTTTCAGTCGTACGGCGAGTCAGCCCGCTGCTGCCACCATCTTCTGAAAGCGCGGCTCTCCTCTCAGCGGCGCGAATGTCGGATCGATTCGCAGCCAGCCCGGAGACAGGTGGTACGGCACCTGGAGCAGCGGCTCGAGATGATCGAGCGCCTTTTGCTTTTCACCGGTCATCATGTAAATCCGGACGAGCAGATGCTGGATGTAGGGACCCGCGTACCCGTCACTCGATATCGGAAGCAGCTCGGCCGCCCGCTCACCCTCGCGGATGGCCTCGGCGCGACGGCCGAGGTAGGCGAGCATGATCCCGCGAAACGCTCGACGCTGCGCATCCTGCGGCGCCAACGCGAGGCTCTTATCGATCGCGACACGCGCTGAATCGGCATAGGCGCGCATCCTCAGCGAGTCCCCCCGCAACCGGTACGTCTCGGCGAGAACGACGGCCCAACTGCTCCTGTCGTCATCGAACGCAGCAGGAGAGAGTCGAAGCAGCAGCTGCTGCTGCGGCTCGTCGAGAACCCAGTAGAGATCCCAGAAGTTGCCAAA
>DATCPC010000210.1:0-29554 GCA_036564355.1 Gemmatimonadaceae bacterium | reverse complement strand
GAAGCGTCTGGCCACACGCCCGCGGCGATCCCCGCCAGTCCGGCCGCGCCGAGCGCGGTCGTCTCCGCCATGTCCGGACGCTCCACCGGAACACCGAGCACGTCAGCCTGGAATTGCATCAACCACTCATTCTCCGTCGCTCCCCCATCCACTCGCAGCCGCTCGAAGGTGCAGCGCCCGCGCTGCTGCATCACCTCGAGCACGTCCGCCGTGGCGTATGCCATCGACTCGAGCGCGGCGCGCGCCAGGTGCGCGCGCGTCGTGCCGCGCGTGAGCCCGACGATAGTGCCGCGCGCCTCGGGCTCCCAGTGCGGCGCGCCGAGCCCCGTGAGCGCCGGAACGAAATACACGCCGGCGTTCGACTCGATCCCCTGCGCGAGCGACTGCGTTTCGGCTGCCGTGGAGATGATGCCGAGTCCATCGCGCAGCCATTGCACGGCGGCGCCGGCGACGAAGATCGCTCCCTCGAGCGCGTATGCGGGACCGCCGCTCGCATCGCACGCGACCGTGGTGAGCAGCCCGCCGCCGGGCGCGCCGATCTCCATGCCGGTGTTGAGCAGCAGAAACGCGCCGGTGCCGTAGGTGTTCTTTCCCTGCCCCGACGTCCAGCATCCCTGCCCGAAAAGCGCGGCCTGCTGGTCGCCGGCGACGCCCGTGATCGGGATGTCGCGCGCGAGCCCGAGCAGAGATCCCCGCGCGAGCCCGAAGTCGCCGCTCGATGCGCGCACCTCGGGAAGAATCGCGCGCGGAACACCGAAGAGCTCGAGCAGATATTCGCTCCACGCGAGGTCGCCGATGTGATAGAGCATCGTGCGCGATGCGTTCGTGGGATCGGTCGCGTGCACGGCGCCGCCGGTGAGATTCCAGATCAGCCACGTATCGACCGTCCCAGCGGCGAGCGAGCCGTCCTGCGCCATTCGCGCGATGTGCTCGTGCGCGAGAAGCCATTCGAGCTTGGTCGCGGAGAAGTACGGATCCGGCAGCAGCCCGGTCCGCTCGGCGATGTCCTCCGCGTACGGCGCCAGCGCGGCGCAGCGCGCGGCGGTGCGACGATCCTGCCATACGATCGCGCGGCCGACCGGGGCACCGGTGTGACGATTCCACAGCACGACCGTCTCACGCTGGTTCGTGATGCCGATTGTCGTTGGAACAACGCCCGAGGCGGCAAGCGCCTCGCGCGCGGCGTCGAGCGTGCACTTCAGTATGTCGAGCGGCTCGTGCTCGACGCGCCCCGGCTGGGGATAGTGCTGCGGGATCTCGCGATAGCCGCGACCGAGCACGCGACCGTTGGCGGCAATGACGAGACAGGTGGCGCCGGTGGTGCCGGAGTCGATGGCGAGTACGGACTGCATGACGCGAAAGCTACCGCGGCCCAGCTACGCCGCCACCTTGTCCTCGGCCCGCACGCGCCGGCGACGCTCGGGAAAATGCTCGTCGAGAAAGCGGATGAGCGCGCGCTCCTCGGGATAGTGTCCGCCCGCCGTCTTCCCGACGGCCCGGGGGAGGATCGTCTCGCCGTGATCGAGATAGCGCGCGAGGACGATCGGATGCACGTACGACGCGCGACAGATCGCCGGCGTATTGCCAAGCTCCGCGCTCACGAAGCGTATCGCGAGTATGACATTCTTCTTCGCCTCGCGATCGCTGGCGGGTGCGCCGAGGTCGGAGAGGACAGTGGCGACGCGCACGGTGCCGCCCCAGGTGCGAAAGTCCTTCGCCGTGTAGCGCACGCTCGTCACGCGACGGACGTAGTCGTTCACGTCGCGCTCGGACAGATTCTTCCACGCGGCGCCATCGGTGTAGCGAAAGAGCTTCGTGCCGGGCGACGCGAGCATCGCGCGCATGATCTTCGCGAGGGCGCGATCGACGACGACGTGCCTCTGCTGCTTGTTCGACTTCCCCCTGAAGTCGAAGACGATTGCGTTCCCCTCCACGTGCACGTGGCGCTTGAGCAGCGACGAGATGCCGAAAGTATGATTCTCGCGCGCGTATCGCTCGCTGCCCACGCGAAAAAATCCCTTGCTGATGAGGCGCACGACAGCGGCCGCAACGCGCTCCCGCGTGAGCTCCGTTCCGCTGGCGATCTCCGCGTAGAGCGACTCGCGGATGCGCGGCAGGTCGCGCGCGAGCCGGCGTACGCGGTAGTACTTCCGCTGCTCGCGCGCGGCGACGGCGCGCTCGTGATAGCGGTATTGCTTGCGCCCCTTCGCGTCGAAGCCCCACGCCTGGATGGCGGGACGCGAGGTCGCGGCGATGTGTACCTCGCCCCACGCGGGCGGGATTTTCATCGCGTCGATGCGCTCGAGCTGCTTCCTGTCGCGCACGACGCGTCCCTGCGAATTCTCGTACGTAAAGCCCGCGCGCTTTCTTCCGCGACGCGTGATCCACTGTGTGCCCATAGCCCTCATTCGGAAAGCAAGAAGCAGTCCGACCGTATAGATTTCACGAGCTGAAGGCCGCCCCTTCGTGCTCCTTTTCACCCCGCCAATGCCTTACACCAATCTCACGTTCGACGTTCGCGACCGAATCGCGACGATCACGATCAATCGCCCCGAGAAGCTCAACGCGCTCGACGACACGACGATCGCCGAGCTGGGGCAGGCGATCGACGAGGTCATCAGCCGGAAGGACGTCGGAGGCGCGATCGTCACCGGCGCAGGCGCGAAGGCCTTCGTCGCCGGCGCGGACATTTCGCAGCTCGCCACGCAGGGGCCGCTCGACGGCCGCGCGCGCGCGATGGTCGGGCAGCGAACGTTCTCGAAATTCGAACAGTCGCCGAAGCCCGTGATCGCCGCCGTCAACGGCTTCGCGCTGGGCGGCGGTCTCGAGCTCGCGCTCGCGTGCCACATCCGCATCGCGTCCGAGAACGCGAAGATGGGGCTCCCCGAAGTGAAACTCGGCATCGGACCCGGCTATGGCGGCACGCAGCGCCTGCCGCGGCTCATCGGCAAGGGGCGCGCGCTGCAGCTCATGCTGACGGCCGAGATGACGGAGGCAGCCGAGGCGTATCGCATCGGGCTCGTGAACAAGGTAGTGCCGGCGTCCGAGCTGATCGCGGCGGCGGAGGCGATGATGAAGCAGATTCTGGCGAACGGTCCGATCGCGGTGGCGTTCTGCATCGAGGCGGTGAATCGCGGGCTCGACACGACGCTCGAGGAAGGGCTCGTCATCGAGGCGAATCACTTCGGCCTCATCGCGACGACCTCGGACATGCGCGAGGGAATGAGCGCATTTCTCGAGAAGCGTCCCGCGGCGTTCAAGGGCGCGTGACAGCGGCAGCGGGCGCGATCGCGGAGTATCCGGTGGCGCACAGTGCGCTCCGGCGGCTCTCGATCCGCGCCTTCCGGAATCTCAGGCGAGCGGAGATCGAGCTGCCGGCGGCGGGGATCGCGCTGGTGGGCGAGAACGGCCAGGGAAAGACGAATTTTCTCGAGGCGATCTACTATCTCCGTCTGCTTCGATCGCTGCGCGGCGCGCAGGACGCGGAGCTCGTCACGTTCGGCGAGACCGGCTTTCATCTCGCGGCGACGATCGAGGGCGCGCGAGCGCACGATGTGTCGGTGGGCTTCGACCGGCTGGGCCGTCGGAAGAAGATCCTGCTCGACGGCGCCGAGCCCGAGCGCATGGCCGACGCGCTCGGCGCCTTCCCCGCGGTGATCTTCTCGCCGCGCGACGCGGTGCTGGTGGCGGGCGCACCCGTGGAGCGCCGTCGCTTTCTCGACGTAATGCTCGCGCTCAGCTCGCGTCCGTACCTGGTCGCGCTGCAGCGATATCGAGGCGCGCTCGCGCGGAGGAACGCAGCGATGCGCGAGATGCGATTGAGCCACGCGGCGCGCGAGGCGTGCGCCGCGGTGTGGGAGCCCGCGCTCGCGACGAACGGCGCGATTCTGTTCAGCGCGCGGCAGGAGTGGGCGAAGACGTACGCGGAGCAGTACGCGTCGCGCTGCGAGGCGATTGGCGAGCGAGGCGCGGCGACGATGCGCTACGCGAGCGCGCTCGACGCGACGCGTGAGGATGCGGAGCAGGCGCTGCTCGCGGCGCTCGAGAAGAAGCGGCCCATCGATGTGAAGCGCGGGATCACCCACGCGGGGCCGCACCGCGACGATCTCGACCTCTCGCTGGAAGCGCGCGACCTGCGCACGTATGGGTCGGCGGGGCAGCAGCGCACCGCGGCGATCGCGCTGCGACTCCTCGAGGCCGCGACGCTTCGCGAGGCGACGCGCGCGGAGCCGCTGGTGCTCCTGGACGATCCGTTCGCGGAGCTCGACGCGCGGCGCGCGGCGCGCATTCTGAAGTTGCTGTCGCAGGAAGAGCGCGGACAGACGATCGTCGCCGTGCCCCGCGACGCCGACATCCCGGAGGCATTCACGCGGCTCGAGCGCTGGCAGGTGGACGCCGGCGCGCTCACACGAAGCGACGCGTGAGACGTCCGTCGAAGAAGCCCGAGAAGATGTCGGACGTGCTGGCGAGCTTCATGTCGACCACGAAGGACGGTGGACGAGTTGATCAGGCGCGCGTCGTTCCCGAGTGGCCGACGCTCGTCGGCCCCCAGATCTCGGCGGTGACCGAGCCGATCATGATCACGCGAGACGGGACGCTGTTCGTGGCCGTGAAGACGAGCTCATGGATGAGCGAGCTGTCGCTGATGGAGCCCCAGCTGCTGATCGCGATCAACGCGGGACGGAGCTCCGGAAAGGTCGCCAAAATCCACTGGCGCCTCATGGGCTAACTGCTTGAATTGGAACGAATTTGGAGTAAATTAAGAAGGCTGAAGCGCAGTTGCGATTCGGCTTTTATTCGGGACTTGGTTTCATCACGTGGACAAGGTGCTCATGGCGAAGACTACGACTCAGCCGACGCAGTACGACGCCGGTCAAATTCAGGTGCTCAAGGGGCTCGAAGCCGTTCGCAAACGCCCCGGGATGTACATCGGATCGACATCGGAGCGCGGTCTCCATCACCTGGTTTATGAGGTCGTAGACAACTCGATCGACGAAGCGCTCGCGGGATTCGCGACGCATATCGAAGTCACGATTCACCCGGACAACTCGATCACCGTCGTCGATGACGGACGCGGCATTCCGGTCGATCTCCATCCCGTCGAGAAGATCCCGGGAGTCGAGCTCGCGCTCACCGTGCTGCATGCCGGCGGCAAGTTCGACAAGACCAGCTACAAGGTGTCGGGTGGACTGCACGGCGTCGGCGTCTCGGTCGTGAACGCGTTGTCCGAGCAGCTGAAGGTGTGGGTGCGACGCGATGGGCAGGAGTACTACATGGACTTCGCACGCGGCGACACCACCACGAAGCTCAAGGTGCTGCGCAAGCTGCCGAAGGCCGAGACGGGCACCACGATCTGGTTCAAGCCCGATACGACGATCTTCACTGAGCTCGTCTACCAGTACGACACGCTCGCGTCGCGCCTGCGGGAGCTGTCGTTTCTGAACAAGGGCATCCGCATCACGCTCACGGACGAGCGCGAGGATTCGAAGAAGGTCGAGCTCTTCCTCGCCAAGGGCGGGCTGAAGGAGTTCATCGCCTATCTCAACACCAGCCGCAAGGCGCTCCACAATGATGTCGTGTACATCGAGGCCGAGCGCGATGACATCGCGATCGAGATCGCGCTGCAGTACAACGACGGCTACAGCGAGAACGTCTTCTCGTTCGTCAACAACATCAACACGCACGAGGGCGGCACGCATCTCACGGGTTTCAAGAGCGCCCTCACGCGCGTGATCAACGTCTTCGCGACCAAGGGCAACTGGCTGAAGAAGGACAACTTCACCCTTACCGGTGACGACGTTCGCGAAGGGCTGACCGCGGTCATCTCGATCAAGGTGCACGAGCCCCAGTTCGAAGGGCAGACCAAGACGAAGCTCGGCAACTCCGAGGTGGAGGGTGCGGTCAAGACCGTCCTCAACGAGTACCTCGCTGCGTATCTCGACGAACACCCGAAGTCGGCGAACATCATCGTCGAGAAGGCGGTGTCGGCCGCGCGCGCGCGTGAAGCGGCGCGCAAGGCGCGCGATCTCACGCGCAAGAAGTCGGCGCTCGACATCGGCAACCTTCCGGGCAAGCTTGCCGACTGCTCGCTGAGCGATCCGATGTTGTGCGAGATCTATCTCGTCGAGGGCGACTCGGCCGGCGGCTCCGCCAAGCAGGGCCGCGACCGGCAGTTCCAGGCGATCCTGCCGCTGCGCGGCAAGATCATCAACGTCGAGAAGGCGCGCATCGACAAGGTGCTGTCGAACGAGGAAATCCGAACGATCATCACGGCGATCGGCTCGGGGATCAAGGAAGACTTCACGATCGAGAATGCGCGCTACCACAAGATCATCATCATGACGGATGCCGACGTCGACGGCGCGCACATTCGCACGCTCCTGCTGACGTTCTTCTTCCGCCAGATGCCCGAGCTGATCGAGGCGGGCTTCATCTACATCGCGCAGCCGCCGCTCTATCGTGTCGCGAAGGGGAAGGAAGAGTTCTACGCCTACGACGAGGATGAGCGTCTCGAATACATTACTCGCCTCGGCGGCAACGAGGCGAAGAGCATCAACATCCAGCGCTACAAGGGATTGGGCGAAATGAATCCCGAGCAACTGTGGAAGACGACGATGGATCCGAACGTGCGTACGCTGCTCAAGGTGGACATCGAGGATGCAGTCGAGGCGGACCGGATCTTCCAGATGCTCATGGGCGACGAGGTCGAGCCGCGGAGAGATTTCATCGAGAAGAATGCGAAGTTCGTGCGGAATCTGGATATTTGAGCTTCGCATGAAGCGAACAGAAAGGCGGCGAGACCAAATTGGTCGCGCCGCCATTTCTTCGAGTCTCGTCAGCGAATCACACGATAGTTGATGTGGGTGACCAGCGGAGAGCTGCTCGATGTGCCCCGCATCGAGATACTCCCTGATAGTCTCCGCACCGCCCGAGATGCGCACGTCCTTCCCCATCGGCGTCGATGATCCAGAGTGTGGGCGGAGCTGCCTCACCACCCGGCCGATCGAAGGCGAGGCGTTTCCCATCCGGGGATCACGCGGCCTGGTACCCACAGGTGTTCTCGAGGCGTCGGCTCTACCCATCCAGTGATGCCAGGACTATATCGCAGCTCAATTTCGTTTGCGAAACGTCCGCGAGCACGAGCGATGTCTCATCAACGGGTGCCGTAGGCCCCTGCGCCCCGCACTAAACCGCCGCCAGCAATAGCGCGATCTTTGGCAGCGTACACAACGCTCTCGACATCAACGCATCGCTCGCATTCAACGATTCACAGCGTGGTTGGATTCGGGGTCACTTCATCGCACCGCGGCCTATGCCGAGATATACCCTTCGACTCGCGCCATCGTCACCCGATGCGAGATGAGCGGCAACGGCGGCTCGGCCTCATCCGCGATCCGAATGGCCTCGCGCAACGATGCCGCGCCCGCTCGCAACCCCACCTCGTCCCTCGCGAACACGCTCGCGATCGGCTCTCCCGCCTCCACCCAATCTCCCGGTTTTACCGTAATCACGAACCCCACACCGAAATCCACCGTGCCCTCCATCGTCGTGCGCCCGCCGCCCAGCGCGATGATCCCCCGCCCGACGGCCCGTGGCTCGATCTGCGCGATGAATCCCCTGCGCGACGCGCGAAAGAGCTCGATCGCTTCCGCCTGAGGCAGTAGCGCCGGATCATCGACCACGGCGGGATTTCCGCCCTGTGCTTCGATGATCTCCTTGAACTTCTCCGCCGCCGCTCCCGACGATATCGCCCGCTGCAGAACTTCCAACGCCGTCGCGCGATCGTCTGCCAACCTGCCCAACATCATCATCTCCGCCGCGAGCGCGTAGGTCACCTCCATCAAGTCCGCGGGCCCCTCGCCCTTCAACGCATGGATCGCCTCTTCCGTCTCGAGCGCATTTCCGCACGCGCGACCGAGCGGCCGGTCCATCGCCGTCAACAGCGCGACCACCGGACATCCGTGCGATGCGCCCAGCGCGATCATGAGCTCCGCGAGCTCGAGTCCGCGGTCGAGCGTCTGCAGAAACGATCCCGAACCGCGCTTCACATCGAGCACGATGCCGGTCAGCCCCTCCGCGAGCTTCTTGCTCATGATGCTCGCCGCGATCAGCGGAATCGACTCCACGGTCGCCGTCGCGTCGCGGAGCGAGTACATCCGTCGATCGACCGGCGCGATCTCTCCCGTCTGGCCCAGGAGCACGCAGCCGATGCGATCCAGCTGTGCGCGCGCCTGTGCCAGCGAGAGGTCGCTGCGAAATCCCGGGATCGCATCGAGCTTGTCGAGCGTGCCGCCCGTGTGCCCGAGTCCGCGCCCGGACATCATCGGCACCACGATTCCCACCGACGCCGCAAGTGGCGCGAGAACCAGCGAAACCTTGTCGCCCACGCCGCCAGTCGAGTGTTTATCGATGCAAGGAGCAGAAATCGTGTGGAGATCGAGTGCGCCGCCACTTCGCAGCATCGCGTCAGTGAGCGACGTCGTCTCCTCGCGATCGAGCCCGCGCAGATATACGGCCATCAGAAATGCCGCCATCTGATAGTCCGGTACGTGACCTGCCGCGTACGCACCCAGCAGCGCGCGCCACTCGCCTGGCTCTATCCGCCCGCCATCACGCTTTCGTTCGATGAGTCGAATGGCGAGCATTGACCGGGATGTGGGGTATATCTAGCTTCTGCCAGCGAAGATGCATCGGCGCGCGTTGATGCTCCAGTGATGCCATGTTCGCTGAACTCACGTCTCCGCCATTCCGAGACGACCCCAATGTCGGATCTTCCATGCTCATTCGCTACCTCGCAGTAACCGTCGCGGCTTCCGTCTTCGCGACCGTCGCATCAGCCCAATCGGCCGCGGAGCTCATCGCGGCTGGCGACAAGGCGGCCGTCGCGCTCAACGCGACAGGGGCACTGGCCGAGTACAAGGCCGCGATTGCCGTCGACGCCAATTCCGAAGAAGCGTACTGGAAGGCGTCGCGCACCCTCGTCGACCTCGGCGAGTACGAGCCCGACAAGGACAAGCAGAAGGATCTGTACGCCGAGGCGAAGGACGACGCGACGAAGGCCGTCGCGCTGAAGCCGAGCGATCCGGAGGCGCACTTCAGCGTCGCGCGCGCGGTTGGTCGTGTCGCGCTCTCCGTCGGGAAAAAAGAGCGCGTGCGTTTTGCGAAGGATGTTCGCACGGAGGCGATGGAGACGCTGCACCTCGACTCAGTGCACGCGGGCGCCAACCACGTCATGGGACGATGGAACGCCGAGATCATGCGCCTCAGCGGCTTCTCGCGCTTCATGGCCAAGAACTTCCTCGGCGGCGATGTGTTCGGAACCGCGAGCTGGGCCGAAGCGGTGCGTTACATGGAGCGCGCAGTTGCACTCGACCCCAATCGCATCACCCACCATCTCGACCTCGCCGAGGTCTATCGCGATCGCAACAAGCCGGGCGACATCGAGAAGGCGAAGGTGCAATTCCAGGCGGTGATCGATGGACCGATCACGGACTTCAACGACGCGCATTACAAGAAGGAAGCGCAGGACGAGCTATCGAGGCTCGAGAACAAATAGTTCGCGCCGCCTGTCGGGCGTCGTAGTCACACTTCGAAGTCGCCCCGCGCTTACCAGATGACTACCAGCCTTTTCTGATCCGGTCGGCCATATCCTGGCCGGCCCATCGCCCGCGTTCGGCACCGCGACGCAACTTCCGGCGCCCGCGACGGAGGTACCAGCCGAGGTCGCCTCGGGCATCGTCGATACGTTCGCCGATGCGTCCGCCGAACCGTTGGGCGCGCTCGCTGATCAGCTCGCGAGTTTCCTCGCCACTTTGTGGCGCGAACAGGAGAGCGGCCCCCGCTCCGATCATTGCGCCCAGCGCGATGCCGGCGCCGAAGATCGCCGCGTGCCTCCACTGCATGTCGTCAGAATAGCTTTTTCCGCGCGCCTTGGAGGATGCGACCGAGTCGAGCGGATCGCCCGCGTCCGTGTCTGACTTGCGCGGGCGCGGCGTTCCGGCGGAACGCGTGCCCGAGAATTCCGTTGTGCGTGCCATGACAAACTCCTGTTACGGGGCTCAACGTCGCCCCCGATGGTAAGAATCTTGCTGACCACACCCGTATCTCGTCCTGCCCCCGCGCTCTGTGAATGAATTTTACTCAGTGTCCGGGTACGGTCGACGTGTGCACGCTTCGGGCCTCGGCTCCTGGCTCAGCACCAAATCGGCTTTCCCTCTCCCGGCTTCGGCGCGGGACCCCTGCGGGGTGAGGAGACGCATGAGCATCGGTGGTAAAACGGTCCTTCTGGTCGAAGACAACGAAGATAATCGCATCGTCTACTCGACCATTCTGCAGCACTTCGGGTACGTCGTCATGGAGGCGCTCAACGGCGAGGAAGGGATCGCCAAGGCCCGCGCCGAATGCCCCGACCTGATTCTGATGGACATCTCGATCCCCGTGATCGATGGCTGGGAGGCGACGCAGGTGCTCAAGCGCGACCCTGAGACCCGCGGCATCCCGATCATCGCACTCACGGCGCACGCGCTTGCCTCGGACCGCGAAAAGGCGATGGAGGTCGGCTGTGACAGCTATCTCGCCAAGCCTTGCGAGCCGAAGGCCGTCGTCAGCGAGGTCGAGAAGTTCATCGGAAAAGGCAATGGCCGCTGACGAGCCGTACGCGCCCCTGATCCTCATCGTCGACGACCACCCGGACAACGTCGAGGTCCTCAAGGTGCGGCTCGACGCGCTCGGCTACCGCACCGTCACCGCCGCCGACGGCGAGACCGCGCTGCGCATGGTCGCCGAGACGCCGCCGGATCTCATCCTGCTCGATGTCATGATGCCGCACATGGATGGCAACGAGGTGGCGCGCCGCATCAAGGCCGACAAGTCGCTGCCATTCATCCCGATCATCATGCAGACCGCGCTCGACACCACACAGAGCAAGGTGACCGGGCTCGACTCTGGCGCGGATGACTACATCACGAAACCGATCAACTACGCCGAGCTGCAGGCGCGGATGTCGGCATCGCTGCGCATCAAGGTGCTGCAGGACGAGGTCGCCGCCAAGAACGTGGAGCTCGAGCAGATGGCGATCACGGACGCGCTCACCGGCGTCTTCAATCGCCGCCACCTGGATGAGCGGCTCGACGAGATGTTCGACCACTCGATCCGGCTGCACGAGCCGCTGACGCTCCTGATGTTCGACCTCGATCACTTCAAGAACGTGAACGATAGCAACGGCCACCAGGCCGGCGACGCCGTGCTCGCGCAATTTGCCCAGCTCCTCAAGCATGCCGCGCGCGACATCGACCGCATCGGACGTTACGGCGGAGAGGAATTCATGGTCCTGTTACCGGGCACGGTGGCCGACGCCGGGGTGACCTTCGCCGAGCGCGTGCGTCAGGAGGTAGAGGCGCACCAGTTCGAATACGATGGTGGGGCGCTCGAGTGCACCGTCAGCGTCGGGATAGCGGGCTGGCCGCATCCGCGCGTACGTACCAGGCAAGAGCTCGTGAAATCAGCGGACGATGCGCTCTACGTCGCCAAGTCGATCGGCAGAAACAAGGTCATCAAGCATGGCGGCACGGAATTCAACGCGAACGTGAAGGACGTCGATGATCAGCATGCGCACGGAGCAGCTAGTGGAGGAGCAGCGCGAGCAGGCTGACGCGACGAGCGTGCTTCGCGCGCGCGTCGCGGAGCTCGAGCGCGAGCGCGACCATCTGGTCGCCGTGGTGGACATTCTCACCGAGATTTCCGCCTCACTGCACTTCACCGACATTCTGCGCACGATCGCCCGCAAACTCGGCGAAACGTTCGGACTCGATCGCTGCTCGATCTACCTCGCCGGCGACGCGCAGAGCGTGCGACTCGTCGCCACCTACGAGGATCCGTCGATCGGCAACCTGATCGTCGATCTCGATCGCTATCCCGAGCTCAAGCGCGCGTTCCAGAGCGGAGAGACCGTGTTCATCCCGGACGCCAGCACGCACCCGATGTATCAGGGCGTCGAGGTGATGGCCGCGCTGCGAAACGTTCGCTCGATCGTGGTCGTGCCGATCCGTTGGCGCGGCACGGTCATCGGCGCGATCTTCCTCCGCACCGAGCGCGAGTCCGCGCCATTCGTCGACCGCGACGTGCGCTTCTGCCAGGTGATCGCCTCACTCACCGCGAACGCGCTCCGCAACGCCCACCGCTTCGAAACGCTGCTCGCGAGCCAGAAGTCGCAGGACCAGGCGCAGCGCCGCAGCGAGTTGCAGCGAATTACCCTCGTCGCCTTCGTCCGCCGCCTCCTCGACCGCTACACGAACGCCGAGGATCACATGTGGGCCGAGACGCTGCTTCCGGCGCACGCGGACGAAGAGCTCGAGCGCCTCGTGTCCGTCGCGATGGAAGTCATGTCGGAGGAAGCGAAGGGATAGACCGGCGCGGCCCTCCCCCCGGCCGCGGTTTCACCGCAACTTTCCCTGATGTCTGCGAGTCTCGACACCCTCGCCGCGCGCGCCGCGGAGCTGCGACGCGCGCTCGAGCGCGCGTCGTACGAATACTACGTGCTCGACCGTCCGGAGATCTCAGATCTCGAGTACGATCGCATGTACCGCGAGCTCCGCGACCTCGAGGAGCAGCACGCGGAGCTCCGCACGCTCGACTCGCCTACGCAGCGCGTCGGCGCCCCGCCGCAGGGTCAGCTCGCAAAGCACGCGCACCTGATTCCCATGATCTCGCTCGGCAACGCCTTCGACGACGCCGAGCTTCGCGAGTGGGAGACGCGCATCATCCGCCAGGTCGGCGAGGACGCCGCGGGCGGCTACAGCGCCGAGCTCAAGATCGACGGCACAGCCGTGAGCCTGACGTACGAGAACGGGGTCTTCGTCACGGGCGCGACGCGCGGCAACGGGACCGTCGGCGAGATCGTCACGCCGAACCTGCGCACGATGCGCGATATCCCGCTCCGCCTCGACGATCCGAATCCGCCCCGCCTCGTCGAGATCCGCGGCGAGTGCTATCTCCCGTTCGACGCGTTCGAGCGGCTGAACGAGGAGCGGGTGAAGGCCGGCGAGCCGATCTTCGCAAACCCGCGCAACTCGGCCGCGGGCTCGCTGCGCCAGCTCGATCCCGCGATGACGGCCAGGCGCCCGCTCCGCTTCTTCGGCTTCGCCGCCGCGGCGCCCGACGGCGTGTCGCTCCCCTTCGCGACGCAGCGCGAGCTGCTCGACACGCTCGAGCGGTGGGGATTCCCCGTCGAGTCGCATCGCCGGTACTGCGCGAATCTCGACGACGTCACGGCGTTCGCACACGACGTCGAGCATACGCTTCGCGCTCAGCTCAACTTCGGCATCGATGGCGTGGTCGTGAAGGTCGACTCGCTCCGCATGCAGGAGGAGCTCGGCGTCATCGGCGGACGCGAGCCGCGCTGGGCGATCGCGCGCAAGTTCGCCCCGGACATCGCGATCACGCGGCTGCTAGCGATCGAGGTGAACGTCGGGCGCACGGGCGCGCTCAATCCGTACGCGATGCTCGAGCCGGTGGAGATCGGCGGAACGACGGTGAAGCTGGCGACGCTCCACAACGAGGAGCTCATCCACGAGAAGGATCTGCGCGTTGGCGACTGGGTGCAGGTCAAGCGAGCCGGCGATGTGATTCCGCAGATCCTCGCGTCGGTGCTCGAGCAGCGGGACGGCAGCGAGCGCGAGTGGCACATGCCCAAACGCTGCCCGAGCTGCAACACCCCCGTGCTCCGCGACGAGGAAGAGGTCGCGGTGTACTGCCCGAACGTCGAGTGCTCCGGACGCCAGCTCGAGGGACTCGTGCACTTCGCCTCGCGCGGCGCGATGGACATTCGCGGCATGCAGTACAAGCGCATCGCGCAGCTGATCGCCGCCGGTCTCGTCCACGACATGGCCGACCTGTACGCGCTCACCGTCGAGCAGCTCGTGTCGCTCGAGCGGTTCGCCGAGAAGAGCGCGGAACAGCTGGTTGCGGCGATTCATGAATCGAAGTCGCGCCCGCTCTCGAGATTGCTCAACGGGCTCGGCGTGCGCCACGTGGGCGAGGGCGCGGCGCAGCTTCTCGCGCGCCACTTCGGGAGTCTCGATGCCCTCATGGAAGCGTCGGTCGAGGACATCGAGGGCGTGCGCGGGATTGGCCACATCATCGCGCGCTCGGTCGTCGAGTACTTCGCGGAGCCGAACACGCGCAAATTGATGGAGCGGCTGCGCAAGGCCGGGCTTACCTTGGTGGAGCCTCAGGCGAAGACGGTTGGACGTTCCCTCGCGGGGTTGACGGTCGTCATCACCGGTACGCTCCCGACCCTGTCGCGAGCGGCAGCCACTGAGCTGGTGCAAGCGCACGGCGGGAACGTGACAAGCTCCGTTTCCAAGTCCACGTCCTTCGTCGTCGCCGGCGAGGCGGCTGGAAGCAAGCTGGAGAAGGCAAGAACGCTCGGCATCGAGGTCATCGATGAAGCGGGGCTCTTGCGGCGCGTTGAGGGAGACTCCTAGATACCGACATGATCCATTCCATCGATCTCGCCGACCACCACATGGTCGCGATGAGCCGCTCGACGCTTGTTGCGCTCCGCTCGATCCTCTTCCGCGACGCCGGCCCCGCGGCCGCGGGCGCGCTCCAGGAGGCCGGCTACGCTGGCGGCGAAGCCGTCTACCAGTCGTTCCGCGACTGGCTCATGAAGCAGGGCAAGGCGGCGCCCGAGGATCTCGAAGTCGACGAGTTCCAGCGAAGGGCCTCGACGTACTTCTGCGAGGCCGGTTGGGGCTCGATCACGGTCGGCTCGATGGGCGATGCCATCGCGACGGTCGACTCCGCGGATTGGGGCGAGTCCGAGCCCGGCGCGGGTCTCGATCAGCCCGGATGCCACATCACGACGGGACTCTTTGCCGATTTCTTCGGCCGCCTCTCCGATGCGCCGCTGGCCGTGCTCGAAGTCGAGTGCCGCTCCGCAGGGCACGAGCGCTGCCGATTCCTTCTCGGCAGCGCCGACATCATGCGCCTCGTGTACGACGAAATGGAGAAGGGAAGCAGCTACACCGACGCCGTGGTGGCCGCCGTCTAGCAGCATTCGGGCGGCTCACCCCGCGCCGCCCAGATTCACCTCGTGGTCCCACGGGAGCACGATCGTGCTCTCGGTCTCGAGCCCGGCGAAATCCGGCTGATACGACCCCGTGCGGAAGCCCACGGCCGTTCGCACGTCCGAGGCGCCCGCGTTTACGATCGCGGCGACCGCGAGCCGCAACGTCGACCCAGTGTCGCACGTCTCGTCCACCAACAACACGCGCCGGTTCCGCACATCGGTCGGCACGCTCCCGAACACCGTCGGCGTCTCCCGGACCTCCTCGGCCTGATAGCGCCGGCTGACGATGATCGAGTGGAAGGGTTTGTCGAGGATCGCGGCGATCACCGCACCCGGAACGACGCCGGCGGTCGCAATCCCGACGACGAGCTCGGGGTTGTATCCGCGGGCGACCTTGAGCGCGAGCGCGCGCGACATCTCCCCGAACAGCGGCCAGTCCACTTCGAGCACGCCGCGCGAACGATCGACTACCTGGCGTCGGGGCATGGCTCTCCTGAGATACGGTCGCGGCACTTTTCTTCCATTGCTGGGAAGCTAGCCCACAGGCCTCATTCACAACAGCACGGTTGCTGGCTCGTGGCGTAGACGATAACTTTTTTCTCGCTCGCAGATGGATCCCCGCAACGGGGATTTTCCGCCTGCGCTTCCGCCCACCCCGACCTCGGCCTCCAAACGCATGTCCTGGTGGCACCGGCTCACCGGCGGTAAGGCTCCCGCAGCGCCCAAGCCGCAGCGACTCGATTATCTGAACGAGGCGCTCACGCTCGAGCGACAGGGCGACTACGATGCTGCGCTCACCTCGTATCGACTCGCGCTGCGCGACCGGCCGAGCGATCCGCGCATTCTGCAGAACATGGCGATCGCGTTCTCGAAGACCGGCAGGCTCGAGGACGCGCTGCGCTGCTATCGCCGTGCGCTCGATCTCGATCCCGCGCTGAGTGGCGCGCATTACGGGCTCGCCTTCCTGCTGCTCAAGCGCGGCGATGCAACCGGGGCCGAGGAGCATCTCCTGTCATTCCTCAATCATGCGCCGAGCAGCGCGGAAGCGGAACGGTGGGTGACGCATGCACGTCTTGCACTCGAGCAGCTCCGGTCCGGCACGAATGCCGCACCGCTCGCGGAGCCGGATTAGCGCGTGGGACACGTGCTCGCCATCGTCAGCCAGAAGGGCGGCGTCGGCAAAACGACCACCGCGGTGAATCTGGCGGCGGCGTTCGCGCGGCGCGGGCTGAAGACATTGCTCATCGACACGGATCCGCAGGGCGCGGTACGCTACGGTGTCGGGCTGCGGCGCGGCGAGGCGCCGTACGGGATTTCCGACTATCTGAATGGCTCGCGTCCCCTGCGCGAGGTGATTCTCCCCACCGCCCTCCCCTGGCTGCGCGTGATCCTCACCGGCAGCGTGAGCACCGAGAGCAGCCACGTCGACTTCCACCATCGCATCGAGACGAGCACGCTCCTTCGCGACATGATCGCGATCGCGCGCGAGCGGTGCGAGGTGGTGATCATCGACACACCGCCGGGGCTCGGCGCGATTCCCCGGCGCGTGCTCGAGCTCAGCCAGCACGCGATCATCCCGCTCCAGTGCGAGCCGCTCGCGCTCCAGACCACGCCGCAGATGCTGCGCGGCATCCAGGAGATCGCGGCGCGGAACGAGGATCTCACGCTCGACGGCATCGTGCTCACGATGTACGATCCCACGAGTCCGGGCTGTCAGCGCGTGACCGAGTACTTGCGCGCCCATCTGCCGCGCGACATGGTGTTCGACATCGTGATTCCGCGCAGCGCCGCGGCGTCGGAGGCGTTCGCCGCCGGGCAGCCGGTCGTGCTGCGCGATCCCGCGGATCCCGCGTCGCAGGCGTTCGTGAACCTCGCGACGGAACTCGCCGAGCGATTCGCGTGAGCGCGCTCGGGGGAGCGAAAACGTGGCGGGCGATGGCGCTCGTCGTGGTGGCGATCGCCGGAGCGTCGTGCGGCGATTCGAACACCGGTCCCGACACGCCATTCTCGATCCAGTTCAATCCGCCGCAGCTTCCCTCGATGATCGTCGGCGATCAGCTGCACGACACGCTCGGCAATATCGACTCGCTTCATGCGATCACGTTCAACGCGGCGGGCGACACGATTCCGAATGCGCCGATCCGCTACGTGCACGCGGACACGACGACGATCGTCGACATCGATTCTGTCTCGGGCCACGTGACCGCGTTGGTGACGGGGCTCGCCCGCGTCGTCGCGCAGGCGAGTACGCTGCAGTCGCCGCCCGAGACGCTGTTCGTCGTGCCGCGTCCGGATCTGTTCTCGAGTCTCACGGCGCCCATCGACACGCTCGACTATTCGACGGCACGCCGGGATTCGCTCTTCCCGCTGTCGGTTGCGCTCGCGTCCGCCGGCACGCCCGTCGATCACTGGCGCATCGAGTACAGCTTCATCTATCCCGCGGAGCTCAACACCCCGGATTCGACGCGCGTGCTCCTTTCCGACGAGAATCGGAAGTTTTCGCTCGTCGACACCACCGGAGTCGGAATCACCGGCGTTTCGGGCACGGCGAGGCGATTTCTGCGCATCTCGGCGCTCTCCCATAGCTTTGATGACACCGTCGTCGTCGAGGCGCGCGCATTTTATCCCGACCACACCGTGGTGCCGGGTAGCCCGTTGCGATTCAAGGTGCTCGTCCACATTCCGTAGGACGGTATGCCGCAACATCCCAGGACGCTCACGCAGCTGTTCGTCGAGGCCGTCGAAGAGCACGATCAGCCGAACGCGTTGCAGACGAAGGTCGGTGGTGTGTACCAGCCGATCTCGCACCGCACGATCGCCGACCGGGTTCGGCACGTCGCCTTCGGCCTTCGCGCGCTCGGTGTTGCTCCCGGCAACCGCGTCGCCATCCTGTCGGAGAATCGCCCCGAATGGGCGATCGCCGACTACGCGTGTCTCATGGCGGGAATGACCGACGTGCCGATCTACACGACGCTGCCGGCGGAGCAGGTCGCGTATATTCTGCGCGACTCGGGCGCGGTCGCGATCTTCTTGTCGACGAAGGAACAGGCGGAGAAGATCGCGGCGGTGAGGAGCGAGCTCCCCGCGCTCCAGCAGGTCATCGTATTCGACGACGACGCCGCCATCGGCGGGGCGATGCGCCTTGCCGCGCTCGAGGCGAAGGGTGCCGCAACGATGAGTCCCGGCGGCGCGGCGGAGTATCGCGCGGCGGCGCTCGCGATCACCCCCGACCAGGTCGCGACCATCATCTACACCTCGGGAACGACGGGCGAGCCGAAGGGCGCGATGCTCACGCATGGAAACATCGCGTCGAACGTCTCCACGGGCATCGACCTCCTGGAGATGACGCCCCAGGATTCGTCGCTCAGCTTCCTGCCGCTCTCCCACATCTTCGAGCGGATGGTGGACTATCTGATGTTCGCCGCGGGCGTGTCGATCGCGTACGTCGAGTCGATGGACACGATCGCGAAGAACATGCTGGAGGTGCGGCCGACGATCGTCGTAGCGGTGCCACGCATCTACGAGAAGATCCATGCCCGGATCACGGACACGGCGATGCGCGCAGGCGGCGCCAAGCGCGCGATCTTTCTCTGGGCGCGCGCAGTCGGGGAGCGGTGGGCAAACGTCGTGCTGCGCGGGGAAAAGCCGGGCATGGTGCTCGCGCTCGAGCATCGCATCGCGGACAAGCTGGTATTCGCCAAGGTGCGCGCTGCAGTGGGCGGACGGCTGCGGTATTTCGTATCCGGCTCGGCACCTCTGTCGGATGAGATCAGTCGCTTCTTTTTTTCCGCAGGGCTCAAGATTCTCGAGGGCTATGGGCTCACCGAGACATCGCCCGTCATCTCCGTGAACACTCCGAAGCGATTCACGATCGGAACGGTCGGTGCGCCGATCCCCGGCGTGGAGGTGAAGATCGCCTCCGACGGCGAGATCCTCACGCGCGGACCGCACGTGATGAAGGGCTATTACAATCAGCCCGAGGCGACGGCAGCGGCGATCGATCCCGACGGCTGGTTCCACACCGGGGACATCGGGACACTCGAGGACGGGCTGCTTCGCATCACCGATCGAAAGAAGGACATCATCGTCACCGCGGGCGGGAAGAACATCGCGCCGCAGCCGATCGAGAATCTGGTGAAGGCGAACAAGTACGTCGCGCAGGCGGTGATGATCGGGGATCGCCGAAAATTTCCCGTGATCCTCGTGGTGCCGAACTTCGAGCAGCTCGACCGATGGGCTGGATACAAGCAGATCTCGACCTCCGATCGCCGCAAGATGTTGGCGGATCCGCTCGTCAGGGCCAAGATGGAGAAGGAGGTGTTGGGTGGCCTCGACAAGTTCGCGCACTACGAGAAGCCGAAGAAGGTCGTGCTGCTCGAGCAGGATTTCACGATCGACAGCGGAGAGCTCACGCCGACGCTCAAGGTGAAGCGTCGTACGGTCGATCGAAAGTTCCGCGCGCTGATCGACGCGGCGTACACGGCAGAGGAGTCGCGCGGCGGCGCCTGACCTCAGTGGCGAACGCCGATCGGCACCGGGGCTGAGACGTTCGATGGCGCGGGCGCGGCGGCCACCCAGTGCCGTGCGTCGCGAGCGAGCTCGTGCAGCGAGTCGGGCAGTCGCGCGGAGGCAGGAGCGATGAGCCGCCCGCCCGGCGCGAGCGCGCGGGCGGCGCCAGCGAGGAGCGAGGGTGTCGCATGCGCCGCATCGAGCGCGATGCCGCGCGCCGAGCCCGCGGCGAGTGGGAGGACGTCGCCGATACGCGCGAGCGAGAGCGCGCCTCCGCTTCGCAGCCCCGGTGCGTGGTCGAGCGCGAGCAGCTGCACGTTTTCGGTCATCTCGAGGATCTCGCTCGCCGCTGCGCTCCACTCGCCAGCCAGCACCACCATGCCGCCAGGCTCGGTGAGCCCGAGCAGCGCGGCGGCGCGCAGGGCGAGTCCATCCTCGGTTGAGCCAGCGCGCGGTACATCCGCGATGCGCGCCTCGGCTGATCCCAGAGCATCCCCGGTGAAGTCCGCCACGCCCTCGCGCACCGGATAGCGCGCCCCGCACACGGGGCAGCCGAGCTCACCGTGCACGATGTGCCGCGCCACCAGCTCGTCCGCGCGCGCCACGAGCCAGCTGTCCTCGTGCGGCCGCACGCACCTGAGTGAATCGACGAGCTCGAGAAAGATCGGCCCCTCCTACGACGCCGAGATGCGGAGCTCGTCCACGTTCACGCTTGCGGGACGCATGGCGGCCCAGACCACCGCGTCCGCCACCGCGTCGGCCTGGAGCATCTTGTTGCGCGGCGGAAAGCGGCTGTCCGGCGGAAGCGTCACCGTCTCCCAGATCGGCGTGTCCACCGCGCTCGGCGAGACCAGCGTCGCGCGCACGCCGGTGCCCTTGGTCTCCGCGCGCAACACCTCGTGCATCGCGCGGCTGCCGAACTTGGAGGCCGAGTAGGCGCCGTTGTCGGGGAAGATCGTGCGGTCGGCGATGGAGCCGAGCGTGATGACGTGCCCGCGCCGCTGTTCCCGCCACGCGGGGAGGATCGCGCGCAGCACGTAGAACGGCGCGATGAGGTTGATCTGCATCATGTGCTCGAACTCCTTCGCGGTGAGCACGTGCAGCGGCTTGGGATTGAAGATGCCGGCGTTGTTGACGAGCAGATCTGGCACATCACCGAATGCCTCGCGCACGGCTCCGATGGCGCGCTCGACCTGACTGGCATCGGACACATCCGCCGGGACGACGACCGTGTCGTTCCCGAGCTCCTTCGCGCGGGTCGCGAGCTCCTCAGCGCCGCGCGCGATGAGCGCCACGCGCACACCCTCGCGCACGAGCGCGCGCGCGACCGCGAATCCGATCCCCCGCGATCCGCCCGTGACCAGCGCGGTCTTCGGCCCCTGCGCGCTCGTCACCGGGAGAGCGAATTCCGCCCGTACGCGAGCGCCAGAAATTCTTCCCGCGTGCGCGCATCGTTGCGGAAGATGCCGCGCACCGCCGAGGTGACGGTCTGCGAGTTCTGCTTCTGTACGCCGCGCATCATCATGCAGAGGTGCATTGCCTCGATGACGACGCCCACGCCCTTGGGCGTGAGGACATCCTGCACCGCCTGCGCGATCTGCTCCGTCAAGCGCTCCTGCACCTGCAGCCGCCTCGCGAACATGTCGACGATGCGCGGCAGCTTGGAGAGCCCGACGATCTTCCCATCCGGGATGTACGCGATGTGCGCGCGCCCGAAGAACGGGAGCACGTGGTGCTCGCACAGCGAGTACAGCTCGATGTCACGCACCATGACCATGCTGCTGTGCGCCTCGCTGAACACGGCGTCGCCGACGACGTCGCGCACGTCCATGTCGTAGCCGCGCGTGAGCCACGTCAGCGAGTTGGCGACGCGCTGCGGAGTCTTCTTGAGTCCCTCGCGATCCGGATCTTCGCCGATCAGCTCCAGCGTCCGGTGGATGATGCGCTCGAACTCGGGGTTGTGCGCGGGCGCCGGATCGAGATCGAGCCCCCAGTCGTCGGTGGGCGATTCGAGCGTGCTCGCGTCGACGCGGGTGCGCGCCGACAGCGCGCGCGCGGGTCGATCGACTTCGCGCTTGTCGGCGCTCGGACCGCTGTTGCGCGGTCGGGATTTCTTGTCGGCCATGTCTTGCGTCGATCCTCCGAGTGAACGCTCTGCTTAAGCTTGAGTCCTGTTCGCGGCTCCTCTACCTTGTCGCAACCCAATCCCCGCGTGCTCCGTGAAAGCTAAGCTGCTCTCGATCGTCAGCGGAACGCCCGCAGCGTGGTCGGCGCTGTGGACCTTCCCGAGCATGCTTGCGAGCGCGTTCCTCGTGGCCTGGGCGGCGGAGGCGGCGCAGTTCATCATCTCGCAGGGGCTCGCCCTCGCCATCCTCGCATGGGTACAGACGCTCCCCGAGTTCGCCGTAGAGGCCGTGATCGCGTGGGAAGCCGGCGGCGACAGCGCGCACTGTTTCGTCTCGAATCCGCCAGCGGGATGCCACTCGCACCTCGCGATCGCGAACTTCACCGGCGCGATCCGGCTGCTGGTCGGTCTTGCGTGGCCGATGATTTTTTTCGTCGCCGCCTTTTTCGGCCGCAGGACGCGCCCGCTTCTCGCGCCGATCGTGCTCGAGAAAGAGCATGCGGTCGAGGTGCTGACCACCGTGCCGCCGCTCGTGTATTTCGGATGGATCTGGTACAAGGGCACCATCAACCTCACGGACGCCGTCGTGCTCGTGGCGATGTACGCGATTTACCTCGCGATTCTCTGGCGCATGCCGCCGCGGCAGGATGAGGAGATGGCGGACGCGCCGCGCATCGCGCGCTGGACCGCCACGCGTCCCGGGCGACAGCGTGTGTTCGCGGTGGGCGGCCTGTTTGCGATCGGTGCCGCGCTCATCTACTTCACCGCGCACCCGTTTCTCGAATCGATGCTCGCCATCGCGGGCACCGTGGGCGTGAGCCAATTCGTGCTCGTGCAGTGGGTGGCTCCGTTCCTGAGCGAGTTTCCGGAAAAGGTGTCGGCGTTCCAGTGGGCGAGCCGCGTGCGCACGGCTCCGATGGCGCTCGTGAACATGGTGTCGAGCAACATCAATCAGTGGACCGTGCTCGCCGCGATGATCCCGATCGTGTTCTCGCTCTCGCGCGGCACGCCCTCGGCGCTTCCCTTCGACGGGGCGCAGCGCGACGAGATTCTGCTCACGATCGTGCAGAGCGTCGTTGCGGTGCTGGTGCTGCTCGACATGCGCTTCCACTGGTGGGACGCGACGCTACTCTTCGTGCTCTGGCTTGCGCAATTCATCGAGGCGAGCTGGCGCGACGAGATCACGATTCTCTACGTGGCCTGGGCCGTGCTCCTGATCGGGAGCTGGATCTGGCGGTGTCCGACGGCACCGGGGATTTTCTGGAAGCTGGTGCGTGGCAAACCGCTGCCGGGCGTGCCGGGATAGCGTCAGCGAGCGGCGATAAAAAACGAGCCCCGCCGCTTGGGCGAGGCTCGAAGAAGAAGGAGCGAAGAGGATTTTTGAAGCCCCGTCGAATGTATGAGGTCCTCACCACACTGTTCGCCTTCCCCGCACTGGGGCATGACGTGAATGTAGATTATCGAACCCACCCGAGAGACTTGTTGGCTCAAAAATTAAGTCTCTTCGCCCCCCGATTGAATTAAAGTTATGGGCACGCAAACATCGAGTCAATCTGAATGAATACACCGACCTGGCAACGCCTGCTGTACGCGCTCGCCTATCCACTCTCCATTCTCATGCTGGTGGTCTGGGCGGTCGTCACCTTCGCATATGACGGGCCAGGATGGATCCACTTCTTCCTGTCGCTCGGCGTCTTCCTGTTGATCTGGCGAATCGTGGCTGGTGGAACGCAGGACTCGTGGCGCAAATATCTCTCAGGACGGTAGAAGCGCACTCGTCGTAACCAGCTTTGCGGTTGTGCGTGACATTTGAGACGAGGCGCGTGACGTCGCCGTCACTGCGCGGGTCTCCCAAGGGAAGCGACGTCCTCGACCGAAGGATTCCGTGCGCTAATCCATCAGATTCGTCGTGGCCCTCACGCTCGCGGCCGGAGCACTCGGCTGCGGTGCCGACTTGACGGACGTTCAGTCGGTCGCAATGCACCTGCGGGGCACGTGGGCCGAGCCCAACGAAGTTCCCGGCTCGTCGCTGAGCATGGTGCTCGCGACACAGGATACCGTGGTAACCGGCGCCGGAGCGTACAGCGTCGAGGCCGGACCGTCCGGTACGACCACGGTGACGGGAACCGTGTCCGGCGCGACGATCAATCTGGATGTCACGTTCGACAACGATCACGTCATGCATTTCGTGGGGCGGTCGCCGGGAACACGAAGCTGCAGGGGATCTGGTATTCGACGCCGGTGGGAGACCCGGTGGACATCGAATTCGACAAGGTGCAGTAGGGGCCGCTGCTCGATTCACCCGTCGATGACCAGTATCGTGACGGTGAACTGAAAAATACCGCGCGCTATCGCGGTGGAGTCGCCGCGATGGCGCCGACCGCGACAAATGCGGCGCAAATCCGAGGGGAATCCAGGTCGCCGTGGCCGCAGCACTAGGTCGAGCGTTCGCCAGGGAAGGCCGTCACTGATCGAGGCATTTCGCAATCCGCGCGATAGCGCCATCGCGACTTCCGGTTCTCGAGTCGGTGACATCACCGCTCGGAGGCTTGGTGCGCACTCTCGCAAAGAGTGCTTCCAGCTACTCACAACCTGACGACGGATCACTCCCCCACACAGTCGTTGCACGCGAGCGACGGCGCATTAGCGAGTGTTCGGTGTCGAGACCCCGACTACTCGTTCTCGTGGTGGCCAGGCCACGAGGAGCGCGCGAGGGTGTGGTTCCGCAGCGTGTCGTGAGCGGCGCTACTTCAGCTCCGCCCACACAACACGGTGACGCAGAAGGCGCTACGGGCGCGGCTTGCCATCCGCTGTCAGATGCGTGCGCCACCAAGCTGGCGACCCGATGAGATTCGGATCGTTCTGGCCGGCAGTTCCAGTCGCCGAGCCGGACGTCGAATCAGGCGCCGACGTCGTGCCGCGCGTCTGTTCTCTCCTGCTACTATCGGAAGATGCACCCATGCGGGTGCCCTGATTGCCGTACTCGGCAGCTGTGTCGCGAGCCGTATTGGCCGAAGACGGTTTGATGCGGGAATTATCGCTCGCGCCGGGCTCTTGCTGTTTGTGCGCGCACGCCAATGCCGCGATCACGACTGCCGTACCGGAAACGATCTGAGTTATCCTCATGTGCTCCTCCCACAGTGAACATGCACGAGCGAATGCGGTTGACCGCCGATCCGCATTGCTGTCACCCCTCGTATACGTGCGTTGCAATATCGTTGCCGGTGTCATCAACTCTGTCACATCGCGAGGTTTATCGCTGCCAGGAGCGGACCAAGCTCCGCTGGCAAGCGCTCACGCATCCATCGGAGCATTCCACGGGGCAGACTTCTGTCTCTCAACTCATTCCGTACAGGGATGTGCTGGCATTCGAGCTGTTCGAGGATGGAATCACCGTGACCAAGACTGTTCGCTCCACCAGATTGCCGGCGCCTTGATTGGTGCTTTCGCCTTCAGAAGCGCCGGGCACGCGAGCAATTCGCCTCGCCTTCTGCGAGTCGAGCCGAGTTGTGAATGCGATGTAGCAGGATTGGTAGCGCGACCGACGCAAAAACAGCCTGGTTCGGCCGACCTCAACGGGCCTCCGCCATAGGAGAGCGCCTCTGTTCAGAGGGGTCTTAGATCTCCCAGGTGCTCATCTCGCAGATCGAGCGCGGGGAGCAGCAGTCGATCAACCTCGAGCTGCTCGGCAAGCTGGCGCGCGCTCTCGGAGTCGAGGCGCGGGATCTCGTAGCCGATGACGGGGAGGGGAAGTGAGGAAGTACTCGAGCGAACCCGCAGTGAGCTCCATCCCGAGCTTTGCAGCGCTCCTGGTTATCTCGTTTCTGATGTCGCCTGCCCCGCTTCGCGCGCAGTCGAGCCCGTGGGTAAAGATCGGCGACGTCGGGGGCGACGAGTCTACGTCTTTCGTGGACACTAGCAACGTGATCCGAGTGGAGTCTGGATTCGTGCTGGTGAAGGTCGCACTATGGTTCCCGCGAAACCATACGCCGCCGAACTTCGCTGCGGGTACGCGATACACAGTCACGCCTTACGAATTCGACTGTCAAGCTCGACGGTTCAGAATCGGTCCGGGCGCATCGTACAGCGAGCAACAGAAAGTGCTCGCGAAGGATCCTGACCCGAACTATTCGGCGTGGATTGATCCTCAGCCGGCTACGACGGGAGAGGGGCTCGTGAGCGGCGTTTGCGAGATCCTGCGCACGATGAAGCCAGCCGACTGACCAAAATAGGAGCGATGGGAGACAAGGTGCCCTCGGATCGCTAGCTTGCACAAAGACTCGCTCGCGCGCTCGGCCGCGTCGCTGAGGCACACACGAGGTGGTTCGAGGTCACCTCGCATGGACGAGCGAATCACTCCTCGCAAAGAGGTACTCCCGTGGCGACGAAGCTCAGTGCCGTAGAACTCACGCAGATTGCAACCCCGTTTGTCGTGGCGTTCATCAACGCAAATCAGGAGAAGCCGCACCTCATCGAGCAAGAGACGGTCGTAAACGCCGCACTTGGGTTGGCGACGAAGCTGTATCAGGGCGCCAGTGATCTCGCTGAGTCAAGCATCGGTGAGCTGTCTCTCGATACGATGAGGTCGCGCGTGGCGAAGGATGCGAAGCGCCCTGTCGACAGCAGGAGTGCTCTAGGAGATTCCGCGGTCGCGAAGGAGATTCAGGATTCGGGCGAGTTGTAACTGGCATGATCGCCTTCGAGCACGGCGCGCTGCGGGGGCACGGAGAGCCGTTGCTCGCCGGGATTCTTGCGCATGGGGTGCTCGAGGTCGCAGATGCCCAGGTGGTCACCTTCCTGGCGCACGCCGAGCGACTCACTGTCGAAGAGTGGGCGGGGATCCTCGAGAGCGCAGGTGAGCTGCGCGCGCGGCGCCTACCGGCCGTTCGACGGCTCCGCGATGCGATTGCGGCGGACGAGCCAAGCGCAATCGGGCTGCTGGCGAATCAGCGCATCGCTGTGATTGCGCGAACGCTCGAGCAGGAGCTCCGCGCGCAAAACAGAGACGTCGCGGGCGTGGTACGATTCGCGGACGCGGTAGTGACGGAGCTCACCGCCCCCTCGTACGCGATCGAGCGCCGCGGCGAGCTCGGAGCCGCGGACGTAGGGCAGCTCTACGCACCATTTGAGCCGCTGATTCCCCTCGCGTCGCTGGGCTAACGATGTCCACCGCGCGATAATGAGATGGCAAACAAGCTCGCCCCTCCGCAGGTAGCTTCAGGGACACTCTTTCGAGGGAGAGCTCGATGAACGACACGCAACGGACTGTGGCAAAGATGGCCACTACCATGCTCGGGACGATGGGAAGCACGCGTCACACGCCGGCGGAGATTAAGAACGCGGTCACGGTTGCGGTGGTCGGGGCACTTTTGATCGCAGTCGGTGGACCGAGGGTACAGCTCGCGACCGCAACCACAACTGCTGGCAGTGAGGCGCTGCTGCTCACACCGTCCGGGGCAAAGATGTGCGGCCGATGTGGGCGGGGTGTCCCTGGTGAAGCGGACGCGTGCATTTACTGCGCGTGACCATCGGGTTGCAGTAGGATGCGTCGCCTGACCCTTGTCGGTAAACCTACGCCGACGCCGCCGGTGACGCTCACCATCACGCCCGCCGATATCGAGAGTGCGCGAGCGAGGTTCCGGAAAGGCGCACCGCGCGAGATGTGGGGGTTGCTCGAAGCGCCGGAGGTCGCGAAGCCCGCCACGCCGAAGAAGCCAAAGCCCCCGCGTTGAATGCGATGCCCCGCCTACAGCGCTCCCTTGACGCAATCGTAGCGGGCTCGGACCATGGCTTGAACCGTCACGCTCAGAGCAGGGGTGGTGTGGGGAGGAGATTCTCTTTCACCACCACGCCTTTATATGGCCGCGCAAACTCCATCATCGGGGTCGCGAGCGAGTCGGCTGGATCTTCACCTTCACCAACGCGGCGTACAACCTCGTGCGGATGCGAACGCTCATCCGAGCCGGGGTGTGCGCGTGAGCAGCGAGGACGCCGAGACGCGGCGCGCAATCACTCCTCACGAGCCTCGTGCACCGATCGAGCGCACACCACATGAGCCCTCGCCATCCTCGACAAGCCAGAAGATCGTCGAAATGATCAATTTTTCAGCAACCTGCTAGCCCTTCACCGGCACCATGATATGAGCGTACGGCGTGCCCTTCCACATCACCCACGGCGTTCCGCCAGTCGGCACACCGGGAAGCGCATTGAGCGACGCCGTGTTGGGCGAGGTCACCATGATGTGTGGACCAGCCACTACCCAATCCTGTGCGTTCTTGGCGGTCGCGGCGCTCGTGGCGAATGGATCGGTAACGCTTGCTCCGCGGTCGCCCTGGAGCATGTAGGCGACTCCAACGCCGGAGAGCTTGGGCGGCTTCTTGGTCATCCACGCGCCAGCCCACTTCTGGAACTCGGGATCGAGGCACATCGGGTCCTGACCAACCGCGCCCGTCGCTGCCGGGGTGGATGGGTAGCACACCCAGCCGTTCTTGCCAGCGCGGAGCTGTACAAACTTGCCGCCTTCAGTCGCCGGCCAGTCCATGATCGTGGCGGCTGACGCGACCGAGTCGGGGGCCGCGCTCATCGCGTTCTTGATCTTTCCTTCGTTGGTGGTCAGGTCCGCCGTTGCAGTCGTTGCGGTGGTGGTAGTCGTCGACGAGGCGGCCGTTGTGCTGTCGGCAGTGGAAGCCGCTGGTTTGCTGCACGCGGCGAGACTTCCGAGCGATACGACCACGGCGAGAGGCAGAAAGGTGCGCATGGTGCCCTCTGATTGGGGGGAGACAACAAAACAACATACGGGCCCCTTCTGGGGGGAGCACCTTCACGACGACCTTGCGGCCGAGCGCGGTTTCGGTGGCCGAGAATACGCGTGACATCCCGCCTCCACCAAGCTCGTGCTCGAGCGTGTAGGCGGAGCCCAGCGTCGCTTGCAGCCGGTCGCGCAGGTCAGTGCTCACGGGCGAACGTCCGCGGTATCAGTGCCGGAAGGTAGGACTTCAGTCTGTATCGCGATAGCTCCGCCAGTAATGGCGGTGCGTCCAAGCGGCCCGACACTAGTCGTCCGGTCCCGCAACCATGGCTGACGAGGCGTGAGCCGCGCTAGAGCGCTCCCTTGACGCAATCATAGCGCGAGCGGATAGCCGCCTGGACGGTCGTGCTGAGCGCCGCGAGCGGAATGGGGAGCAAATTCTCCTTCACCACGACTCCCTTGTACGGGCACACGAGCTCCACATCATCGAGCACCATCGCATCGGTGACATCGTCCGCGGTCAGGTAAAACTCGATGTCGGTGTCCGTCGCGAAGTGAAAGCCTGTATTCGCATCGCGCTGTGTGATCGTGCGACCGCTAGGTTGCGGAACGTTCCGTAAGCTTCAGCATTGCTTCAGGTGTCCCCATGTCCAGAAATATCACTCGCACCATCGGCTTCGTACTCGTGCTCGTACTCGCGTATTTCCTATTGACGTCTCGACGGCACTCCCTGCACGGACCCGCGGCCGCACCCCAGCCCACTGCGCCCCCATCTGTCGTACCCTAGCCCACTCGTATCGCACGCACCGTCATCCCGTCCACATCGGCGGATAACTCATGCTGCGAACGACCGCTGCCTTCGGCCACTCGAACGCGGCCTTGCGTGCAGTGGTCATGGGAGCTTGGCTCCGGGCGTCAAAAGCGATGTAGCAGGATTGGTAGCGCGACCGACGAAAATCAGCCGGTTTCGGCGGGTCTCAGCAGGGCTCCGCCATAGGAGGCCGCCCCCTTTCAGAGGGGGCCTAAATCTCCCAGTTGCTCCACAACAACCCCTCCTTCGCTTTCCCCTCCGGATACTTCGACAGCGCCATCCGCAGGTCCG
>DATCPC010000179.1:0-4069 GCA_036564355.1 Gemmatimonadaceae bacterium | reverse complement strand
GCCTGGGATCACGATGGGTCGGCGGTGCTCGACTTCAGGGTGGAGCGCGAGGCCAACGTATTCCCCCTGGTGCCACCCGGAAAAAGCATCGGCGAGATGATCACGCGCGAAGCAGCGCCCGCATGAGGCACACCTTGATCGCGCTCGTGGAAGATCGACCCGGCGCGCTGAACCGCGTGCTGGGCCTGCTGCGCGGGCGCGGATTTGGTCTCCACAGTATCGCTGTCGGCGACAGCGAGATACCGGGTGTAAAGCGCACGACGGTGCTCGTCGATACGGACTCCGCCGAGCAGACGATCAAACAACTCAACCGCTTAATCGAGGTATTAGAGGTGACAGACGTGACGAATGCAGAGTACGTGGTGCGGGAGACGGCGCTGGTGAAGATTCACGCGCCCGAGCCGCGACGCGAGGAGATCAGGACCGTGGCGGAGGGCTTCGGCGCAAGAATCGTCGGGAGCTCTCCGCAGACCGTCGTCGTCGAGATGACGGATACGCCGGATCGACTCGGAGAGATGATCGCGCGGGTCATGGCGATCGGCGCGTGCGAGACGATGCGGTCGGGAAGCCTGGCGATGGCGCTCGGAGGTCCGACCCCACGCGTGAACGCCGCGGGGTCCGAGGATGCCATCCGCGCCTGGTGGTCGCAAGCCGACGGAATCTCCTGAGGAAATCATGACCAAACTCTTTTACGATGCTGACGCGGATGTCGGCCGTCTCAACGGACGGCGAGTGGCGATCATCGGTTACGGCAGCCAGGGACACGCGCACGCGCTGAACCTGAGAGACAGCGGAGTCGATGTCGTCGTCGGACTGCGCCGCGACTCGCGGAGCGTTGATGCCGCGCGTGCCGCCGGACTCGCGGTCACCAGCGTGGACGACGCAGCGGCGCAATCGCAGATCATCATGCTCCTCACCCCCGACACGGGACAGGCGCGCCTCTACAGCGATGACGTTCAGCGACATCTGGGCTCCGGCAAGACGCTGATGTTCGCGCACGGATTCAACATCCGGTTCGGCCAGATAATTCCGCCAGAGGGCGTGGACATCAGCATGGTCGCGCCCAAGGCTCCGGGACACCGCGTGCGCGAAGTGTTCGAGCAGGGCGGTGGCGTGCCGGCGTTGGTGGCCGTGCATCAGGATTCATCGGGACACGCGCTCGACGACGCGCTCGCATACGCAAAGGCGCTCGGCACCACCCGCGCCGGCGCACTGATCACGACCTTCGAGGAGGAAACGGAGACCGATCTGTTCGGCGAGCAGGCGGTGCTGTGCGGCGGAGTCTCCGCTCTGGTGAAAGCGGGATTCGACACGCTGGTCGACGCCGGCTACCAGCCGGAGGTCGCCTACTTCGAGTGCATGCACGAGCTCAAGCTGATCGTCGATCTCATGTACCAGGGCGGGCTGAGCTACATGCGCTACTCGGTGTCCGACACCGCCGAGTACGGCGACTACGTGGCGGGCCCGCGCATCATCGACGAGCGCACGCGTGAGGTAATGCGGGAGCTGCTGGCGAACATCCGCGATGGCTCCTTCGCGCGCGAGTGGATCGCGGAGAACGATTCGGGCCTCCCGCGGTTCAAGCGCACCCGCTCGGCGGAAACCAAGCATCGCATCGAGGATGTCGGACGATCGCTGCGCCGGATGATGCCATTCGTGAACGCCAAGGAAGTCCTGCCTGGTGCGGCGAGCGCATGACGCTGGTGCCCGACAAGAACGACCCGCATCATAGCGGTCAAGCGTCGGACGGCCTCGGCGATGACGGTCGCGTCCGGATCTTCGACACGACGCTCCGCGACGGAGAGCAGGCGCCCGGATGCACGATGACGCTCGAGGAGAAGCTGGCGGTCGCGCACCAGCTCGCGCGCCTCAGGGTCGATGTGATCGAGGCGGGGTTTCCGGCGGCATCGGAAGGCGACTGGACCGCAGTGCACCAGATTGCGCGTGGGGTTGGCGGAGTCGACGGTCCGGTCATCTGTGGACTGGCGCGCGCCAACGAGCGCGATATTGAACGGTGCTGGACTGCCGTGGAGCCGGCGGCGAACGCCCGGATACACATCTTCCTCGCCACATCCGACCTCCACATGAAGCACAAGCTGGGGATGACGCGCTCGCAGGTAGTCGCCGCCGCCACTGCCGCCGTCTCCCACGCCTGTTCGCTCGGCGCCGACGTGGAGTTCTCCGCGGAGGACGCGGCCAGGTCCGATCCAACGTTTCTTTACGAAGTTCTGACCGCGGCGCTCCAATGCGGGGCGACGACGCTGAACGTCCCCGACACCGTCGGCTACCTCACGCCCGACGAATACGGCGCCCTCATCGCTGGAGTCCGCGCGAATGTCCCCGGCGTAGAGCGCGCAACGATCTCGGCACACTGCCACGACGATCTCGGCCTCGCCGTCGCGAACTCGCTAGCCGCGGCGCGCGCCGGAGCGCGTCAGGCGGAGTGCACCATCAACGGCATCGGGGAACGCGCGGGGAACGCGGCGCTGGAAGAGTTCGTGATGGCGCTGCACACGCGCCGCGCGTTCTTCGGTCTTTACACGAACATCGAGACGCGCGAGCTCGCCCGCACCTCGCGCCTGGTTTCAGAGTGCACCGGCATCGATGTGCCGCCCAACAAGGCGATCGTCGGTGCCAACGCTTTCGCCCACGAGGCCGGAATCCATCAGGATGGCGTGCTCAAGAATCGCCTCACCTACGAGATAATGAGCGCGGACACAGTTGGGTGGAATGGGATCGGACTGGTGCTCGGCAAGCACTCCGGACGTCACGCGCTGCGCGCAAAGACGGAGTCGCTCGGTTACGAGCTGACCGACGAGGAGCTGAGCCTGCTATTCGCGCGCTTCAAGGAGCTGGCCGACCGGAAAAAGGTGCTCGACGAGCAGGATATCCACGCTCTGCTCCTCGCAGGTAGTCCTCAGTTGCAGTTGCAGTCGGAAGGCTTGACACGCCCGCCCGCTGTTGCAGTCAGTCCTTAGTCGCAGCCAGTCGCCAGCGATTCAGCCTCTACGCCGCAGGATGTCCATTGCGGCGGCGTAGCTCAGCGGCGCCGGGAGTGACGAATCCGCCGGCGTGGCCGGATCCTTCAGAAGGTGGCCTGTAAGCACGGCCGCGACACGCGCGCTCGATGGGATCTCGCCGGCCGCCGCCAGCTTGCGGACGCCAGCTATGCTCGCGGCGCTGGCCGGCTCGCACCCAACTCCCGCGTGATCGACCACGGCTTTGGCCGCGAAAATCTCCTCGTCGCTGACAGCGACGACGCGTCCGTCGGTTTCGCGGATCGCGGCGACGGCGCGATCCCATGACGCGGGGTCGCCGATGCGGATCGCGGTGGCGCGGGTCTCGGCGCGCACGCGGTGGCGCGTGACGAACCCCTCCGCGAACGCTCTCGCGAACGGCGCCGCACCGGCCGCCTGCACCGCGAGCAGTCTCGGCACTCGGTCAATCAGCCCGAGTGCGCGCGCCTCGCGCAACGCTTTGCCGAATGCGGATGTGTTGCCGAGGTTGCCAGCGGGGAGCGCGATCCAGTCCGGCGACTGCCAGCCGAGCTGTTGGAGCAGCTCGAACACGATCGTCTTCTGTCCCTCGAGGCGGAAAGGGTTGACCGAATTCACCAGGTAGATGCCGAGCGTCGCGGCTTCCCGCGCCAGTCGAAGACAGTCGTCGAAATCGCCATCGATCGGTAGGACCCGCGCACCGTAGGCGATTGTCTGCGCGAGCTTTCCCGCGGAAATCTGGCCTGACGGTACGAAGACGAACGAAGGAATCCCAGCCTGCGCCGCATACGCGCTCAACGACGCCGATGTGTTTCCGGTCGATGCGCAGGCAACGGCCCGCGCGTTGACGCGCCGCGCCTGCGTGAGCGCGACCGTCATGCCGCGATCCTTGAACGATCCGGTCGGATTGTGACCCTCGTGCTTCATGACCAGATCGTCGACGCCAGCGTACGCGGATATCGCCGGGCGGGTGATGAGCGGCGTGTTCCCCTCCGGATGACTGATAATCGCGTCGTCAGCGGCGTGGAGCACGAGCTCGCGGAATCGCCACACGCCCGAGCGCTCGTGAGCGG
>DATCPC010000167.1:0-7345 GCA_036564355.1 Gemmatimonadaceae bacterium | reverse complement strand
AGCCACGCATCCTTCGCGAGCGCCGCATCGAGACCGAGCATCAGATCGGAGTACACCGCCCCGCCCCAGTCGCGGGAGATCGCGTCGACGAACTTCTGCCCGTATCCGGGCGAGCCGCGCGGATTGATGATCACCACGCCGTAGCCCTGCGACGCGAACATCTGATAGCTCCAGCGTCCATGCCACTGGTCGAGCCACGGCACCTGCGGTCCGCCGTGGATGAGCAGCACCACGGGAAACTTCTTCCCCGGTGCCCACTGCGGCGGCCGGAGAATCATCCCCTGCACGCTGTCGCCGTTCGCGCCCTTGAACCAGTAGTCCTCAACCGGATAGACCTTGAGCGACGTGAGCAGCGAGTCGTTCGCGTGGGAGACCTGCTTCAGCGCCGACACGCCGGCGCCAAGCGTCGCCACGTAGACTTCCGCCGGCCGGTCGGCCGCGTCCTGCAGCCACGCGATCGTGCGGCCCGCGTGATCGAGCGATGGCGAGGCATTGTTGCGCTCGGACAGCACGAGCTGCGGTGTACCCGCATTACCGTTCGCGAACGTTGCACGGTAGAACTTTTCGCGCGATGCGTCGACGGTCTGGATCAGGAGATTGTGTCCGTCGGACATGAAGGCATAGCTGTCCGCATTGCGATCCCACGACGGCAGCAGCTCGCGCGATTGGTGACTCGCGCGATCGTACGCCATCAGCCGCCAGCGATCGGACTCGAAGCCCGCGCGCGCCTGCGAATGGTAGAGGATGAACTTGCCATCGGGCGAGTACACCGGGTTCTCATCGGCGCCCTTGTTCGCCGCCGTGATGTTGGCCGGCTTTCCGCCCGCGGACGGAATCGAATACAGATTGTTGTCGGTGCTCCACGCGTTTTCGCGACCGGAGTCCTTGGCCGTGTAGGTGAGCTCGCGCCCATCGGGCGACCACGCGTAGCCCTCGCTTCCGCCGAAGGGTCCGGGAGGCACGTCGTAGACCGCGCCCGGCGTGAGCTCGACCAACCCGTTCCCGTCCGCGCCGACGGTGAAGAGGTGCGCGCGCGTGCCGTCGTCCCACGCATTCCAGTGGCGGTACATCAATTCATCGGCGACGTGCGCCTTCACCGGATTCGACGATGCCGCTTTCGAGCGCGAGCTGTTGCACGCGTCGTCCGTGCACGCCGGATACACGCGCGACGTGAAGGCGATCCTGTCTCCGCTCGGCGACCACACCGGACCGGTCGCGCCGCCGGAAAGGGTCGTGAGCTTCTTGCGCGATGCACCCACCTGGTCAGCGACCCAGAGCTGATTGTCCGCGATGTAGGCGATGCGCTTGCCGTCCGGCGACCAGCGCGCCTCGCCGACGTTCGTGGACGCATCGGGAAATGCGGTGGGCGCGCCGCCATTCGCCGCGGCCTTGTACGTCATCGAGGACCGGCTGTTCGAGGCGAGGTTCGTGGTCCGCACGGAGAACAGCACCGTCGATCCGCTCGGCGCGATCTGCGGATCGGACACTGCCTTCACCGCCTCGAAACTGTCGATGTTGAGGGCTTGCTGCTGCTTGTCCTGCGCGGCCAGAGGCGCGGAGCGCGCGAGCAGCGCGGCGACAATCAGGGTGGCGATCCGGGCAGGGGCGTTGGGCATGCGAGCGTCCTCTGGAGGTGTCCTGTCGCGGGCATTGCGACCTCGAAAAATGACGACGGGGAACTGGCCCCGATAGCGCCCTGAGGCGGATAACCAGCAGGTTGCCGCCCCTACGACCCGCGCGTCTTTCTGTGGAACATCTAATCGTGTGCGACGTGCACCCACGCCCGGAGTGAACGGCATGAGCCAGGTTGCTGCGCAGAAGCGCCCCGATCCGTACGCTGACGAGAATACCATCGTTCGCCGCAAGCTCGGGCTGACGATTGGTGCTTATCAGGGATTGACGATTGCGATTCTCGCGTGCCTCGTCGGTACACTCTTCCTCCTCGGCGTCGACTCCGTGGCGCAGAAGGACGTGTCGGGCGTGGCCCTGGTCGTCGCAACCGCATACCTCTTCTCGATGTCACGCCGCAAGAGCCGCGCGGTCGAGTCGGATCGCACGAGGATGATCGTGGGGGTATGGCTCATGGCCACGACGCTCTGCTGGATCGCCATGGCCGTCGTGCTGCTTCTTCCGCGGAATCTGTTCTGGGAGATGAGTCCCTTCTACGCCACGATCATCGGAGCCGTTGGCGTGATCATGACCGCGCTCGGCTCGCTGATCCTCTCCTCGATCTACGGCCGCGGTTGGGCGAGCCGGAAGGGGCGCGCCAGCTAGTCGTCAGTCGGGGCGCAGCCACACGAGCAGGACGCCTACCATCCGATAGCTCACTCCGTACATTTCTCGCGTAGCGGGCCCGACACGGATTCGCGCCGAGTCGATGCGCGCGGCCGCGAGTGTATCGAGGGGCGGATCCAGCACCACTCGTTCTCCGTTGTAGGTGCCCGTTCCGCGCTTCTCGCCATTGATCACGACGAGCACCTTGTCGCCGCGGGTCAGCAGCGGTGCCGTGGGCTGGGCTCCGGCATCAATTCCCATATCCGGTTCGAGCGATGTCGCGTTGGCTGAGTGATGCCGGCAGCCAACTGCCAGCGCCGTGAAAAGCGCGAGCAGGATCCCTCGCGACGGTCGGTTCAATCCAGAGTACATGATCAGGCGCACCTCAGCCGTCGGGAATCGTTGGCACGAACTGTGGTCTGATCGTGCGCGTCGCGCAATGAGGGCGATGCGAACGACGTCTGCCGCGATGTCGTTCGCCGTCGCACTCGCATCCGCCCCGGTATCGATGCACGCGCAGGCCGTTCCGGGAACGCTCGTTCAGGGCGAGAACGATGCCCTCGCCATCTGGCTGCCGCAAAAGCAGCGTCCCGATGGCGAGTACACGAACGGGCTGCGCGTGTCGCTCTCGCGCGCCTCGGCGCCGCTCTGGGGGCGGCTCGTTCCCTCCGCGGCACCGTGCACGGGACACGAAACCGGCGCTGCGCGCTGCCTCACGACCGAGCTCGCGATCGCGCAGCAGATGTACACGCCGGAGCCGCTGAGCCATCGTCCGTCCGAGCTGGCAAGCCGGCGAGCGTCGACGCCCGCTGCATTCGGAGCCGCGGCGACCGAGGACAGCGTGATCTCAGCTCCCATTTCCGGCGACCGCGCCTTCGCCGGATGGCTCCATGCCGATGTGACGGCGAACATCATCTCCGAAAAGCGGCTGACGTCCTTCGGGCTCGTCGCGGGCATCACGGGCCGCGCATCGGGAGCGGAGGCAGTGCAAAAGGGGTTTCATCACTTCATCAGCCAGGTCGATCCGCCGGGGTGGCGTTACCAGCTCGGCTTCTTTCCCGCGGCGAGCATCTCGTACACCGATCATCTGCGCCTGGCGGTCTCGAGACCGGACGGTCACGATGTTCTCGACATCGTTCCCACCTGGAGCGCGCAGGTGGGAAACGCCCGCACCAGCGCCTTCGGCGAAGTCGAGGCGCGCCTCGGCTACCATCTCGCGCATCCGTGGAGCCCCGCGGCGCGCGCGCGCGCCGGTGCACGCGACTTCGGCGTCTGGGTATATGGCGGCATGCGCGAGTCGCTCGTCGCCTACGATCAGACGCTCGACCGCAGCTACGCGAAGAACGACTCGACCTTCTCCGTGAGCCGCATCCCGTGGGTGTACAGCTACGACTTCGGCGTTGCGGTTCGCCGCCACTCGCTCACGATCGCCTTCGGCGGAACGCACACGGGGAAGGAATACAAAACAGAAGAAGTGCCGAATCACTCCTATGGCACGATCACGGTGACCGTGGATCGCGGCCTCGAGCACTAGCCTCGAGCGCCAGGCTAGAGAAGCCTCGTTCCGCGCCAGGTGAGCGTCCATTCGCGCGTCTGGCCGGGCTCGATCCAGTTCGCGCTGCGCCACTGGCCGAGCGCTTCGGTGAGTGAATCGGGCGCACCGATGCAGGGCTCGAAGGCGAGGTTGTAGTAGCTCTTTCCGCGGGCGAAGGGCGACCAGCCACCGCGATTGAGCCAGAGCCCGAAGTGCGTGACGTCCGCGGTGTCGAAGGAGACCTCGAGACGCGAGCCCGACTCCTCGATCGCGGCGCGCCCGGTTCCCATGTCGATGAAGAGCTTGCACGCGTACTTGCGGGCGATCTGATCGGGAATCCGGAAGTCGTGATTCTTCCCCGCGGCCACTGCGCGGGGCCAGCGATGCTCCGCGCCTGGTCCGCCGAGCTCGATGCCGTGCTGCGCCCACACGCGCACGCGTGCGCCCTCGGGAAACTCGAGCTTCGTGTTCTTGGTGAGCGGAAGCAGCGGATGCGCCGACCACAGAAAGGGAAGCCGGTCGAGCCCATCGTTGGTGACCGCGTAGTGCATCTCGACGCGGTCCGTGGTCACGTAGATCGCGCGCGCGAAGCGATACGGCATGCGCTTCCCCACCCACCCGCACACCGCGTACGTCCCCTCGTCGAGCGTCCTGACCTCGAAGGTGGTCGACTGCGACCAGAGCTCGCCGTGATCGGGGAGCGCGAGACCGCTGTACGCGTTCGGGAGCGAGAGCGCCGCGTAGCGACCCGAGATTGCGGGGAGCGTGCACGCCGCGATCGTCGGAAAGCATTCGTCGTAGCCGCCGGAGTCAGCGGTCTCGCCGTACGAGCCACCATCGATCGGCGACTGCTGCACGATGACGTCGCTCGTCCACAGCCATTCGCGCCCCGCCATCTCCATGCTCGCAATCTTGCCGCCGAGTGCGGGGATGATGACGACGCGCGTGGTGCCGGCGCGAAGCTCCGCGGACCCGAAGGCAGAGGGTGCGGCCGACGTCACTCGCCCGCGGTCATGAAATTGTGGCTGGGTCGATGCCCCGTGAGGCGAACAGGCGCGCCACGGTGTCGCCGATCTTGTTGTTCGGCGTGCTCGCGCCGGCGGTGAGTCCAATGCGCAGCGCTCCGTGCGCCGGCATCCAGTTTTCGGTGAGCTCTTCGGCGCGCCCGATCGGCTTGTGGCGGATCGTGCCGCGCTCCGGATCGATCGCCTCTGCGTCCTCGATGTGGTACGTAGTCACGTGCTCCGCGCAGATCGCGGCGAGCGAGATCGTGTTGCTCGAGTTGTAGCCGCCGACGACGACCATCACGTCGAGCGGTTCGGCGAGCAGCTCTTTCACGGCGTCCTGCCGGTCTTGCGTGGCGCTGCAGATCGTGTCGAAGGAGCGGAAGTCCGTGGCGCGCGCGTCGATCCCCCGCCCGCGCTCGATGGCGTTGCCAACCTCCTCGCCGATCGCGAGCGATTCGCGCGCGAGCATCGTCGTCTGATTCGCGACGCCGATACGCAGGAGATGCAGATCGGGATCGAAGCCGGCGGACACTGCGGGGGCGAACTTCGCGAGGAAGGACTCGCGATCTCCGCGTCCCTCGATGTACTCGCACACAATCTTCGCCTCGGCCATGTCGCGCACGACGATCCAGTGCGCGCCTGGATGCTTCTCGGCCTGCGACGCGGTGGCGCGCGTCTCCTCGTGGTAGTGCTTGCCGTGGATAAGCGACGTGAGTCCATCGCGCGCGTAGGCCTCGACGCGCTTCCAGACGTTGAGCACCGAGCCGCACGTCGTGTCGACCATCACGCATCCGGACTCGCGCAGCGTCTGGAAGTCCTTCATCGGAACGCCGAACGCCGGCAGGATGACGACGTCCTGCGGAGTGATCGCGGCGTAGTCGAAGCCGGTCGTGGAGGGGACGAGGATCTCGATTCCCATCTCGCGCAGGCGGTCGTTGACGTGCGGATTGTGGATGATCTCGCCGACCAGGCGAATGCGGCGGTCGGGGAACTTGGTGCGCGTCTGGTAGGCGTATTCGACCGCGCGCTCGACGCCGTAGCAGAAGCCGAACTCACGCGCGAGGCGCACGGTCGTGTCGCCGGTGGTGAGCGCGTAACCCCTTGTCTGCAAAAGATCTACGAGTCGCCCGGTGTAGTCGGCGGCGAGCGTCCCCTGGACGTCGGCCTTGAGGCCGAAGCCTTTCCGGAAATACATCGCGCTCTCATTCGCGGCCATGGAGGGCAATCTAGCCGTTCGTTAATGGCTTCGGTACGCGGACTACGGCTTCCATACGGGACAGCTCGCCTCACGGGGCTTCGGGACGGTCGCTTAAATTCAGGAGAAATGACGCCCGACCCGCCGGATACCGCACCCCTCCTTCGCCCAGCGCCCATCGTGAAGGGTGATGCAATCGGCATCGTGGCGCCATCGTACGCGCCTCGACCGGGGTGGCTGCTTCGCGGGGTGAAGGCGCTCGAGCACGCGGGATACAGCGTGGTGCTCGATCCCGAGATCGCGACCGGGCGGCGGTTCAAGCGGCTCGAAGACGAGCGGCGGGCCGAGAACTTCATGGGGGTGTGGCTGGACCCCAAGGTGAAGGCGGTGATCGGCGGCACGGGCGGTTACGGCGCCGTGCGCATGCTCCCGTATCTCGAGCCGGAGGTGTTTCGGCGCAATCCGAAAATCTTTGTGGGCTACTCGGACATCACGGCGCTGCATCTGTGGATGATGCGGCGGTCGGGGCTCCGCACGTTCCACGGGCCAACGGTCGACGACCTGATTCCGAGCACACGCGACCCGACCATGGCGTCGTTGCTCACGGCGCTCACGACGCCGCGGCCGACGACGAAGATCGGCCGCGGCATCGCGCGCGTGGTGCGCCCCGGGCGCGCCACGGGACGGCTGATCGGCGGCAACCTGTCGCTGGTGCAGCAGACGATTGGGACGCCCTACGAGGTCGACACGCGCGATTCGATCCTGTTCCTGGAGGAAACGCGCGATCCGATGAGTGTGCTCGACGAGCGGCTAGTGCATCTGCGGGCGGCGGGACTGCTTCGCGCGGTGCGCGGCGTGATCATCGGCAAGCTGTCGATCGATCGCAGCGAGGAGGATGAGTTCGAGAACTTTCTTCTCGATCTCCTTTCGGATCTGGACGTGCCCGTGCTGACGGATTTCCCCGCGGGGCACGAGATGCCGAATCTGACGATCCCGATCGGTACGGATGTCGAGCTCGTCGCGGAGGAAACGACCGGGTGGATCACGTATCGCGAGGATGCGTTGTCGGGCGGAGAAGCTCCGGCGTGATCGAGGTGATGGTGGCGGACATCACGACGCTCGATGTCGACGCGATCGTGAATGCGGCGAGCCGCGCGTTGGCGGGCGGAGGCGGGGTGGACGGCGCGATTCACCGCGCCGCGGGACGGGAGTTGGTGAAAGCGAGCCGCGCGCTCGGGCCGATCGAGACGGGAAGTGCGGTGATCACGCCGGGGTTCGAGCTTCGCGCGCGATACGTGATCCATGCGGTCGGACCGGTTTGGGACGGCGGTGGGG
>DATCPC010000152.1:0-2686 GCA_036564355.1 Gemmatimonadaceae bacterium | reverse complement strand
CGCTGCGCCCGCGCAAACTGCCCCCGCCCCCGCCCCCGCCCCCGCGCCCGTGCGCGATGCCGGCCGGCCGTCGCGCGCCGCGCCGGTGATCGTTGCCTCGAAACCGTTCGGCGAGTCGTATCTCCTGGCCGAGCTGTTCGCGCAGGTCCTCGAGGCGCACGGCATTGCGGTCGAGCGCAAGCCGGGGCTCGGCCAGACCCAGATCGCGATCGAGGCGCTTCGCTCGGGCGCGATCGACGTCTATCCCGAGTACACCGGCACCGGCTTGCTGGCGGTGTTGCACGACACGCTGTCCGACTCACTCGCGAGCGACGCGCGCCTGGTGTTCGCGCACGTCGCTCGCGCGTTCGCCTCGCGCTACGGCATGCGCTGGCTCCCGCCGCTCGGATTCCAGAACAGCTACGCGATCGCCGTGCGGCGCAACACGGCCGCGCAATATCATCTGCGGACGATGAGCGACCTCGCGCGCGAGAGCGGTCATCTCGTCGCAGGATTCACGGCCGACTTCATCGGGCGTCCCGATGGGCTCGCGGGGCTCGCGCGCGTGTACGGCGTTCGCCCGCGCGCCGTTCGTCCGCTCGCGCCCGCGGTGAAGTATCAGGCACTCGCGAGTGGTGCGGTCGATGTCATCGACGGCTACACGACGGACGGGCTGCTGTCGAAGTACGACCTCGTGACGCTCGTCGACGACCGGCACTTCTTCCCGCCCTACGAGGCGGCGGCGCTCATCGGCTCGCGGCTGGCGCACCATCGTCCCGACGCGGTGTCGGCGCTGACGACACTCAGTGGGATGCTCGACGAATCGCGGATGCGCGCACTCAATCGCCGCATCGAGGTCGATGGTGAAGATGTGAAGCGCGTCGCGGCGGATGCGCTGCGCGACATTGGGGTAGCGGCAGTCGCGCGAGACACGAGCGCCGCGGCCCAAAACGGGGAATCTCTTAGTACTAAGATATCGCTCTCCTCGTACCTCTGGCAGCAGCGCGGCGCGATTCGCGCCCTCGTCCTCCGCCATCTCCTCCTCGTCGCCCTCGCCCTCGGCGCCGCGATTCTCGTGGCCCTTCCACTCGCGCTGGCGCTCGAGCGCATGCGCCGCCTCGCGGAGCCGCTCATCGGCGCGCTCGGCGTTCTCGAGACGATCCCGAGCATCGCCCTGCTGGCGTTCATGATTCCGCTCTTCGGCATCGGGATCAAGCCGGCGCTCGTCGCGCTCTGGATCTACGCGCTCTATCCGATCGTGCGCAGTGCGTACAGCGGCGTGCGCGATGCGGATCCCTCCGCGGTCGAGGCCGCGGAAGCCCTCGGGATGACGCCCTGGCAGCGGCTGCTGAGTGTGCGCCTGCCGCTCGCGGCGCCGGTGATCATGTCGGGCATTCGCACGGCGGCGGTGATCACCGTCGGCGCGGCCACGCTCGCCGCATTCATCGGAGCCGGCGGGCTCGGCGAGCCGATTGTCGCCGGACTCGCGCTCGCCGACACGAACATGATTCTGTCCGGCGCGCTCCCCGCCGCCGCGCTCGCGCTACTAGTGGACGGTGTGCTCGCGCTGGTGGAGCGCGCGGTCGCGCCGGCCCATCTGCGTCACACGGCCTCGAGGTAGGCCACCCAGAACTGCCGCTTCGAGTTGGTCCAGAGCTTCCTCAGGCGGAAGCCCGCCGTCTCGATCAGCTCCTCGAGCCGCGCACGATCGTACTTGTACGAGCTCTCCGTCCAGATCGACTCTCCCTTCTCGAAGTCAATGTATTCGCCGGCGACCTTCACGATCTGCGCATCGGTGCTCACGAGATGCATCTCGACGCGGCTCGCTCGCGAATTGAAGAACGCGCGGTGCTGGAATTTGGCGAGATCGAAGCGCGCGCCGACATCGTGATTGAGACGCGTGAGCATGTTCAGATTGAACGCCGCGGTGACGCCGGCCGAGTCATCGTACGCCGCGTTCAGCGTCGCTGCGGACTTCCGCCGATCCACGCCCAGGATCAGTGCGCCATCCTTGCCCACCGCGCGGCGCACACGCCCCAGGAATACGGCGGCTTCCATCGGATGAAAGTTGCCGATCGTCGAGCCGGGGAAGAACGCGACTCTGCGCGAGCCCTCGGGCAGCGGCGGGACGGAGAGGGGCAAGGTGTAGTCCGCGTTGAGCGGCCGCACAGCGACCCCGGGATACTCCCTGGCCAGCTCGCTCGCCACGCGCGCGAGCTGTTCGCGCGAGATGTCGATCGGCACGTACGCCGCGGGCGACCCGAGGGCATCGAGCAGCAGGCGAATCTTGACGCCGGCCCCGCTGCCGTATTCGAGGAGCGCCACGCGCGGCCCCGCGAGCGCGGCGATCTCGCCCGCGCGTGCGCGAAGAATCTCCAGCTCGGCCCGCGTGAGATAGTACTCGGGGAGCTCGCAAATCTCCTCGAACAGCGCGGCGCCCGTGGCGTCGTAGAACAGCTTTGGCGGAAGCGTCTTCGGCTCGGCGTGCAGCCCGCGCAGAACCTCCTCGCGGACGGTGCGCGTGTCGGGGCGCGCAACAATGCGCGGCACGCCCTGCCGCGAAGCAGGCATCGTCATCGAACGCTCATCACGCGTGGTCGGCAAGGCGAATCCCCATGAACTGCCACCGTGCATCCGATGGGAAGAAGTTGCGATACGTGAGCCGGGCATGCGATTGTGGCGTCGCGCACGATGCGCCGCGCAGCAC
>DATCPC010000149.1:0-2540 GCA_036564355.1 Gemmatimonadaceae bacterium | reverse complement strand
AGCGTCGCGACCGCCATGAGCAGCAGCACGCAGGTGGCGTCGAAGATCCGGTCGACGGCGAGCGACGCGAACGCGGCGGAGAAGGGCACGCGCTTCGTCTCACGGGAGAGCGCGAACGCCCGCGCGAGCTCGCCGGCGCGCGCGGGGAGGACGTTGTTCCCCATCATGCCGATCGCGATCGCGCGCCAGAGTATCCGGAACGGCAACCCCTCGGCCACCGGCGACAGGATGGTGCGCCAGCGCGGCGCGCGAAGCGGAAAGATCAGCGTGCCGGCGACGCTCGCTCCGAGCAGATACCACGGATTCGCGTGGCGGATGTGCAGCCACACTTCGTCGAAGGCGATGCCGTGCAGCGCCCACGCGAGGAATCCGACGCCGAAGGCAGCGCCGAGGAGACTGCGCCATTGCTTGCGCACAGCTAGTCGGCGATCGCGAGATCGAGCAGGTCGAACAGCTCCTCGATCGTCTCACGCGGGGGCGTGCGCTCGGAGAGCATTGCGGCGCGCAGCTCCCGCGCGCGCTCGAGGGCGGCCTTGCCGCGATAGAGGAGCGACTCGATCGGCACGATTTCTTCGTCCGGAATGACGGCGGGATTGCTGAGCGGCGTGTTCTCGAGCGCGCCGAAGCCAGCGATGCCGTTCTGCAGGAAGTCCTGGAGCTTGCGACCGGTGGGCGTGCGCGATGCCGGCTGCCGTGGTGCATCGTTGCTGGGCGCGGGTGGCTGCGCGGCACGCATTTGCACCGCGGGCGCGCTCGGCGCCGGTGCGCGTGGCGCCGCGGTGCGCGCAGGCTCCGGTGCGCGCGTGGCCGGGACCGCGCTCACCGGCGTGGGCGTGCGCAGAATCGCCGCCACATCCGCGTCGGCCAGAGTCCTTCCCGGCACGCCGCGCACATCCTGATGCGACGCGCGGGGCGCCGCGAGGCGCTCGAGTCCGCGCGCCACCTCTTCCGGCCGCGTCGCCGGATTCGCGAGCAGCGCGGCCGCACGATCGAGCGCCTCCATCTGCGCATCGTTCAACGTTGCGACGCGCACGCTCCACTCGGCCGAGAAGCGCGCGACCTGCTTTTCGCCGAACGAGTTGGCGGCACTGCCGAGCGCTCGCAGGGCCGCGCGCAGCTCGCGCTGATTCTTCTCGCGCTGGTCCGGCGCGCGGTTCGAGCGCGCCTCTGCGACGACGCCCCGCAGATGCTCGGCCAGGCTCACGACTTCGAGGCGGAAACGCTCGGCCGCGCTGGTTGGTGGCTGGGACGCAGTCGTGAGGATGTGCGGACCTTCGTCATCGTGGAAGAGCTGCGCGATCGGCACGATCCTGTCGCCGTGTCCCGCGTCCCGCTCGACGGCCGCGAGCGCGGTCTTGAACGATGCGAGCTCCGGGATGTCGTCGGACACACGTCCGCGCGCCGCGACGTCGCGCGCGACGCGACGGAGGATCGCGGCGCATGCGGTGAGCAGCGTTTTCTGCCTCGTGCTCGCGACCTGACTGGTGCTCAGCTCGAGCGTCTTGAGCGTGGACTCGATCGCGTCGACAACCTCCCCCAGGGCGGGGATGTCCTTGAGCTCCGCGACGCCGCGCAGCGCGCGCACGCGCTCCGCGGGATGGGCACGGGCGGTGGGGTCATCGGGCGCGCTCACGAGGTGGTCGATCGCGCGCGCGAGCTCCGCGGCCTCCGCGGCGAGAAAGGTGAGCGCGCCGGAGGGCTGGCTCTGCGCGGGAGTGGCGAATGCGCTAACGGATGCGGGAACGAGCCTGCCGAGCTCCTCGACCCGCGCGCGAACGCGCCCGCCCTCGTCGCCCGCCGGCGTGCGAACCGCGCGCACGAGGATGCGGAGGTCGTCGATGGCGGCGACCACCACCGCGTGGACGGCAACGTCCCACGTGATCGCGCGATTGCGGAGTGCGCGTGCAAGCCGCTCGAGGGCGGTCGACACTTCGGCGATTCCCATCTGCCGCGACATCGTCGCGCTGCCGCGCAGATTGCGGGAGTAGCGGCTCAACGCACTCGAGTCGGGCCCTTCGTCGCCGGAGGAGGTGACGAGCGAGTCCAGGCGATCGAGGTAATCGGTCGCTTCGAGGACGAAAAAGTGCAGCAACCCATCTGGCGACGTCATGTCCACTCCGCTCGTGTGCGCAGGGGCAAACTAGGCCTTCCCGCCGGACTGGTCAACGCGCGACGAGCCGGCCGATGACCATTGCGGCGCGCATTTCGGCGATCGACTGCGCCAGTCCGACGAAGATCGCGCGGCTTACGATCGAATGTCCGATGTTGAGCTCCTCGATGGCGGCAATCGCCGCGACTGGGCCAACGTTGCGAACGGTGAGTCCATGTCCCGCGTGCACCGCGAGTCCGAGCGATCGGCCCATCTCGGCGGCATCGGTCAGGGCGCGCACTGTCTGTTCGCTTTCAGGGTGATGCGCGTACGTACCGGTGTGCAGCTCGATCGCGTTCGCGCCCAGAGCGTGCGATTGCCGGACCGCACGGGCATCCGGATCGATGAATAGACTCGTACGCACCCCCGCGCGTTTCAACCGCGCGAGTCC
>DATCPC010000112.1:0-7462 GCA_036564355.1 Gemmatimonadaceae bacterium | reverse complement strand
CGCCACGGTCGAGCGGAACCGCGCCTATGCGCGATCGCGCCTCGACCTGCTCGCTGAATCGGCGGCGGCACAGTCTTCGGCGCCTGAGCCGCGCCCCGCCGTCGATCTGGATTAACTTTACCCACGTTCGCTCGAGACCGTCCGACCGTCGCCAACTCCCGCCCATGACCGCAGCAGCGCCCGCCGTTCAGCGTCTCTACCACGAGCCCAGAGTCACGGTGCTCGCCCGTCCGTCGTTCAGCACACCGGAACACCTGCCGGTCCAATGGCAGGGCGAAAGCACGGACGGAGAGCAGCTCGCCGAATTCGCGGGACGCCTCTGCTACATGAGCCAGCACAATCCGGCGCACCGCTCCACGCGCGACTACCTGGAGAACATCAAGAAGCAGGGGCACGGCAGCGTCCTGGAGCACGCGAACTATTCGCTCCTCCTCGAGGGTGTGAGCCGCTCCCTCACCCACGAGCTGGTCCGCCATCGCGCTGGCTTCGCGTACTCGCAGCTCTCACAGCGCTACGTCGACGAGAGCGATGCCTGCTTCGTCGTGCCTCCTGCCATCGTGGGCGACGAGCCGCTCGTGGCAGCATGGCGCGCACAGATCGATAGCGCACAGACGGCGTACGTCGCGCTCGTCGCCCAGCTGATGGAGCGCTACGGCTGGGTGGCCGACAAGATCCACCGGCGGAAGATGGCTCGCGAAGCGGCGCGGGGCGTCCTCCCCAACTCGACCGAGACCAAGATCGTCGTCACGGGCAACGCGCGCGCATGGCGCACGATGCTGGAGCTGCGGTCGAGCGAAGGCGCCGAGCTCGAGATTCGCCGCCTGGCCGTGATGGTGCTTCGCGTGCTCCAGAAGGAAGCGCCGGCGTTCTTCTCCGACTTCGAGATCTACGACGCCGCCGATCGCCGAGAGGCTGCGCGCGTCGGCTACCACAAAGTCTGAGTCCGTCGCGCAATTTTTCATTGCGCGAAAATTTTGTTATCGGTATCTTCGGCGTCGTTGGACGTGGCGTGTGTTTTGCGCCCACAAGTTGCCCACGAAGGAACGATTGAGCTGCCGCCGGCGGGCGCATCGCGACGATCGACTTCGTAACGCACTGCAGCCATACCAGTCCGGGATGGGATGACGCGTATCGGTTTCGCGTACAATCAGAAGCCCGACCACGTTGCCGCGGAAAGCGCGGCCGAGCTGGCGCGCGCCGACGAGGAGCCGCCCAGTAGCGGCACCGCCACGGCGACCCTCATCGCCTCGGCGCCAGCGGCCGACGATGAATACGCCGAGTGGGATTCTCCGGCCACGATCGACGCGGTGTTCGACGCGCTCTCCCGCTTCGGAGAGGTCATCCGGCTCGAAGCAACAGACGACTTCCCCGTCCGTCTTCGCGACACCCGCCCTGACATCGTCTTCAACATCGCCGAAGGGCTCCGCGGCCCGAACCGCGAAGCGCACGTCCCCGCGTTCTGCGAGTTCTACGGCATTCCCTACTCCGGCAGCGACCCCTTCACCCTCGCGTTGTGCCTCGACAAGGCACGGACGAAGGAGATCCTCCGAGCGCATGGAGTTCCGACGGCCGACTGGACGCTCATCCGCTCGACGCACGAGATCGAGCGCATCATCGCCAGCGCACCTCGCCTCCCGCTCTTCGCCAAGCCGGTGCACGAAGGCTCGTCCAAGGGCATCACCGAGCGGAACTACATCGACGCGCTCGATTCCATCGGGCCGGTCGTGCGCGATCTCCTCGAGCGGTATCAGCAGCCGGTCATCGTCGAGACGTTTCTCCCAGGCGCGGAATTCACCTGCGGAGTGCTGGGTAACGGCGCATCCGCACGCGTGCTCCCGATCGTGGGCATGAACTTCGGTGCGCTTCCGCACGGAGCGCTGCCGATCTATGGCTTCGAGGCGAAGTGGCTCTGGGACACTCCTGACGATCCCCTCGCGATCTTCGAATGTCCGGCATCGATTCCCGAGAGCCTGCGCGCCGAGATCGAGTCAGTGGTGCTCCGCGCATATCACGCACTCGGCTGCCGCGATTGGTCGCGCATCGATGTGCGCCTCGACGCCGACGGACTCGCGAACATCGTCGAGATCAATCCGCTTCCCGGCATCCTGCCTGACCCGCGCGACAACTCCTGCCTGCCCAAGGCGGCTCGCGCTGCTGGACTCGACTACGATGCCCTCATCGGCGCCGCGCTCCAGGCCGCGGCAGCACGACAGGGCATCGCGATGACGCGGAGCGAGGCGTGAGGATTGCGATCATCTTCGACGGCGCCAGCGCCGATGTCGCCGTCACCGCTGACCTCGCGATCCTCGGCACGGTCGCCGCCGCCGAAGCCTCGCTCGCCTCAGAAGGGAACGCGATCGTCCGTATCGCGGTGCACCCCGACGCAAAGTGGATCGACCGCCTTCGCCGCGCGCACGTGGACCTGGTCTTCAACCTGTGCGAGTCGATCGACGGCGTTGCCGCACTCGAGCCGGCCGTCATCTCCGTCCTCGAGCTCCTTGGCCTTCCGTACACCGGCAGCTCGAGTTGGACGACGTCGCTCTGCCTCCGCAAGCATGTCGTGAACGGAGCGCTCGAACGCGCCGGGCTTCCGGTGCCGAAGTTCGCCGTCGTCCGTCGTGGGACTGCCATCCCGATCGTCGGGTTTCCGGCGATCTGCAAACCCGCCGCGGAGGACGCGTCCGTCGGCATCGAGCAGCGCTCGGTCGTGCGGACCACTCGCGCCCTCACCGAGCGCGCCGGCGCGATGCTGGAGCGCTGGGATGAGGTGCTCGTTCAGCGCTTCGTCGAAGGACGCGAAGTGAACGTCGGCATCCTCGGTGACGCGGTGCTTCCGATCGCCGAGATCGACTTCGGCAACATGCCGAAGGGCATGTGGCGTATCGTGACTTACCGCTCGAAGTGGGAGGAAGGCTCCGACGAGGATCTCGGCTCGGCGCCCCGGTGCCCCGCGCGCCTGCCCGCGAGTGTCGCGGCGCAGCTGCGCCGCATCGCGATCGCCGCGTGGCGCATCGCCGGTGGGGCCGGCTACGGACGCGTGGACATGCGCATCGACGAGCGCGGTCGTCCCTGGATCCTCGAAGTGAATGCGAATCCGGACATTGCGCCGGACGCGGGACTTGCGCGCATGAGTCGCGTCGCCGGCATCGATTACGGCTCGCTCGTTCGGCGAGTCTGTGAGCTCGGACTTCAGCGCGGTCGCACCGTCGAGACCACCGCCGAACGATGGGCCCTCGCACAGCGGCTCTCGGGCGTTGCCGCGTCGGTCGACGAGCCGGATCTGTTCGCGACCGGCGGAGCCTGACGCAATGCACTTCGACCCGCTCCGCGCCAGCGACCGTCAACGGGTCAGCGACATTCTTGCGGCGACGGAAGCCTTTGCCGGGGACGAGATCGCGGTGGCGTTAGAGCTCTTCGACGAGGTTCACGAAGTAGCAGCCCCCGACATTGGCAGAGAGGGACCTTCTTTTGCTACGTCCGCGAACGCAGGGGCGGACTACGAATTCGTCGGCGCGCGCGATGATGAGGGGCGGCTGCTCGGCTATGCATGCTTCGGCCCGACGCCGTCCACCGACGGCACGTACGACCTGTACTGGCTTGCGGTGCATCCCGACGCACAGGGACGCGGAGCGGGCCGACAGTTGGTCCGATGGGTCGAGACCGATCTTGCCCGTCGCGGTGCGCGCCTTCTCGTCGTCGAGACGTCGTCACGCGCCAGCTACACACGCACGAGAGAGTTCTACACACGCGCTGGATACGCCGAAGCGGCTCGTGTGCGCGATTTCTACGCTCCGGCGGATGACCGGATCATCTTTACAACACGCCTCGCGGCCCGAGAGGTTGGAGCAGCCACGCCATGAGTGATTGGCAAAAGTCCCTGCGCGACGACAGCATCAGCACGCTCGAGCAGCTCCACGCATACGTGGCCGAGCGCTTTGGGGAGGAGGCGGCGCAGCGGGAGATCGACGTCGAGGCACTGCGCCCCGCGTTCGACAATTTCCAGATGCGCATCTCGCGGGATTCGCTGGACCAGATCAAGTCCGTCGGCGACGCGAACTGGCAGCAGTTCATCCCGTCCGTGCAGGAGCTCGAAGTCATCGACGGCGTGATCGACTCGCTGGACGAGGATGGCGACTCGCCGGTCCCGAACATCACGCACCGGTATCCGGACCGAGCGCTGTTTCTCGTCAGTCCCGTCTGCGCGAGCTATTGCCGGTTCTGCACCCGCCGTCGCAAAGTGGGAGATCCCGAGAAGATCTCGCTGAAGGAGTACGAGTCCGCCTTCCAGTACCTCGCGGAGCACACCGAGATTCGCGACGTCATCCTTTCGGGTGGCGACCCGATGATGCTGAGCGACCAGCGGCTCGAGTACATCTTCCAGCGCCTGCGAGCGATTCCGCACATCGAGATCATCCGGCTGGGCAGCCGGATCACCTCTCACCTGCCCGAGCGCGTCACGCCGGAATTCTGCGAGATGGTCCAGAAGTACCATCCCATCTTCATGAATACGCACTTCAACCACCCGAGCGAGCTCACGCCCGCTGCCGTCGCCTCTCTCGACCGCCTCAGCCGCGCGGGCATCTCGCTCGGTTGCCAGACGGTGCTGCTCAAGGGTGTGAACGACGACCCGCGAGTGATGATGGAGCTGATGCACGCGCTGCTCCGCGCTCGTGTCAGGCCCTACTACATCTACATGGCCGATCAAGTCGCCGGGGGCGAGCACTTCCGCACGACCGTGCAGAAGGGACTGGAAATCATGCAGGCGCTCCGCGGGTGGACGTCCGGCCTCGCCGTGCCGCAGTTCGTCATCGATGCGCCCGGAGGCGGCGGCAAGGTTCCGCTGCTTCCCGAATACGTCGAGGAGATCACCGACGACGAAGTCGTCTTCCGCAACTATCAGGGGAAGCGATTCACCTACAAGCAGCCGCGGCAGACGGTACCGCTGGTTGTCCCCGGAATCGCCGCGGAGAGCGATGTGGTGCCTATCGAAGCGGGCAAGGCCGCCAAGAAAAAGCGGGTCGCGCGCAACAGGAAGTCCGCGAACGGCTGACTTCCTACAGAGCAGGCCCGAGGCGCCGCTTCACGTCGTCGAGCGCCTCGGCCGTGATGGGATACGTGTGCTCCACCGCCGGATAGCGACGGTCGCGCACGTCCGCCGCCCATGCGGCCACCGCACCGCTTAGATCCTCCCGCGCCGACGCATACGACCGAACGAACCGCGCCGATCGGCCCTCGCTGAATCCGAGAAGGTCGTGGTACACGAGCACCTGCCCACCAGTCTGCACGCCGGCGCCAATGCCGATCACCGGAATGCGCGTCCGATTCGTGATGATCTCGGTGACGGCAGCAGGCACGGCTTCGACGACGAGCGCGACACACCCGGCGCGTGCCAGTGCATCGGCGGCGGCGATGATGCCGAGTGCCTGTTCGGGATCCCTGCCGCGGGCGCGATAGCCCTCGCGAGTGCGGACGGATTGCGGGAGCAGCCCCACATGCCCCATCACGGGTACTCCGGCCTCGATGATCGCGCGCGCTCTCGGGATCATCTCGCCGCCGCCCTCGAGCTTCACGGCGTCGCAACCCGCTTCATTCACGAACCGGAGCGCCGAGGTCACCGCGAGCTCGTCGCTCGACTCGTAGCTCCCGAATGGCAGGTCACCGATGACGGGAATGTCCGTCACCGCTCGACGGACGGCTGACGTCAGCATCAGGAGCTCGTCGATCGAGATCTCGCGCGTGGACGTGTAGCCGAGGACCGTCATCGCCGCCGAGTCGCCAACGAGGATGACGTCCACTCCACCGGCGACCGCAACCCGCGCCGACGGATAGTCGTACGCGGTGAGCATCACGATGGGGACGCCACGCGAATACAGATCGCCGAGGCGGTCGAGTGGAGCGCTCACGCCTTCACGCGGGAGCCGATGATGACATTGTCTATGAGACGAACGGCGCCGAAGCGCGCCGCGATGGCGACCAGTGTCTCACCTTCCAGCGTCGCCACCGGTTTCAGTGTGTTTGCGTCCACGGCTGCAAGGTACTCTGGCACAATGTGCTCGGCGTCGAGGATCGCGCGTCCGCGAGCGAGTGCGATGTCGGCGTTCGTCTCACCATCGTGGGCCGCGCGCTCGATGGCGAAAAGCGCACGCGAAATTGCAGCCGTCCGCGCTCTCGACGCGGGATCGAGCAGCACATTCCGACTCGACATCGCGAGACCGTCGGGCTCGCGAACAGTCGGACATATCTCGATGCGCACCGGCAGGTCGAGATCCTGTACGAGACGCCGGATGATCAGCGCCTGCTGCGCATCCTTCTGACCGAAGTACGCATCGTCAGGCTGCACCATATTGAGAAGCTTGGTCACCACTGTGGCGACGCCGCGGAAGTGCTGCACCCCGCGGACAATGCCTTCGAGCGGCTCGGCCAGCGCGGAGACCTCGACTGAAGTGGAGAATCCCGGCGGATAGACGTGGTCGACAGAAGGAGCAAAGAGCACATCGACACCCGCTGCGCTGGCCATGGCGGCATCGCGCTGCTCGTCTCGCGGATACCGTTCGAGATCCGCCGCCTCGTTGAACTGCGCGGGATTGACGAACAGCGAAACGACGACGAACCCCGACGCGGCCTTCGCGCGACGCATGAGGCTGAGATGTCCGTCGTGAAACGCTCCCATCGTGGGCACGAGGCCGACTCGCGCACCATCGCTGCGCGCCGCGAACACGGCGGTGCGAAGTTCCGCCGTCTTGCGAATGACGATCATTGCTGTGGTGGCGTCGATCGCGCGAGCTCGCGCGTGCCTATCGTGAGCGCATCCCAGAGCGGCAGGAGATCGGGAGCGGATTCCGCGACGGCCGCTCGCTGCCTCTCCACCGTCTCGTCATCGCTGCGCGCGACGGGACCGGTGAGCGCGGCGCGTGCGCCGCCGTCGCGCCAATGCTCGAGGGCGCTGTTTACGAGAGGCATGAGGTCACCTCGATCGAGGCCGACCATGGCGCCGAGCCGCTCTGCCATTCCTTCTACCGTCGTGAGGTAGTTCGAGGCCGCGGACGCGGCGGCGTGATACAGGGCCCGCTGCTCCGCCGGAATCGTTCGAGGACGCATCCCGATCCGCTCGGCCAATTGCCGCGCGATGGCAATGGCGTACGGCGTGCTTCCGTCGATCGCACTCAAGGCATTGGCGAACACGGCATCAGCTCCCGTGACACTGAGCAGCGGATGCATCACGAAGCGTTCATGTGGCTGGAGAAGTTCCAGCGGAGCCGACGCGCTCGTGTGCCCCACCACGGCGCCGGGCGCCAGCGCAGTGCATGCCGCACCGATCTCGCGATCTGGGACACACAGCAGAACGACGCTCGCACCTTCAGCGTCTGCACCACGCTTCAGCGGCCCGCGGACATGCACGCCGGCGGCTTGCAGCGCGCTCGAGAGTGCGCTGCCGACGCGGCCCCTCCCCACGACGTCGCAC
>DATCPC010000102.1:0-5158 GCA_036564355.1 Gemmatimonadaceae bacterium | reverse complement strand
GGCGCCGTGCGCGTGAGACTCGACGATCCCGAGGGATGCCCGCGCTACGCCGGAGTGCTGATCCACGGCGTGAAGGTGGGCCCGAGCCCGAGCTGGCTCGTCGCGCGACTCGCCGCAGTCGGCAGCCGCTCCATCAACAATGTCGTCGACGCCACGAACTACATGCTGCACGAGGTCGGGCAGCCGATGCACGCCTTCGACGCCTCGTTGCTTGCGGGCTCCGCGATCGTCGTGCGGCGCGCGCGCGCCGGTGAGACCATCCGTACGCTCGATGGCGTCGATCGCAAGCTCGATCCGTCGATGACCGTCATCGCCGACGCGGAGCGTGCGCAGGCGGTCGCGGGCGTGATGGGTGGAAGCACCAGCGAAGTGAGCGCCGCCACACGCGACATTTTTCTCGAGGTCGCGTACTTCGATCCCACGAGCGTGCGACGCACGCGGCGTGCGCTGCAGCTCTCCACCGACGCGAGCTATCGCTACGAGCGCGGCATCGATATCGAGCTGGCACCGTCCGCGCTCGCGCGCGCCGCGCAACTGCTCATCGCCGTTGCGGGCGGCTCGATCGACGGCGCCCCCGTCGATCTGTATCCCGTGCCGCGACACGCGCTCGCGATCGCACTCGACAGCGCTCGCGTCGCGCGGCTGCTTGGTGAGCCGGTGGCCGAGCCCGACATCGCGAAGCTGCTGGCGCCCGTGGGCTTCGTCGTCGGGAAGTTCGAGAACGCGCGCGCATCGGTGACCATCCCCTCGTGGCGCCCCGATGTGACGCAGCCGGTCGACCTCATCGAGGAGATCGCGCGCTTGCGCGGCTACGACTCGTTCTCGAACGAGCTGCGTCCCTTCCGCCTCGGCACGGTGCCCGACTCCCCGCTCGCGGTGCTCTCGTATCGCGTGCGCGAGACATGCGTGTCCGCGGGGCTCCTCGAGGCGCTCTCGATGCCCTTCGTGCGCGGCGGCGGTGATGCGCACGTTCGCCTCGCCAATCCGATGGCGGAGGACGAGAGTTACCTGCGCCGCGAACTGCTCGAGACGCTCGCCAGACGCGCGGAGCACAACCTCGCGCAGCACCATCGCGACGTGCGCCTGTTCGAGATCGGGAGCGTCTTCCTGCCGTCGCCGAGCGGGCTTCCGCGCGAGGAGATGCGCGTCGCGGCGATCGTGATGGGGCATCGCCATCCGCCGCACTGGTCGGATGCCGACTCCCCCGACTTCGACGAGTGGGACGCCAAGGGATTTGCGGAGATGATCGCCGCGACGGTCGGCGGCGGATCGCCGGTCGAGATGCGTCCGGCGGCGAGCGACGACGCGCTCTGGGAGATCGCGATCGGCGGCGCAATCCGCGGCTCGGCGCGTCGCCTTGCTCTCGATGCGCCGGTATGGGCGCCTCCAGCGTTCGGCATCGAGCTCTCGCTGGCGCACATCGCATCGGAGCCGGTCGCGCCCGCCGGCCAGTCGAAGCTGCAGCTTGCAGCCGTGGGCGCGTCCGCACCGCCGCTCGAGTTCCGCCCCTTTCCGTCGACGCCTTCCACGTTCGTCGATGTCGCGCTGCTCGTGCCGAACGATCTGGCCGCGTCACGAGTCGAAAGTGTCATTCGCGACGCGAGCGGGGAGCTGCTCGAGTCACTGACGTTGCTCAGTGAATACCGCGGCTTGGGCATCGCGGACGGCTTCCGAAGCGTCGCGTGGCGATTGACCTTCCGTCATCCGGACCGCACTCTACGTGACAAGGAAGTCGCCGGTCGGCGTGAGAAGGTGCTGCGTACCCTGGATGGAGAGCTAGGTGTCAGACAGCGAACGACCTGACCTGGTCGCATTTCAGGAGCTCGAGTACTTGATCCAGGCCCTCGCGGACGAGATGGCCGGGTGGCGCCGTCGCGCGCAGGAAGCCGAAGCGAAGCTGAAGTCGGCGCCCACTACGAGCGGCAAGGCCAGCGCCGCGGCGCTCGAACGGGAGAATCGCGAGCTGCGCGAGCGCCTGGAAGCGGCGCGCCTCCGCACCAAGCAACTCCTCGAGAAGCTGCGGTTCCTTCGCCAGCAACAGGAAAAGGAGGCGCACCGATGAGCCGCAAGTCTTCGGTCAAGGTGACGATCGTCGGCGAAGAGTACACCATCCGGAGCGATGAGCCCGCCGAGCACACGCGGGCCGTCGCGAAGTACGTCGACGAAGTGATTCGCGGAGTCATGAACGCCGGCGCAACGGTCGAGTCGCACAAGGCGGCAATTCTGGCCGCACTTCAGATTACGGACGAGCTGATCAAGTCCCGCGACGGGCGCGAAGAGTTGGCGGACCGCATGCACGCGATCTCCAGCGAGATTCGGCGGCTGCTCCCGCCGCGCAAGCGGGGGGGGTGAGCGCGGATTTCAGCCGCTGGGTCTGGCCTTTTACTCGCACGTCACGTAATTTCTGGACAGCGGTTACGCAACGCGTAGAGTCAAGCTATCGTTGCGGTTAGCCTCGTTTGGCTCACGTTGTTTGAGCACGCTGTTCGACGTTCATTGGCTGGGCAGTGGCCTTCGCGCTGACTTTGCGCGCGTGGCGGTGTTTCCCCGGAGTTCACGACGTCACCGTCGTGTGGAGCTATAGATACATATGAACCAACTTGTGATCTACGCCGCGCTGGCTATAGGCATCATCATTGCCGGCGCGGTGTCTTTTTTTGTGGGTCGCTCTGGTGGCAGGCGCATCGAGCACGATGCACAGGTTGCGGCGAAGGCTACCGCCGAGGAAACCGCGCGCCGGATCGTCGACGAGGGTACGCGGGACTCCGAAGCTCTGCGCAAGGCGGCCGTCATCTCGGGCAAGGAAGAGATGATCAAGCTTCGCGAGATCTGGGAACGGGAAGCGCAGAAACGGCGAGATGAGATCGAGCGCGGCGAGCGACGTGTCCAGGAACGCGACAGCAATCTTGACCGGAAAATCGACATCCTCGATCAGCGAGAGAAGGAGGTCGGCCGGCGCGTGTCCGACATCTCGCGGCGCGAGGACGCGGTCGTCGATCGCGAGGGGGAGCTCGAAAAGCTCAGCGCCGAGGCAAGGCGGAGGCTCGAGCAGCTGGCGGGGATGTCCGCTCAGGATGCAAAGGCGGAGATGATCAGCCGACTGGCCGAGGAAGCTCATGCGGACGCGGCCAACCAACTCCGGGAGATTCGCGAGAGTGCGCGCCGGAACGCGGATCGCGAGGCAAAGAAAATCGTCGCGCTGGCGGTACAGCGCATCGCGTCGGAGCACACCTCGGAGATCAGCGTGTCCTCGGTGTCACTGCCCAACGACGAGATGAAGGGGCGCATCATCGGGCGCGAGGGGCGAAACATTCGTGCCTTCGAGCTGGCGACCGGCGTTGACGTCATCATCGACGACACGCCGGACACCGTCGTCGTGTCGTGCTTCGATCCCGTGCGACGCGAAGTGGCTCGCGTCGCGCTCTCCAAGCTGGTGGCCGACGGGCGCATTCACCCCGGACGCATCGAGGAGGTCGTCGAGAAGTCCAGAAAGGAAGTGGATGCCGCGATCCAGGACATGGGCGAGCAGGCGGCCTACGAGGTCGGCGCGCACGGGCTGAACGTCGAGCTCATTCGCCTGATCGGCAGGATGCAGTACCGCACGAGCTACGGACAGAACATTCTTCACCACTCGAAGGAGGTCGCGCACCTCGCCGGAATCATGGCGGCGGAGCTCGGCCTCGATGTGGTGATGGCGAAGCGCGGCGCCCTCCTCCACGACATCGGAAAGGTGCTCACGCACGAGCACGAGGGGACGCACGTCCAGCTGGGTGTCGAGGTTGCAACGCGCTATGGCGAGCACCCGCTCATCATCAATTGCATCGCCGCGCACCACGACGATGTTCCGCACGAGAGTGAGGTTTCCGTGCTGGTGCAGGCAGCCGACGCAATCTCGGGCTCGCGCCCCGGCGCGCGACGAGAGGCCTTCGAGACATACGTGAAGCGGCTGGAAGGGCTCGAGCGCATCGCGGCGAGCTACACGGGTGTGGACAAGGTGTTCGCCATTCAGGCGGGGAGAGAGATCAGGGTGATCGTCAATCCGGACGACGTGGACGATTTTCGCATGGCGGCCCTGAGCGAGGAGATCGCGCGCCGCATCGAGACCGAGCTCCAATATCCGGGACAGATCAAGATCGTGGTCATTCGGGAGCAGAGGGCGGTGGACTTTGCCCGCTGAGCTGATCGATGGAATCGCCATCGCCAAGAGCATTCGGGAAGAGGTGACGATCCAGGTTGCGAGGCTCGTCGCGCGCGGCATCAAGCCCGGGCTCGCCGTGGTGCTCGTCGGCGAGGATCCGGCGAGCGAGGTCTACGTGCGCAACAAGGGGCGCGGCTGTGACGAAGCAGGAATGCACAGCGTGACGATCAAGATGCCCGCGACGACGACGCAGCAAGAGCTGCTGGCCGAGGTGAAGCGGCTGAACGAGGACACGGCGATCCACGGCATTCTCGTGCAGATGCCGCTTCCGAAGCACATCGATCCCGATGTCGTGATTCGCACGATTCTCCCCGAAAAGGATGTCGACGGATTTCACCCGGTGAACGTCGGGAAGAGTCTGATCGGCGACCGCAACGGCTTCGTCCCCTGCACGCCCGCCGGCGTGCAGGAGATGCTCGCGCGCTCCGGCACCGTGACGAAAGGGAAGGAGTGCGTGATCGTCGGACGAAGCAACATCGTGGGGAAGCCGATGATGGCGCTCATGGTGCAGCCCGCCCCGAATGCGAACGCGACGGTCACGGTATGCCACAGTGCCACGCAAAACCTGAAGGAGCACACGCTGCGCGCGGACATCCTCATCGTGGCCGCGGGGAAGCCGAGGATGGTGACGGGCGACATGGTGAAGGAAGGCGCGGTAGTGATCGACGTTGGCATCAACCGCATCGCGGATGCGTCCACGAAGAGCGGCTATCGTCTCGTGGGCGACGTCGACTTCGAGGGAGCGCGTGCGCGCGCGTCCAGGATCACTCCCGTGCCCGGCGGCGTGGGGCCGATGACCATTGCCATGCTGCTGAAGAACACGGTCCGCGCGGCCGAACAGAGCGCGCCGAAATGAAGCGTGGGTCGCGACGACCGGCTCCGTCGGCAGAGCCGCTCGAGCCGCAGCTCTTCCCCGTGAGCGAGCCGCTGCGTCCCTACACTCAACGCGCCGTGACCGTG
>DATCPC010000099.1:0-11470 GCA_036564355.1 Gemmatimonadaceae bacterium | reverse complement strand
GGTCTCCTCTGGGTCGAGAAGGAGACGTTGCCCGCGTGCGGACTTGCACACGCGCCGTTGAGCCCGTGAAAAAGGGGGGTTGACGGGCTGCGGTTCGTTGTATAACCTATGAGTTATGCAACCACGTGGTTATGGATAGATGACCCCCGCGCGGCTCGACGCCACCTTCGCCGCCCTCGCCGACCCCACCCGGCGCGCCATCCTCGCTCGCCTCGCCTCCGGCGAAGCATCCGTCGCCGAGCTCGCGAAGCCGTTCGCGATGAGCCAGCCCGCCATCTCCAAGCATCTCAAAGTGCTCGAGCGCGCCGGCCTCATCTCGCACACCGCAAGCGCCCAACGACGCCCCCGACGACTCGAAGCCGAGCCGCTCGCCGAGGCGACGCAGTGGCTCGAGCGCTACCGCGAATTCTGGGAAGCGACGTTCCTGCGACTCGACGACCTGCTCGAAGAGCTCAAGGCCACGGAGAAGAAAACCCCTCGCACAAAACGAAAGAGGAGATAGTCGATGCCAATGGATTGGAAACTCGAGCTCGTGCCGATTCCGGTGTCCGACGTGGACGCCGCGAAGCAGTTCTACATGGAGAAGATGGGCTTCACCCTCGATCACGATGTCACGACGAGCCCGCAGTTCCGCGTCGTGCAGCTCACGCCGCCCGGCTCCGCGTGCTCGATCTGCTTCGGCCGCGGCATCGTGAAAACAGCGCCGGGCTCCGTCCAGGGGCTGCATCTCGTCGTGTCCGACATTCACGCGGCGCGCGCACAGCTCCTCGAGCGCGGCGTCAAGGTCAGCGAAGTGAAGGAGCTCGGCACCGGAATTTTCTTCGTCTTCCTCAACGATCCGGATGGCAACAGCTGGGCGATCCAGCGCATCGCTCCGGAAGCCCGTCGCCCCCAAGGTGACCAACCATGAAAAACACCGGCAATCTCACCGTCACGACGCCGAGCGATCGCGAGATCGCGATGTCGCGCGTGTTCGATGCGCCACGACATCTCGTCTTCGACGCCTACACGACGTGCGAGTACCTCAAGCGATGGCTTGGCGTGTTCGGCGGCTGGTCGCTCGACGTCTGTAAGATCGATCTCAGGGTCGGCGGCAGCTACCGGTATGGCTGGAGAAACGTGAACGGAAACGAGATGGGAATGGGGGGCATCTACCGCGAGCTCGTCATCGGTGAGCGCATCGTCGCAACCGAGAAGTTCGACGAAAGCTGGTACGAGGGTGAGGCAGTCGACACGACGACCTTCAGCGAGACCAATGGCAAGACGACGCTCACTACCACCGTGCGCTATGCCTCGAAGGCGGCTCGCGATGGTGTGCTCAAGAGCAGGATGACGGAAGGGATGACCGCGGGCTTCGACGCACTCGCCGAGCTGCTCGCGCATCACTACGTGGATCGGCGGCATACTCTTCGTCCGCAATTCCAACGGAGCCCGCTCATGAAAAACACCGGAACGCTCGAGGTTACTCTGCCATCCGATCGCGAAGTGAGGCTCACCCGCGTCTTCGATGCGCCGCGCTCGATGGTCTACGATGCCATGACCAAGCCCGAGCTGCTCAAGCGATGGTTCGGCCCGCATGGATTTTCGCTGATCGTCTGCGAGATCGATCTCAGAGTCGGGGGGCGATGGCGCTTCGTGCTCGAGGGCCCCGATGGCAGGACCATGGGGATGGGCGGCGTCTACGTCGTGCTCACGCCGCCCAATGGTTCGATCCACACCGAAGCTTTCGATGACTTTCCCGGCGAGGCACGCATCACCACGGTGCTCACCGAGGAGAACGGGAAGACGACGCTGGTTGCGACGTCGCTCGCGCCATCGAAGGAAATTCGCGACGCGGTCATTGCATCGGGGATGGAACACGGTGCGGCGGAAACGTACGACAGGCTCGCGGAGCTGCTCTCGCAGCAGCTCGCCACTACGCCCTAGTGGTGGATCGCCTCGTCCGGAATGGCGACCATCGAGACAGTGGGCGTCTTGAGCCGTGTGTCGCGATCGACCTCGGTGATGTGCGGCTCGAGGCGGCGCATCATCGAGGTGAATGACGTGGCGATGTCCGCCTCGAACTCGCGCCCCGCGCGCTCGTCGATGAACACCAGCGCGCGCCCCGGCGGATACGGCTGGCGATGCGCGCGCTCGATGCGCAGCGCGTTGTAGACGCTGCACACGCGTACCAGCTTGCTCGCGTAGTGCGTCGGGCGCCGAAAGAGTCGCTGCGGATAGCCGGTGCCATCGGGACGCAGGTGGTGCTCGTACGCGACGCACGCCGCGAGCTCCTGCCGCCGGTCGCTCGAGAGAATGATCCGCGCGCCCTCGGTCGTGTGCCGCTCGATGACCGTGCGCTCTTCCACCGTGAGCTCGATCGGCTTGAGCAGCAGCTCGCGCGGGACGCGCGCCATGCCGAGATCGTGCAGCAGTGCGGCCATTCCGAACTCGTGCACGTCGCGGCTGCCGAGTCCGAGAAACTCCGCCAGCGCCATCGTGAGCACCGCGACGTTGATCGAATGAATCGCGTTGTAGGGATCCGACGCCTTCAGTCGCAGCAGCGGGATGATCATCGCGCTCGAGCCCTTCATGGCCACGGTGAGCGAGCGCACGACTGCGTCAGCCTCGACGAGCGGCACGGAGTCCGAGCCCGACACGTGCTCGTACATCCACGTGACCGCGCTTGCCTCCTCTTCGAGCCCGAACGGAATCCCGGGACCGTCCGGAGGCGTGTCGGCGGCGCGTCTTCCTCGCCGCCTTCCGCGCCCCCCGCCACCGCCGCCCCCGCCTTCCACCGCTCCCTCGACTCTCTCACTCTCCCCGTACCCATCCCCAACTCCCTGGCCCTTTCCTTCATCCCCCTCCTCGTCTTCCCTCACCGCCACCGCGCCGAATTTGATGCTGAACAGCCGCGACGTATACGACGACCGACTCGCGACTGCGCCGCTCGCGCCACTCTGCACGATTCGCGTCAGCACTTCCGCGAGAAACTCCTCGTACTCCTCGCGATGCACCGCGCCCGCGAACTCCAACCGTTGCACGCCCACGCCCGCCAGCTTCTCCGCCCACGGCCAGTCCTTCATGTCGTGCATCGGCGCCTGTCCGTAAATCACATCCGTGCCGATGAACGAGAACTGCGGACTCGGATTCTCCGTCTGCAGCTCGATGAGATGCTGGAACGACGCGTCCACGGCGCGCGCCCACGTCGGATGCTCGCGCGGATACAGCATCATCGTCGACAGGCTCTGCGCGAGTGACGACAGAAACTTCGCCGGCTCGACCACTCCGCTGCTCACTGGCCCCGCCCGCGCAGCGCGTTCTGTACCGCCGGATCGGTATCGCGCTCGGCCATCGCGAGCACCCGCATCGCGGCCGGCTCCCCCGCCCACGTCGCCGACAGCGCAGTGAGCGCCGCGAGCATCGGCTGACTCTTGCTCGCGAGCTTGCGCCAGAAGAACCAGCGGCGCTTGTGGGCGAGCGCCGAGTTGACCAGCACATCGAGTACCTCGGGCAGCCGGATCGGCGCGAGCACGCGAATCGCGAGCACCGCCAGCATCCCGTCGAGCGTGCGCGCGCGCAACCGCTCCGTCAGCACCGGGATCGCCTCGCGCGGACATCCGCCCTCGAGCGCCGCGTTGAGCGCCGCGCGCACGATCCGCTCATCGACGTCGGCCACGGCCATCGCGATCGATTCGCCGCGCGTCGCGGGATCGCGCAGCAGCAGCGCGTAGGCCTCGCGTCGCACGCGCGGGTCCGGGTGCTGCGCGTAGGGGAGCGGCGTGAAGCTCGTCGGCCACGTCTCGAGTCGCGCCATCAGCAGCAGCAGATTGCGCTGCACGTACCACGGCGATCCCGGCAGCCGCGCCATCACCGCGTTGCCGACCTCGGGGCCCAGCTGCGCGAGCATCTCGAACAGCCGCCACCGCGCCGTGCGCTCATCCTCGACCTCGAGCGCATCCAGCAGCGCCCCTGCCGCCGGAAAGCCGACGCGCGCCACCAGTCGGTACAACACCTCGAAGTCGATCGGCCGATCGCGAAGCAAGCGCCGAATCGTGCCCGTGTTGTCGAGATGCCGGCGCAGCGTCCACACGACGGTGTTCGACTCCGGTGTTTGATCCACCATCGACAGCAGCGCCGCGATCCGCCCTGCCTTCACCATCTCCGACACCGCGTGTTTCGTGGTGGCGCTGAACAGCTCGACCTCGAGCGACATCTGCACGATGTACTCGGCGTTGGGGTCGTATTGCCCCGAGCTCGCCGGTGCGTGCGTATCCGGCTCCGCGATGAGCTGCTCGAGCGTTTGCCAGTAGCTCTCTTCCGGAAGCGCGGCGGCCCCATCCCAGTCGTCGATGAGCTGGCGCATGTTCTCGCGCAGCGCCGTATCCGCCTTGTCGCGCCGGCCCGACGATCCCTTTTCCGAATGCTTCGCGAGCTTCGTGAGCAGGAGCAGCAGCGCCTCCGACATCGTGTGCTGTGACGCCGCCGCCACCGCCTTCGCGAGATCGAGCACCGTGTCCGCCGCCAGCGTGTGCGACGCATTGAGCAGGAGTTGCCTCCGCTCCGCGTTCGTGCTCGATCGCTTGAGAATCTGCTGCAGCGTCTCCGGCGACAGCGCGCTCACGAGCGTCGAGACCTTGCGCTTCACCTGCTGCGACGCGTGGCCGCCTTTCGTCTTCAGCACGTCCATGAACTGGCCGAAGAAGGCGAGAATTCCCTTGTCGTGTTGCGGATCGCGCGCCCGGCTCTCGATCGCGCTCGCGAGCGCGAGCGGATCCATCGGCGTGTCGGGAGTGAGCATGGATGCGTTCATCACACCGCTGCCGTCGCCGCTCCCGTCCCCTTCACCACTGCCGCCAACGCCACCAAATCCCAGCGAGGCCGCCGCGAGCTTTCCCCACAGGTTGGTCGCCCAGCCGACGCGCTCTTCCGCCGTCTGATCCTCCGCATCCTGCTGCAGCTCGAGCTGGTCGTAGGTGAGGGGAAACAACCGCACGTGCTTCCATTCACGTGCCGGCTCGGGCTCGCCCTCGACTCTGGGCGTGTCGCGCGCGACCGCCTTGAGCACCTCCTGGAGCTCGATCTCCTTAATCCCCTCGTACAGCCGAATCGCACCGATCTCCCGGCGGAACAGCCTGAGCGCGAGGTCGCGCGTCACCACGTGCGCGGGATCCGTCGGCACGCCGTCGACCACGAGATGGTTCCGCGCGACAGCGATGGCGATCATCTGCCGCTCCGCGAGCACGAGCGTGAGGCGTCGCGTGAGGCCGGAGACCGCGGACTCGAGCAGCGGATGCCCATCGGGATACATCGAATACTTGTGCAGCCCGACAGACAGCTCGACGATGAGGTCGGCCATCTCGCGGGTGAGCGATTCCGAGGGCGCGCTCGTAATGGTCGGGGCGTGCGGAACAGGCACGGGCGTCGGCGGGTGATCGAAGAATGGGAACCGGCCGTCGCCAGCCCCTCAGAATACGACCGTCACCCCCCTGAGATCGTCACGGGGAACAGCTCTCGTACCGCCGGGAATTCCCCGATCAGGTGCGGACGATCGGGGTTCCTCGCGGAGTCATGAGCGACGCGTGCGCCGGGACGGACGAACACTCCGCCTCCTCCGCGGCGCGCGGGTGCAGCATCTGCCCTTCCTCGAGCGGAATGATCCGCTGCTCCCATCGCCGCATCATCGTCACGAAGGCCTTGGCGATCTCGACATCGAATATGGGTCCGGCCTTGTCCTCGATGTACCGCAGCGCACTCTCCGGTGACCACGCGCCCCGATGGAAGCGCCGCGTGCGCAGCGCATCGTAGCAGTCGCACACCTGAACGAGCTTGCTGGCGTAATGGCACTCGCGCTCGAAATGCGGCGTCGGATACCCCAGCCCGCCCGGCAGCATGTGGTGCTCGTAGGCGACGACCGCGGCGACATCGAGCTGCGGCTCACTCATGAGAATGATCCGCGCCCCTTCCACCGGATGACGGCGGATGATGTCCCACTCCTCATCGGATGGCGGTCCCGCCTTCGACACGATCTCCTTCGGCACCTTCGTCATGCCCACGTCGCGCAGCAGTCCCGCCACACCGATCGCGCGCGTGTCGCGGCCGCCGAGCCCCAGGAACTCCGAGAGTCCCATCACGAGCACCGACACGTTCAGCGCGTGCGCCGTGGTGTACTGGTCGAACTCCTTGAGCTGGAGCAGCGGCATGAGGATCTCGCTGTCGCCGTGCATCGCAACGGAGAGCGACGCCACCACCGTCTCGATCTCGGCGGCGGGAAGCGGACGTCCCGCCTCCACCTCGCCGTAGATCATGTCGACGGTGTCCGCCTCCTCGTCGAGCGCGAAGTTCATCCCCATGATCGGAAGCGGATCGGTGAGGAACTGTTCGGCATCTCCGCGCACGCCGATCGCGCCGTAGCGAATGCTGGAGTACTCCGTGCCTTCCTTCCGCTGTGTGTGACGCGGGTCGCGCCACCCCGGTGTCACCTCGGTCATCAGCGTGAACAGAAAGTCGTCGAACTCCTCCCGGATCACTTCGGAAACAAACTCCAGCCGCTGAACCCCCGACTTCGTGAAGCGCTCCGACCACTCCCAATCCCTGAGCTCGCGCAGATGTCGGTTCTGGAAGACGATCTCGTCGCCGAGGAAGGAGAATTTGAGCACGCGCTCAGAGCGCTGAAGCTCCTGAATCGCCTCGAACGCCAGCTGCGCCGACCTCGCGCGCGCGGGATGCGTGGGCCCGTACAGCGCCATCGCGGACAGACACTTTCCGAACGAGTTGAGAAAGCGAACCGGATCACTCACTCGGTCTCCTTCGCGGCAGGGCTGCGGCGCGCACGTCCGAATCCTTCGATTGCTGCGCACTCTCGAGCACGTCCTTCACGCGCGGATCGTTGTTCCAACCGTGGGCAAGTCCGGCGAGCGCCGCGAGCATCTCCATCGACTTCGGCAACAGCTTCATGCGACCGAGGATCTTCGTCCGCTTCGCCACGTAACCGAGCAGCCACTCGAGCGTCTCGGGATCCGCCGTCGCTCCGATGACGCGAATGCCGAGCGCGCGCATCTCCGGATGCACGGAGCGGCGCTCGACGTTGCGCATGATCAGGGGGAGCGCGGCCTTGGGGCAGTCGTCGAGCGCGGCGGCCATCGCGGTCTTCACGATCCCATCGTCGCGATCGCTGAGCGCGACGACGATCGTGGTCTGACGGTACTTCGGCATGCGCAGCATGAGCTTGAGCGCCTCGCGGCGCACGCGCTCATCGGTGTGCGTGAGGAACGACTGCGGCGAGAAGCCGTCGGGCGCCTTGGGCAGGAGCACCAGCAGCGTGAGCAGATTGCGCTGCACGTACCACGGGATGTCCACGTTCTGAAGGCGCTTCACGATCATCGGCCCCGCGTCGTTGCCGAAGCGCGCGAGAAGATCGAGCAGCTTGCGGCGCATCGTCCGCGTCTCGCTCGTCTCGAGCCCATCGAGCAGCAGCTCGACCACGTCGAGTCCCATGCGCGACGTGATGCGCTCGAGCAGCGCAGGGTCGATCTGCTCCTCTCGCAGGAGGTGGCGCAGATTGTCGGGTGTGGCCACGAGCGGCCACAGCGCGTCGGCCGTCGCGTTGTTGGCCGGCGCGCGATCGAGCAGATCGAGGAGCATGGCGATGCCGCCGTTCGAGATCAGCTGGTTGACGGCCAGCCATACCGGTCCGCCGAGCGTATCGGTCTCGAGCGCCGTCGCCACGAGGCGCTTCGGCTCGCAGGGATGCTTGCGCTGCTGCAAGAGCGCGAGACCGCGCTGATGTGCCATGCGGTCGAGCGCCTCCTGATACCCTTCCGGATTCAGCCGCCTGGTGTCCCAATTGTCGACGAGCTGCGCCACCTGTTCGCGCATCTCGTTTGATGCACCCGCACGCATCAGCGCGCCCCCTTTTTCGGCCTGCAGCGCGAGCTTGCCGAGGAGTCTGAGCAGCGAGCTGGAGAGCGTCTGGTTCGATGCTTTCGCCGCGGACTGCACGAGCGCGAGCACCGCGTCCGCCGCGAGATGCTGCGACGCGTCCTTCACGAGCCGCTTTCGCTTCTCGGCGTCGCCTCCCATCTCGAGCAGCCGGTTGAGCGCCGCGGGTTGCAACGACTTGATGAGGTCCGTCAGCTGCCCCGAGACGACGACCGAGTCTTCGCTTTGCGGTCCCTTGAGCGATTCCGTGAGCTCCATGAGGAAGCCGACGACCGCCTGATCGTACTCGGGCTCGCGCTTCTCATTGAGTGCGCCGGCGAGCACGAGGGGGTTGAGCAACTCATCGCTTCCGGGATCGCCGCCCAGCGTGAGCGTGGCCCGCGCGAGGGCAATCCAGATGAGCTTCGCACCGGCGCGCTGGTTCTGCTGGTCGGTGAGCCCGCTCTCCTCGCCCATCAGCTCGAGCCTGTCGTACGTGAGCGCGGTGACGTGGATGTGCGGCCAGCGCATGGACTGCGCAGCGATTGCGATCTGCGGCTTGTCGTCATCTTCGATCGACGCGGCGTAGAGGAAATCGGCCAACTCGTCTCGCCGCACGCCGGGCAGAATGTGGATGGAGCCGATGCGCAGGCGGTGCAGTCGCTGCGCGAGCTCGCGCATGAGCGCGTTGGCGGGATCGGTGGCGACGCTACCGATGACGATCTGATTGCGCGCGACGGCGAAGGCGACGGGCTCGGTATCGTTTAGTACGCCGTCGAGTTTCCGGACACACCGATCCACAGTGGCAGACAGCTGTGGATGCCCCTGCGGGTAGATCCCATGTTTCTGGAAGGCGACGGCGAACTCGACCAGGAACTCCGCGAGCTTCTTCGGAATGCGCTGATGATTCGAATTCGCCGGCGGGGCGGTGGATGGGAAGGTCACGAGTGCGGAATCACGGCGTGAAGAGGTCAACCCAACGACAGATGTCCGGGGAAAACGCAACGCCCGTGAGTGTGCGTGAGCGGGGGGTCAGAGGCGGTTGCCGCGAGGCGGAGCGGCGCTGACGTGCCTGCGAGCCGGCGTACTCGAGCTCGCTGAGTAACGCGCTTTCGTCGCGTCGCACATGTTATTGACGACAATATCAGCATTTAATAACGGCACTAACGAGCCAAATACTCTATATTAGTCGCTTACTACGCGATCACTCATCGCCGGATACGCTCCGGCGATCACGGCCACAATCTTCAAATCCCAACTCGCCAGCCGCGCCACAACCCCGCGCTGGCACACGCTCTGCCCTCTTCAACTTTCCCTTCTTCCGGCGCCACGATGACAATCGATCCGAAGCACCAACCGGAGAGCAGCACCTCCACGGGAGCGGGAGCCGAAGCCGCCGAAGGATTGAAGGCCGTCTCCGGCCAGCGTGGCGGAGAGCCTACTCGCAGCAACAAGGGCGCCGTCAAGCCGCCCGCCAAACCCTCGGCCGACAAGCTGAATCACCCCGGCTCCGAGCCCCTCGAGCAACGCACCATCGAGCACGAAAGCGGCTACGGCGGAAAAGGCGGCGAGCCCCGCGTCAGCTCCGACCAGCGCGAGAACACCGGCACGGACGGATCGTTGCGCTCGGAGTCGAACAAGAGTTAAGTCAGGGAGTAGTTATTGAACCCAGCGCGCGCCGTGCCCTCGTCGAGAGCTCAGCGCACGCTTTTACCACGCTCATCAACCGACGGAATCGATGATGTCCCGCATCGCGAGAGCGCTCACCGGCGCTCTCTGCTTCTCGCTCGCCGTCACCACGGCGCGCTCCCAGGAAGCCGCTCCCCTGCACAAGGGAGATCTCGTTCGATTTCTCAGCGGTACGACCTACAGCAAGCCCGAGATCGCGGCGATCATCCGGCGCGCCTGCCTCGCCTTCTCGCCAACGACGCGCGACAACGAGAACCTCAAGGAGCTCGGCGCGACGCCCGCGGTGCTCAACGCGATGAAGACGTGCACCGCAAACGGAAACAAGGTTGCGCGCGCCGAGATCGCGACGCCGGCGCCGATCCGCCCCATGGAGGTCGACCTTCCGTCTCGAGGCCTCAGTGCGACCGCGGGTACCGTCGCGCTCTTCACCGTCACGATTCACCGCGGGCCGACGCCGCTCTCCGGCGTGCGACTGCTGCTGCACGGTTCGCGCGAGATTCCCGGCGGCGCGCACGCGGAGCTCAACGCAAATACCGATCGCGATGGGCGCGCGACGTTCTCGATCCCCGCCGGCTCGACCGCCGGCAACTACAATTTGAGAATTGCCGACGCCGATGGTGTCGAGATGCACGGCGTCACCGACTTCGTGCTCACGACCCTGCCCTCGGCGCCCGCGCTGGTGAAGGTCACTCCGCAAACGCTCGACATCGGTGCGAGTGCACGCGGCACGCGCGATGTCATCGTCACGGTATCGGATCCGTTCGGAAATCCGGCGCCCAGGCTCCCCGTCATGCTCCGCCAGTTTCCGGTGCGCGGCACCGCGATCACGCCCACCCAGCTCACCGACAACGCAGGCATCGCGCACTTCGCCGTGCAGGCGGCGCCGCTGCACGACGGCGACAGCCTCGTCGTGAGCATCGCCGATCGCCCGTACGCGACGGTGCACGTCACCGCCGCCGCCGAGATCACGACGCTCCTGCTGGACGCCGAACGCCAGTTGAGTGAGGGAAACGTGGCGGCAGAGGGCGCGTACGACAGCGTGCTCTCGGTGGATCCGTCCAACGCGCGCGCGCTCATCGGCCGCGGCTACATTCTCTCCTCGCAGGGCAAGGCTGAACCCGCGACGCAGGACTTCACCGCGGCGATGAAGGAGAACGACGAGCGCGCGAGCGCGCTCACCGGACTCGGATATCTCGCGTTGCGACGCGGCGATCTCTCCACCGCGGCGGCGCGCTTCTCAGAGGCGCTCGCGATCGACTCGAGCGACGCGGGCGCCGCGACCGGTCTCGCATACGCGGAGCTCTGGCGCATCGATCCGCGCCAGTTGCCACATCGCGCCGCGGCGCTCGCGAGCCCGCGCCCCACCGCGTACCCCGCCGACGCGGCGCATCAGCTGCGCGCCGGCATCGACTTTTTCGCCGCGCGCAATCTGAAAAGTGCGGAGCGCTCGCTCTCGAGCGCCGCGAGCGCGGCCCCTTCGTGGCCGGATGCGTACTACACGCGCGCGCTCGTGTATCAGGCCGACGGTCAGTCGTCGCTCGCCGTCGCCGACTTTCAGCACTACTTGCAGCTGCGCCCGAGTGCCGTCGATCGCGTCGCCGTGACATCGCGCATCGACGCTCTGAATCGCAGCCCCGGAAAGGCGCTCGCGCTTGGCATCATCCCCGGCGGCGGGCAGTTCTACACGCATCAACCGGTGCTCGGCCTCGTCGTCCTGGGTGGTGTGGCCGCGAGCGCCGTCTGGGCGCTGAAATCGAGTCCGATCATCTTCACGGATCCGTTCGGCCATCCGTATCAGGCCGGGACCACGCGGAAGAACCTGACCACTGGCTTGGCGGTAGGCGGCGGACTCTGGGTGATCGGCGCGCTCGAGGCGGCGCTA
>DATCPC010000098.1:0-1576 GCA_036564355.1 Gemmatimonadaceae bacterium | reverse complement strand
GATCGAGCCAGATGCGCTCGCGGCCCGCGACGAGACGATCCTCGTCCGGTCCCCAGAACGAGAAATGCCAGAGCTTGTGATTCGCGGTGATCTCGGCCCACGGACCAACTCCGGGCAGCGGCGCACGGCCCGATGCGATTGAGGCGGCTGAGCAGCACCCAGTCCGCATGCTGCGCCGCGCCCCACTGGGCGACGACATCGGAATGCTCCCAGAGATACGAGGACCCCGGATGCTCCTCAGTGACCGATGGCGCAGAGCCGGAGACGACGGGATAGCCGCACCCATCGAGTCGCGTGCGCGCCTGGCTCGTGAGCTGGAGAATGGCGGCCGAGTCTTCGCGCGTGTCTGGCAGCGCCGACATGTTGTGGAGGATGACGGGCGCCACGGCGATCGTCGGACGCGCGGGTGCGGAACCCGCGAGGATCGTGAGTGGAAAGAGAACCGCGGCGGCGGCTGAAGCGTGACGGTGCATCATCATCGGGGTGTGGTCGCGAGTGAAGGTCGTGATTCCCATGCCGGGGGCGAGCCTGCCGGAAATATTACATCGGGCAGGAGAGCGCTGGCGACCAGTGGCGCGACTCCATAACTTTCGCGGCTGGAACTCCCATCCAGGAGCTTGTCCACTTGGTGTCGTCAAATCAGGATCAGCTACAGACGGCCCTCGGCTCCAGCTACACCATCGAGCGCGAGCTCGGACGCGGCGGCATGGCGACGGTGTATCTGGCCCGCGACAACAAGCACGGTCGCCACGTCGCGCTCAAGGTGCTCCACGACGACCTTGCCGCAACGCTCGGCCCCGAGCGCTTCCGCCGCGAGATCGCGACCGCGGCGCAGCTGCAGCACCCACACATCCTTGGGGTGTTCGACTCCGGCGAGACCGCCAACGGGCAGCTCTGGTTCACGATGCCGTTCGTCGAGGGGCAATCGCTTCGCGACCGGCTGCACCGCGAGCCGCAGATGCCGGTGGACGACGTGGTGCGCATCGTCCGGGAGATCGCGGGCGCGCTCGACTACGCGCACGACCAGGGCGTCATTCACCGGGACATCAAGCCGGAGAACATCCTGCTTACGAAGCGCGGCGATGCCGTGCTCGCGGACTTCGGCATCGCGCGCGCGCTGTCGCACGCCAACACCGGAGCGACGAATCTGGCGATGGGGCTCACCGGCACCGGACTCTCCATCGGCACGCCGCAATACATGAGTCCCGAGCAGGCGAGCGGCGAGCGCGCGCTCGACGCCCGCAGCGATGTGTACGCGCTGGGCGCGGTTTGCTACGAGATGCTCGCGGGAGAACTGCCGTTCACCGGGGGTTCCTCTCAGGCGATCATCGCCAAGATGTTGACGACGGATGCGCCGTCGATTCGCGTGCTGCGCTCGAGTGTCTCGCCAGCGCTGGACGCCGTGATCCGGCGCGCACTCGCACGTGTGCCGGCCGATCGTTGGTCGTCCGCGGGGGAGTTCGCGAGCGCACTCGGAAGCGCCGAGCGCACGACCCAACCCGCGCCCGCCGCGCCACCGGCGAAGGTGGAGCAGCCGCGCAAGCGAGTGCCGGTATCGGCACTGACGCTCGGACTC
>DATCPC010000096.1:0-9069 GCA_036564355.1 Gemmatimonadaceae bacterium | reverse complement strand
CCATTAGGATGGTCGCGAGCGCCACGAGTCTGGATATCACAGCGGAGACAAAGAGTTAGCGATGGATGGGGCGCCGAGAAGGGAGGGACTGGCCGATGAGCAGAGAAAATCGGTGGTCCCGGAAGCGGAGGCAGGCTCCTTCGAGACCCTCCGAAGCCTGCAGGCCGCCCAGCGCCACCTGATTCGACTCGTCCCCAACGTTCGAACGGCAACCGGTGGTGGATCGCCGCTGGAACGTTTGGAGCGGGATCTGGAGCTCCCGCATGTGATAGACGCGGAGGGCGCAGAGGATGCAACTTTACGCGCGAGGGCGGTTACCGGTGCTCCAGTCCCAGCGTTTCGGGCTTTTCTGGACGGTACCCAGCGCAGCGAGGTCCTGGGCTGGATCGGCGCGGCGCCGCTTGTTTACGGTACCTCCGGCGCCGTGGTACGAGAACGCACGGAGCGGCGCCTTGCCACCTGGGACGCTCCCCTCGTTCAGCACCGCATCTACGCCCCGCTCGCCTATGTGCCGCGAGGGGAGCTCGACGCCGCGCTGGGCCCGATGCTGGAGGACACCACGCGCCCCGCGCCGGACGGCTCGATCCCGCCGCCCCACCCCACGCTCCTGCTCGAGCGGGCAACGCTCGCCGTCTCGCGGGATCGCGAGAGGCTCGAGCTCGCGCTCGCGGAGCGGTGGTGCACCACGCGCGGAGAGCCAATCATGATCGACGGCGGCATCGGCGCGAGCGAGATCGTGGCGCAGGCCGCGTGCGCCGTGGGCGTGGTGAAGAGCCACCGGACGCTGTACGCCGAGGGCGACGCGCTGGGCGTGGTGCTCGCGCTGCGTAGGGGCGAGCGGTCGAGCGTGATCCGGATCGCGCCGCGAGGGCGGAGCGAGGTCCTGAGCTGGTACCTGCGGCTCCGCGCCACCGAGGGCCGCGATGCGCTCTGGGGGCTCGTGCGCGTGGAGATGTCTGTCGTCGACCGAACGAACGTCACCACGCGCGCCGACGAGCTTTCGCGCTGGCTGCTCGCCGAATCGTCGCCGTTGGCCGCACCGGATCCGCGCTGGGACCGGATGGCGTACGGAATTCGCAGCGCCGAAGAATTTCTCCGCGCCACGACCCACTAGCGCCATTCTATTCGCGCGCGCTCGCATTCGAGGTTCCATGACCGCACCGCTCGGGCTCGTCGTCGCGACGGAACGCACGCCCAACACGCCGCACCAGTTCCAGTTCTGGACCGCCATCGATTCACCCGTTGGCATCGGCACGATCGTGCGCGTCGACGGCCGACAGCCGGTGGATGGGCACATCCCTCACGTCTACGGCGTCGTCACCGAAGGCTTCAGCTACACCGATCTCGCGTCGCCGCTGTTCGATGTGCTCGGGCATGATGGAGACCCGGGGCAGGCGGCGTTCGCGCCGACGGAGCGCGCCGAGGTGCGTCTGTACGTCGCGGCGGTGCTGCGGCACGTGCCCGAGGAGCCGCTGCAGCCGGTGCCGATGGGCGAGGTGTTCCTCGCGACCGAGGCCGACGTCGCGATCGCGCTGCGCATGGACAGCTACCTGCGCGATGACGCGAACACCGGGATCCCGATCGGGCTCTATCGCTCCGGCGGCATGGACTCGGCCATCTACCTCGATGCGGAATTTCTCGTTGGGCCGGAGGCCGCGCACCTCAACATCACGGGCGTATCCGGCCTTGCGACGAAGACCAGCGCGGTGGAGTGGTTGATGGCGTCGCTGTTCGCGCACTTCCCGAAGAACAAGGGATCGGTGGCCGCTGTGTGCTTCAACGTGAAGGGGCCGGATCTGTGCTTCCTCGATCAGCCAGCGGAGCTCGAGGATGCGGATCGCGCGATGTACGAAACGCTGGGGGTTCCGTGCGCGCCCTTTCCCGACGTCCGCTACTTCGCGCCGTTCAAGGCGGACAACGTCTCGCTCAACACGCTGCGGTCGAACGAGGAACTGCTCGCCAACGTGCAGCCGCTTACCTGGGGTCTTCGGGAAGTGCTCCAGTTCGCGGAAGTGTTGCTCAACCGCGACGACGTCGACGCGAAGGCGGATGCGCTCATCGACTTCATCAAGGAGCGCGTGCTGAACCGCGACTTCGAGGATCGGGTGCTCAAGGAGAAGCACTGCGTGCGCTCGTTCGCCGATCTGGAGCGCTGGTTCAAGGATCTCCTGAACGGTCTCGAGGATCAGGGGAGCGAGCACTGGCGCACGCACCACGTCGCGACGATCCGGAAGGTGCGCAACCGGCTGTCGAACATCTCGACGCGGTGCGCCGGCCTCGTGACGAACGACGGCCACACAAGCGACCTGCCCTGGGGGGACTTCACGGACCGTTCGGTGTATGTAGTGGACGTTGCGCTGGCGGAGGAAGATGCGCAGGACCTCATCTTCGCGCGGGTCGTTTCGAAGCTGCGCGAGCATCTCGAGCGACGCGATCTCGGCGTGACGCACGTCGTCGTGTTCGTGGACGAGCTCAACAAGTATGCGCCGTCCGACGGACCCGACACGTACGTGCGGAAGATGCTGCTCGACATTGCGGAGCGTGGCCGGTATCTGGGGCTCGTGCTCTTCAGCGCGCAGCAATTTCGCTCGCAGGTGCACCGGCGCGTGGTGGGAAACGCGGGGACGGCGCTCTATGGACGAATGGATGGCGATGAGCTCGCGACGCCCGGCTACGCCGTGTTGAGCGCAGCCACGCGAACGAAGCTCGCAACGTTGTCGAAGGGACAATTGATGGTTCGGCACCCGCACTTCACTCAACCGATTTTCGTCTCCTTTCCTCGTCCCGCGGTGATGCGCGGGCGCGATGGCATGGAGCGCTATCCGCAGGCGGCGGATGTGCCGCTCGACGTGGGCGTGCTGCGCCAGCTGCGGCGCTTCGAGCCGTCGCTGACGCTGGCGTGGGTGCAGGACGTGATCGGCCTCTACGAGGAAGACGATGTGCTGCGCGCGCTGCACGCGACCCTCGCGCATGCGCCCGAAAAGCCGGGCGCGTACTTCAAGGCGCAGTTCAGGAAGATCGTGGGCGCCGCGCCCGCGCCGGCCGTGGCGCGCACGCCGCTCCGCGTTCTCCCGGATGATGATCCCTACGCGATCTGAGCCGGCGCTGCCCCGGCTCGCTCGCGCATTCGTAGTGGCTGCAGCGCTCCTCACGGGCGCGTCGATGCGCGCACGGGCGCAGCAGCAGCCCGTGTTGCTGCGCATCCAACCGCGCGCCGGCGACACGATGTACACGCGCTTCGAGCAGACGGTGGAGATGATCGGCACGCGAAACGTCCACTCCGTCGACACCACGATGACGTCGCGCATGGACATCATGATCCTGTCGCATTCGCTCGTGCAGGGGAGCGACGGGCACGGGACGACGGTGCTCGCGATCACCGACTCGGTGGCGATGGAGGGCCATGGCACGGGCGCGGGGGCTCCGACGGAGACGATCCGCCGCGCGATGCAGGGGCGCCAGGCGTCGCTGCACATCGCCCGCGACGGATCGGCGGAGCTGCTGGGCGCTTCCGACGACGTATCGCCGGAAGTCGAGGCGTTGTACTCGGGGATGCCCGCCACGCTGCCCGAGCGGCTGGTGTCCGTGCACTCCACGTGGGAGCGCACCGCGTTCATTCCCGTGAGCCAGGAGAGCGATTCCGCACATTCCGCCCGGGTGCGTACGACCTACCGGCTCGATTCGCTCTCCTCGAATGGCGCGCTCGCGTACATCTCGATCCACGGCACGATCTCACGCGACAGCGCCGCGGCGCTCGTGTCGGAATCGCTCCGCGTGGGGTCGACCGGTACGGTGACGGGACACATGACGATGGATCGGAAGCGCGGTTGGTGGGTGGAGTCGCAGATCGCGATCACGATCCGGAGCGTCGTCACCCGTATCGTCGAGCCAATCTCCACGATGCAGGTCCAGACGCACATCCTGCAGTCCATGCAAACCAGAATAGCGCCGTAACCATCGTTTCTCCGCGCCGTTAGCTATCCCCAAGTTGGTAGCGGGCTCAGGGCGGCTACGCTAAATTTTGAGAGTGCGCCTAGTACACCTCGCCGACCTACATCTGGGCTTCCGGCAGTACCATCGGCTCACGCCAACCGGAATCAATCAACGCGAAGCGGACGTGGCTCACGCGTTCCGTCGCGCCATCGACCGCGTGATCGCGCTCGCCCCCGATGTCGTGGTCATCGCCGGTGACGTGTTCCATACCGTGCGCCCGATGAATCCCGCGATCATCGACGCCTTCACGCAGTTCGCGCGCCTCACGACATCGTTGCCCGATACCATCGTCGTGATGGTCGCCGGCAACCACGATCGCCCGCGCGCGACGGAAACGGGGTGCATCCTCAAGCTCTTCACGAAGCTGGGCATCCACGTCGTGGTTGACGAGCCGAAGCGGCTTTCGTTCCCGGAGCGCGATCTGTCGATCCTCGCGGTTCCAGATCTCACGGGCCCGCGCCCCGAGCTCACGCCCGATTCCACCGCGCGGCACAACATCCTCGTGATGCACGGCGAGGTGGAAGGCGTGCTCCCGTACGGCGGCGATCGGGCGGCGATGGAAATCCCGCGCTCCGCTCTCGCCGCACCGCGCTGGAGCTACATCGCGCTCGGCCATTACCACGTGCACCAGCGCATCGAGAGCAACGCGTACTACTCGGGATCGCTCGAGTACACGAGCACGGATCCGTGGAGTGAGCTCGACCAGGAGGCGCAACTCCGGCTGCCCGGAAAGGGATTCATCGAATACGACCTCGACGAGGCGCGACACACCTTCCATCACATTTCGGCGAGCCGCGCGCTCGTGAGCCTCGACTCGATCGCGGCGCGCGGCATGTCCGCGGCGGAGCTGGACATCGCGATCCGCGAGGCGTGCAACGATTGCGAGGGCGGGATCGAGGAGAAGATCGTACGGCTGGTGGTGCGCGACGTTCCCCGACACATCGTGCGCGATCTCGATTCGCGCGCGCTGCGCGAGCTCAAGCGCCGCGCGATGCACTTCCAGCTCGACACCCGGCGCCCCGACTCGACGCGGCCCAGTGGACTCGGGAGCGGGCGTCGTCCGACGCTGGTGGAGACGGTCACGTCGTATCTGCAGCGCCGGCCGCTCGATGAGGAGCTGGACCGCGCCGCCCTCGTGAAGCTCGGACTCGAGTACCTGAAACAGGCCGACGACATCGACGTGGTGGCGTCCGCGGTGCCGGGGGAGTAGGTGCGCCTCAACAGCGTCGCCCTGACGAACTTTCGGCAGCACGCCGAAACGCGGATCGATTTTGATTCGGGGCTGACGGGTGTGATCGGCACGAACGGGTCGGGGAAGACGACGATCCTCGAGGCGATTGCGTGGGCGATCTATGGCACGAGCGCCGCGCGCGGCACGCGGGAGTCGATTCGCCACAACCGCGCCGGCGCGCGCGCGACCGTTCGCGTGGAGCTGGATTTCGATCTCGGCGGTCATCGCTATCGCGTCGTGCGCGGGCTCACGAGCGCGGAGCTGTATCTCGACGGCGCGTCCGCGCCGATCGCGAGCTCGATCAGCGGAGTGACGGAGCTGCTCACGCGCCGGCTCGGCATGACGCGCGAGGAGTTCTTCAACACGTACTTCACGGGGCAGAAGGAGCTGAGCGTGATGTCGGCAATGGGGCCGTCGGAGCGCGCGCAGTTCCTCTCGCACGTCCTCGGCTACGAGCGGCTCCGGAGTGCGCAGCAGCTCGAGCGCGCGCGCAAGAACGAGCTCGTCGCGCAGATTGGCGGGATTCGTCAGGGGATGCCGGACGTGTCGATCGTCGAGCACCAGCTCTCCGATGCGGAGCGGCGGCTCGTGTACGCACGACAGCAGAGCGAGGTGGCGCGCGTGCGCTATGTGTCGGCCGCCGCCGTGCGCGAGTCGATCGCGCCGCGGTGGGAGCGGGTCCAGCGCGAGCGGGAGCAGCTCGTGACGCTGATCTCCGAGATGCGAGTGGCCGAGGAGGAGGAGCGCTCCGCTGCACGCGACCTGGCACGCCTTGCGCGCGATCTCGAGGAGATCGCGGCGGCGCGCGCGGAGCGCACGGAGCTCATGCGCGAGCTCGACTCGTACGGCGAGCTCCACGCGGAGTTCCAGCGGCTCGAGCTGCTCGCGCGCGAAGAAGGTCGTCGGCAGGCGCTCATCGAGACGGGGCAGGCGCTCGCGGATGAGCTCCACAAGCTGCGCCAGCGGCGGCAGAAGGTGGAGACCGCGCCGAAGCTGAACCTCGAGGTGAGCGCCTCGCTCGAGGAGCGGCGCGAGGAGCTCGAGCTCGTGGACGGGCAGCTCGAGGCGCGCCGCACGGAGTGGGTGCGGGACAGGCAGGAGGCCGAGACGAAGCGGCAGTCGCTGCGCGATCAGTACGTGGAGCTGAAGCAGCAGCGGGAGCGTCTCGCTGCGGCCGGCGAGGAGGGATTCTGCCCGACGTGCACGCGGCCGCTCGGCGTGCAGCTGCGGGGCGTGCTCGAGATGCTGGACGCGCAGATGGAGACGGTGCGCGTGGACGGGAACTACTACAAGGGCCGGCTCGAGCAGCTGCTGGACATGCCGGAGGATGTGAAGGCGCTGGACGAGCGGCGGCGCGCGCTCTTTCTCGAGGTCGCGAATCTCGAGCGACGGATGATGAAAGTGCAGCTCGCGGTGCAGGAGCTCTCGCAGCTCAGCGGCGATCTCACGGCGAAGGAGGAGCGAGAGGCGTCGCTGGCGCGGGATCTCGAGGCGATTCCCGCGGGCTACGATGCGCGCCGCCACGAGCTGGTGCGGCTGGAGATCGATCGCCTGATGCCGCTGGACGCGAAGGTGACGCGCCTGAGTGCGCAGATCGAGCGCGAGCAGACGCTCACGCGCGAGCAGTCGCAGGTGCTCGCGAACGCGACGCGGATCTCGGCGCGGATCGCGGAGCTCAGGACGCGGCGCGACGCGATCACCGTATCCGAGAGCGACTTCGCGACGCTGCGCGCGCAGAACGAGAGCGCGGCGGCGGAGGTGCGCGCGGCGGAGCTCGGAGTCGTGAGCGCGGACGGGAACGCGCAGTCCGCGGCGATGGCGATGGAAGTGGCGAGCGGCGCCGCGAAGGAGCTTGGCGAGCGCCAGCGGTTGCTCAGCGAGCTCACCGTGCAGAAGCGCCTGCACGACGAGCTCGATCGCGCGTACACCGATCTGCGCACCGATTTGAATTTTCAGCTCCGCCCGGAGCTGTCGGAGCTTGCCAGCGCGTTTCTGTCGGAGCTCACGGATGGCCGCTACGACGAGCTGGAGCTCGACGACCAGTACAACATCCTCGTGCTCGAGGACGGGCGCCCGAAGCCCGTAATCTCCGGCGGCGAGGAGGATCTGGCGAATCTCGTGTTGCGACTCGCGATCTCGCAGATGATCGCCGAGCGCGCGGGGCAGCCGTTCTCGCTGCTGATTCTCGATGAGATCTTCGGGTCGCTCGATGAACTGCGGCGCGCGAGCGTGCTCGAGCTGCTGCGGCGGCTCAACGACCGATTCGAGCAGGTGATTCTCATCACGCACATCGAATCGGTGCGGGACATGCTGGACCACGTGATCACGGTGCGCTACGATCCGGAGCAGGGATCGTCGACGGTGGTGCAACACGATGGAGCGCCGGATGAGCCACTCCTTCCCGACGAGATGATGCCGCCGTTCTTTGAAGAGGCAGGGGCCGCCGACTGATGGCGATCGCGAGACCATGGCGGGCACCACGCCCGGACGGGCCGTACGCGGCCACACCCGATGACCACGCGGCGCTGAATCATGTGTTCAGCGAGGCCTTCACCGAGCGCTATCGCCGCGATGGCCTCGTGGGCGTGCGCGTGCCATTCCTGAATCCGTCCATCTGGCGCTACGCGATCGAGGATGCGAACGGCGGTGCGCTCGTGTGGCGCGACGAGCGGGATGAGATCGCGGCGTTCAACATCGTGCACTGTTCCGGGCGCGAGGGGTGGATGGGACCGCTCGCCGTGCGGCCCGATGCGCAGGGGTCGGGACTCGGGAAGGAGATCGTGCGCAGCGGCATCGACTGGCTGATGGCATCGAAGGCGTTGACGATCGGACTCGAGACGATGCCGCGCACGATGGACAACATCGGCTTCTATTCCTCGCTCGGATTTTCACCGGGGCGATTGACCGTCACCGTCACGATCGACGCGGCGGCGGCGAGCGAGACGCCGAGCGTGTACGGGCGGTTGAGCGCGAGAGACAAGGACGACGTGCTGATGGAGAGCGGCGAGCTGTCGCAAAGCGTCCTGCCGGCGTGTGACTTCACACGGGAGATCGAGCTCACCGATGCGCTGGGGCTCGGCGAGACGATTCTCTTTCGCGAGGGCGACAGGATCACGGGGTTTGCGCTGGTGCACACGGTACCGCTCGTGGAGGGGCGCGCGCGCGAGGAGACACGTGTGCTGAAGATCGTGCTCTCGCAGCGCGCCGACCTCGCGAGTGCGGTCGCGACGCTTGCGGATTTCGCGCGGCGAGGTGGAACGCGGCGCGTGGCGTTCAGGGTGCAGACCGAGTATCTCGAGTCGTACCAGCAGCTGATCGCGATGGGCGGGCGGGTGCGGTGGACGGACCTGCGGATGGCGCTGTCGAAGTATCCGGAGGGGAAAGCGAAGGAGGGGTTGTTGTGGAGCAACTGGGAGATATAACCCCCGCATGAACACACGGGCTCCACGGGCGTCGAGCCCGTGAGAAGCTCGCTGAACCCTGCTCAATCGCGCCCGTGATGCTACAGTTTCCGCTACAATTGCTTTTCGGCATTCCCGACCATCCGCCCGGCGGGCCCAAGCGGGCGGGTCAGAACGATGAGTGGATCAGGAGGCTCGGATACGCGGTTAAGGACATCACTGGCTCGACTGGCTTGACAGCGGGTAAGGGGTGGAATTAAGGGCCCGAATGCTCCCCTAAATCGTAATTCGCCCAACAGGAAACCTTTCCGTGAGGAAGGACGTCTTTCTCAATACCCCCTTAGTATTATTGCCTTCTATCTATCGATGGATAGTTTTCAGGGTTGACTTTCCGGGATTAAGAAATGTCAGAGTTTTTCTTTGAGATGCCTAGCTTCCTACGGG
>DATCPC010000090.1:0-11211 GCA_036564355.1 Gemmatimonadaceae bacterium | reverse complement strand
GTTCTCGCATCTCTACACGGGCGAGTCGATGAGCGCCGCACGCGCGAACGAGCTGATCGAGCACGTCGAGCGATGGGAGGAGCGCGCGCTCCGCGATCGCGGCGACCGCTGGGTGTTCGGCTCGGACGAGCTGTACATGCTGGCCGGCCGCGACCTCCCCGGCGCCGAGCATTACGGCGAGTTCGTGCAGATCGAGAACGGCATCGGCGCCGTCGCCTTTCTGCGAAAGAGAGTCGCCGATGGTGCGAGCGCGCTTCCGCGCCACGATGGACGGCGCATCGGCGTCGTCACCGGTACCGCGATGGGCGGTGCGCTGATGTCGGCGCTGCTCGAGCGCCTGCACGGGGCAACCGGCGCGCACTTCGAGCAGATCGTTGCCGAGAACTCGCTGTTCGGTCCGACGACGACGGCTGCGGGGCTCCTCGTGGGCGCCGATTTGCGACGCGTGCTCGCCGGGCGCACCGACCTCGATCTCGCGCTCATTCCGGCGGAGACGATCAACGACGATGGTCTCTTTCTCGACGATCTTTCATTCGCCGCACTGCGCGAGGAGCTTTCGATTCCGCTCGTACCGTCCTACGACTTTCTCGACGTCCTGTCGAACGAAGACCTGAGCGACGCCGCGTCGCAGCTTCACACTGCGAGCGCCGCATGACGGAATCCGGAAATATCCCGGTAGTCGCGATCGTCGGGCGCCCGAACGTCGGCAAGTCGCAGCTGTTCAACCGGCTCGCGAGCAGCGACTCGGCCATCGTGAGCGAGGAAGCGGGAACGACGCGCGACCGGCACTTCGCGCGCGCGGAGTGGGGCGGCCGCGCGTTCTGGCTGGTGGACACGGGCGGGCTCACCGGCGATCCGTCGATCCCGATGGACGTCGAGATTCAGAAGCAGGTGATGCAGGCGATCGCCGAGGCGGATCTGATGCTCCTCGTCGTCGATGCGAAGACCGGGCTGCACCCGCAGGATCAACGCGTGGTGGAGCTGCTGCGCGATGCGCGCAAGCCGTGGCTCCTGGTCGCCAACAAGGTGGACGATCCGCGCTCCACCGACTTCTACGAATTCTACAACCTCGGCGCGGGCGACCCGATTCCGGTGTCGGCGATCAACGGCAAGAACTCCGGCGATCTGCTCGACGAGGTGGTGTCGCGCTTTCCCGAGAGCATCATCGAGGACGAGAGCTCGCTGCGCATCGCGGTGATCGGGCGGCCCAACGTTGGGAAGTCCTCGCTCGTCAACCGGCTGCTCGGCGAGGAGCGGCTGGTCGTTGCCGCCGAGGCGGGAACCACGCGCGACGCGATCGACACGCCGATGCAGTACCACGGACAGACGCTCACCTTCGTCGACACCGCCGGGCTTCGACGCCAGTCCAAGATCGACGACGGCATCGAGTTCTACTCGTCGCTGCGCACGCGGCGCGCGATCGAGCGCGCGCAGGTGTGCGTGCTGATGCTCGACGCGGTAGTGGGACTCGAGAATCAGGATCTCAAGATCGCGACGCTGGCGTGGGAGAATGGATGCGGGCTGATCATCGTCGTGAACAAGTGGGACATCAAGGAAGAGAAGACCGACAAGTCGGCGGCGAAGTTCCAGAAGGAGGCTGGCGAGAAGGCGCCCTTTCTGAAGTTCGTGCCGTTCCTGTTCACGTCGGCGCTCACGGGCCAGCGCGTGACGAAGGTCCTCGAGACCGTGCTCCTGGTGGACGCGGAGCGAAAGAAACGCATCTCCACGGCGCAGGTGAACACGACGCTCGGCGAGCTCACCGCGCGGCTGCAGCCGCCGCAGGCGGCCGGGCGCGAGGTGAAGCTGCTGTACGCGACGCAGGTCGAGGTCGAGCCGCCGACGATCGCGGTGTTCGGCAATCATCCGGATCTCGTGCCGGAGCATTACGTGCGCTACCTGCACAATGGTTTCCGCGAGGCGTGGGGCTTCAGCGGCAGCCCGCTGCGCATCCTGTTGCGGAGCCGCGCTGCCTAGATGATGCCCTTCGCGGGATTGTTGATCGCGTATCTCGCCGGCTCGATTCCATTCGCGTATCTCGCGGGGAAGCTCTTCAGGGGAGTCGACCTGCGCGAGCACGGCTCGGGCAACCTCGGCGCGACGAACGTGTTTCGCGTGATGGGATGGAAGATCGCGAGCGCGGTGATGGTGCTCGACATGGCGAAGGGCGCGCTCCCGGTGCTCCTCCTGCCGCCGCGCTTCGCGCCGGAATCGCCGGTGCTGTGGGCAATCGCGTTTGGCGTAGCCGCAATTGTCGGTCATGTGAAATCGGTCTTTCTGCTGTGGAAGGGCGGAGGGAAGGGCGTAGCGACGGCGGGTGGCGTCTTCCTCGCGCTCGCACCCGTTCCGTCGCTGATCTCGCTCGCCGTGTGGGGGCTGGTGCTCTATCTCTCCGGCTACGTGTCGCTCGCATCCCTGTGCAGCGCGGTGGCGCTCACGATCGCGGTGGTGGTCAGCTACGGCGCGAGCTCGCCCATCGCGATCGCGTCCGCGCTCATCACCGCGTTCGTGTTCTGGACGCACCGCGCCAACATCGGGCGGCTGCGCCGCGGCGAGGAGAATCGATTCCGTCGCGCGAGACCAGCTACCTGATGCGATGCGCGGTGGTGGGTGCCGGTGCGTGGGGAACCGCCCTCGCCGATCTGCTCGCGCGGAACGGGCACGACGTTTCCCTGTGGGCGCGTGAGCCCGAAGTGATCGAGTCTGTGAACGCCATTCACGAGAACACGAGCTTTCTCGCGGGGGCGAAGCTCGATCCAGGTGTCGTTGCGGAGGCCGATCTCGCGACGGCGTGCAAGGGCGCGGCGCTGGTGCTCTTCGCGACGCCGTCGCACGTGCTGCGAGCTATTGCCCGAGGCGTGGCGCCGGCGATCGAGCCCGACGCGACGATCGTCGTCGCGACGAAGGGCGTCGAGCGCGATACGCTTGCAGTGATGAGCGACGTGCTCGCGGAGCAGTTTCCCCGGCACGCCGTGGTGGCGCTCTCGGGGCCGAGCTTTGCGGCCGAGGTGGTGGCGCGGCAGCCCACGGCGGTAGTGGCGGCGTCGGCGAGCGCCGGCGCGGCGGCGATGGTGCAGCGCGCGCTCTCGGGCGATGAGTTTCGCGTCTATACGCACGACGATGTCGTCGGGGTCGAGCTGGGGGGCGCGCTCAAGAACGTGATCGCCTTGGCGACCGGCATCGCGGAGGGGCTGGGGATGGGATTCAATGCGCGCGCGGCGCTCATCACGCGCGGGCTCGCCGAGATGACACGGCTGGGCGTGAAGATGGGTGCGTCGCCGCTGACGTTCGCGGGCCTCGCGGGGATGGGCGACCTCGTGCTCACCTGCACGGGCGCCCTCAGCCGCAACCGCTCGCTGGGCGTCGAGATCGCGCGCGGTGTGTCGCTCGACGAGGCGCTGGCGAAGCGACAGACGGTGGCGGAGGGAGTGATGACGACACATAGCGCACGCGCGCTCGCCGCGCGCGAGGGGATAGAGATGCCGATCGTCAGTGCAGTCTACGGGATACTCTTCGAGCATCAACCACCCCGCGCCGCGATCAGTGAGCTCATGCGGCGCGAGCTTCGAGCGGAGGGCGACACATGAGCGCGGAGCCGGTGCAGGAGTTCTTTTCGATCGGCGAGGTGTGCGAGCTGACGGGCCTCAAGCCGCACGTCCTTCGCTATTGGGAAAGCCAGTTCAAGTTCCTCAATCCCGCGAAGAATCGCTCGGGGAACCGGGTCTACCAGCGGCGCGAGGTCGAGCTGGTGGTGCTCGTGAAGCATCTGCTCTACATCGAGAAGTACACGATCGATGGCGCACGGCAGAAGGTCGACGAGCACCGGAAGAAGGGGCAGCTCAAGCCGAGCGCGAGACGGGCGCTCGACGTACACACGCTCGCATCGATCGAGCAGGAGCTCGCCGAGGTCATGAACCTCCTGGGCGGAGAGAGCTCGCGCACGTGACCTCCGTCGCTTGCGTCATTCCGGCATTCGATGCGGCGGGCACCCTCGAGGCGGTCGCGAGCGGACTTCGTTCGTCGCTGCCGCACGCGATGCTGATCGCGGTGGATGACGGGTCATCGGATCACACGTACGATGTGGCGCAGGGGACGTGCGATCGCGTCGTGCGCCTCGACCTGAATCATGGCAAGGGCGCCGCGCTCCGCGCCGGATTCGTGGTGGCCCTCGATGCATGCGTTTCGTCCGTCATCACGATCGACGCCGATGGACAGCACGATCCCGCGCGCGCGCCCGAGCTGCTGGCCGCTCTCGCGGACGCGGACGTCGTAATCGGGACGCGCGAGCGCACGCGCGGCACGATGCCGATTGGGCGCCGGGTCACGAACGCGCTCGCGAGCGCGGCGGTGGGCGCGATCGTCGGCGTCGCGGTGCCCGACGCGCAGTCCGGCTATCGCGCATTGCGTCGCGAGGTGCTCGAAGCGAGCCACGCGACCGGGGATCGCTACGAGTACGAGACGGAGCTGCTCATCGAGGCCGTGCGCGCCGGCTTTCGCCTCGCGAGCGTCGACGTGCCGGCGCGGTACGGCGCGCGGAGCCATTTTCGCGCGTGGAACGACTCGTTCAGGGTCGTGCGCACGATCTGGCGCCATCGCGCCAGGCGCTCGGGCTGATGCGCCTTCTCTGCACGAACGACGACGGCATTCTCGCGCACGGTCTCGACTGTCTCGTGAAATCCGCCGAGATGCTCGGCGACGTCACGGTGGTTGCTCCGGATCGCGAGCAGAGTGCCACGAGCCACTCGCTCACGCTCCACCATCCCATTCGTCCGGTGGCCCGCGGCGACCAGCGCTGGCAGGTGGACGGCACGCCCACCGACTGCGTGATGCTCGCGATCGAGGCGCTGATGCCGCAGCGCCCCGATTTCGTGTTGAGCGGCATCAATCACGGGCAGAACATGGGCGAGGATGTGCTCTATTCCGGCACTGTGGCCGCCGCGATGGAGGGCGTGACGCTCGGCGTTCCCGCGATCGCGCTCTCGTTCGCGGGGGGCGAGCTGAAGGCGGATCCAGCGCTGCTCACCGATCAGATTCCCGCGGTCGAGGCGCTGCTCAGGCATCTCACCACGCTCCAGATGCCGAGCGATACGCTGCTCAACGTCAACATGCCGGCCCGCCGCGCGAGCGAGATTCGCGGCGTCCGCCTCACGCGGCTTGGCCGGCGCGTCTACTCGGATTCGCTGATGAAGATGCAGGATCCGCGAAAGCGTGAGATCTTCTGGATCGGCGGCGGATCGGCCTCGTGGAGCGGAGCCGCCGATTCGGATTTTCGCGCCGTGGAGGATGGCTACATCTCGGTGACGCCGCTCACCCTCGACCTCACGCATCTGAAGATGCTCGACGAGGCGAAGCTCTGGTGGTCGGAGCCGTGAGCGGCGAGCAGCCGGGCGGGCGGCGCAGGCTCGTCGAGGCACTGCAGGAACGTGGCGTGCGCGACCTGTCCGTGCTTCGCGCGTTCGATCTCACTCCGCGGCATCTGTTCGTGCCGAAGGCCATGCGGCACCGCGCGTACGAGGACAGCGCGCTGCCGATCGGCAACGGGCAGACGATCTCGCAGCCGAGCACCCATGCGCGGTACCTCGAGCTGCTGGCGCTCACGGGCAAGGAGCGGGTGCTCGAGGTCGGCACGGGCTCCGGATACCAGACGGTTCTCCTGTCGCACCTCGCCTCGCAGGTCTTCTCGATCGAGCGGGTGGGAACGCTGGTGACCCAAGCGCGTGAAGCGATCCGGGCGGCGGAAGCGCCCAACGTGTCGCTGCTTTCGGGCGACGGAACGCTGGGGTGGCGGGAGTACGCGCCCTACGACGCGATTCTGGTGACGGCTGGCTCGCCGACTGTACCGACGCCCCTCGCGGAGCAACTTCAGGAGGGTGGACGGCTGCTGATCCCGATCGGCGACCGCGAGGAGCAGATTCTTGCGTTATTCATTAAGCGGGGAGCGGAGCTCGAGCGGCGTGACATCGGGCCCGCGCGATTCGTCCCGCTCATAGGCAAGTATGGCTGGCCCTCCTGAAGCTGTCCTGTCAGCTTCATCTATCATATCTACACGGGCGCTGAGCATCGCGTCCCCGCCGCGCCCGCAGGAGTGCTGATGGAAGACAGTCCGGAAGACCTTCCCAAGCCCGCACGCAGCACCGCCGCCAGACCTTTCCTGTCGCCGCGTTCGAATTCAGGTGAAGGAGTCACTGGTCCGCTCGAGCTGAGTCGTCGCCGCGCCGCGCAGCTTTTCACGCCGCCGGGATCGGCGCCCGCGACTCGCATTGCGGACAAGGCGCCCACTGTGAAAACGGATTCCACCCGTGAGCCGCCGGAGATTCCGAGCTCGAGCGCGTCGGATGGATCGTCCGACATGGCCGCCGCCGATGCGCCGCACGTGAAGGAGCAGCCCGACGTGGATTTCGAGGGCGACTGGACTCCCGCGCCGCTCATCGAGCCCGAGCTCGACGCGGAGTCGGTGCGAGCGCGAGGCAACGATGCGGACGACGATCGCCTCGTCGTCGAGCAGTTCGAGCCCAAGGAGATCGAGCTGACCGTGTCGACGTCGAGCGATCCGAGCGAGCACGCCATCGAGGTGATCGGGTACGACGACGCCAACAGCCTGCTCAAGGCCGCCGCCAACGATGGCGAAGATCCCGAGATCGATGGCATGTATCTCGAGTCAACGGAATTTTCGTTCGAGCATATCGCGCCGCGGCAGCGCGGGACCGTGGACAGCTTCTGGGCAACCGCGCCAGTCAAGGCGGCAGGCGCGAGCACTCCGGAGGCCGAGGCGGAGCCCGCGGCGGACGAGACCGAGGCGACGATCGACGAGGAGACCGCTGGCGAAGTGGAAGGCGAGCACGAGCTGGCGATGCGCATGATGGCCTCGGAACCCTCGATCGACGAGCAACCGTTCGAATGGACCGACGATCCGTCGACGACCATCGCGCATGCGCAGTCGGCATTGGAGCCGGAGCCCGAGCACGATCCGGCGCCTGTTCGCGCGACGGAATCCAGGCTCCCCGACATCGCGCCGCCGTGGATGAGCCGGCTCACGCCCGCGAACACGCAGGCGCTCGAGGAGCTCAAGGAGACGGAGCCCTGGGACTTCACGCCGCCTCGCGGCCTGGAGCAGATAGTGGATACCACTGCGGCATCGGTGGCGACGCCGGCTCCGGCGCAGGAAGCGGCCGCGCCGTCGGGCCACGATGTGGCCGACGCCCTCGAGCGCATTGCCGCGCGCGTGCGAGACGGTGCCATCGATGTGCCGGCAGGAACCGCGATGAGTGATGAGACGGCGCTCTCGGCGGTGCTCACGGCGCTGCTGCGACTGCGGCGTTGAGTGAGGTGTTCGCGCACGTCGAAGTGACGGGCCAGGTACAAGGGGTCGGCTTTCGCGAATTCATACGCACGATTGCGCAGCGGCTGGGCATTGCGGGATGGGTTCGCAACCGCGACGATGGAACAGTGGAGGTCGCGGCCGCTGGCAACCCGAGCCAGATTGAGACGCTGCTCGCCGCGGTGCGTCGCGGACCGGCAGGCGGGAACGTGCAGACGGTGCGCGCGCTTCCTGTCGACGCGCAGGAAGTGATGCCCAAACCCTTCGTCATCCGCCGGTGAGAACGTGACCACTGACGCTCGCACGGAGCTCGATCGCTTTCTGCGCCCCTTCATCCGCGAGATACCAAACTTTCCGAAGCCGGGGATCGCCTTCAAGGACATCACGCCCCTGCTGGCGGATGCGACGGCATTCCGTCGTGCGACGGAGGCGATGGCCGAGCCGTTCGCCGGCGATCGGATCACGCACGTGGTAGGGATCGAGAGCCGCGGATTCATTCTCGCCGCACCGATCGCGCAGCAGCTTGGCGCGGGGTTCATTCCGGTGCGGAAGCCGGGGAAGTTGCCGCACACGGTGGAGCGCATCGACTACACGCTCGAGTACGGGACGGACGCGCTCGAGATGCACCGCGACACGCTGCAATGGGGGCACCGCGTGCTCGTGGTAGATGACGTGCTCGCGACCGGCGGCACCGCGAAGGCGACGTGCGATCTCATCGATCTCAGCGGCGCCGAGCTCATCGGCTGCAGCTTCCTGATCGCGCTCCCCGAGCTTTCGGGGCTGACGGCGCTGCGCCATCGACGGGTGCATTCGCTGCTGCGCTACTGAGCGGGTCCTTCGGGTCGCCATGCGCATTCTGACGATCACGCACAACTATCCGCGGTGGGATGGCGACAGGGCAGGGGCCTTCGTCGCTCGCCTCGCGTCCGAAACGGTGACGCTCGGGCATACGGTGCGCGTGGTCGCGCCGCACGCGCCCGGTGCCGCGATGCGGGAGATCCAGCACGGAGTGAAGGTCGTGCGCGCGCGCTATGGGCCGGATGCGCTCGAGCGTGTTGGCTATACCGGCGCGCTGGGACAGCCGATGCGCGCGACGCGCCTCGCACCGCTCATGCTGCCGCCGTTCATTGCGCGCCTGTGGTCCGTCGCCGCGAGCGAGGCTGAGAAATTCAATCCGCACATCGTGCACGCGCATTGGTGGATGCCCGGTGGTTGGATTGCGAGCCGGCTCGGGCGGCCCCTCGTGATCACCTGTCACGGGACCGACGTGCGCCTGCTCGAAAAATCGTACTGGCGCGCGATCGCGGCGCCCGCGATGCGGCGCGCCGCTGTGATCACGACTGTCTCGGAGTTTCTCGCGAACGACCTTCGACTGCTGATGCCTGAGGTCGCGCGCCGGATCGTGGTGACGCCGATGCCGCTCGACATCGAGCGCTTCGCGCGCGGTGCGGACGCGCCGAAGGTCTCGCCTCCGCGCGTGCTGTTCGCGGGGAACCTGATCGCGTCGAAGGGGGTCGACGTGCTCGTCGAGGCGATCGCGCTGTTGCGCGACCGAGGCGTGTCGTGCCAGCTCCGGATCATCGGAGCCGGACCCGAGGAGCCGCGGCTGCATGCGCTCGCGGCGCGCTACGCGCTTGGCGATGCGGTGACGTGGTCGCCGTTCATCTCGCAGCACGAGCTGCCGGCGGAATTCGGAGAGGCGACGATCACCGCGCTCGTGTCGCGCGGGCAGGCGGAGGGGTTGGGTCTCGTGCTCGCCGAAGCGCTGCTCGCGGGTAGCGCGGTGGTCGGCACCGCCGCGGGGGGCATTCCCGAGGTCGTGGTCGACGAGCAGACGGGCCTCATCGCCGCGGACGGCGACGCCGCAGATCTCGCTCGCCAGATCGAGCGGCTCTTGGCGGACCGGGAGTTGCGCGACCGAACCATCGAGGCGGGGCGCATTCGCATCCGGGCGCAGCACGCGCCGGTCGTCGCGGCGGACAGGTTCATCACTATCTATCAGGAGGTAGCGAAGGGTGGGTCCGGAAAGTAGTTATCGCGAATGAGCCTCTCGTTCAAACTGCTTGGGCCCAACGAGGCGCCGCTCCTCGAGCACCTCGCCCTCAACGATGCCGCCTTCGATCTCGATGGACGGGGCGAGCCGCTGGAGCCGCTGTCACCAGCCGCGGCACAGCGATTCCTGGCGGATCCAGCGGTGCTGTTCTGGATCGCGAGGGACGGCGAGGAGATCGCCGGATTTCTGTACTGCCTGCTGGTGCCCTTGCGGTCGAGCGACGAGCAGGAGCTCCTGCTCTACGAGATCGGCGTGCGCACCGAGTGGCGCCGGAAGCGCGTGGGCCGGCTGCTGCTCGACCACATGGAAGGATGGATGCGTACGAACGGCGTGGGCGAGGTGTGGGTGTGCGCGGACAATCCAGCGGCGATCGCGTTCTATCGGGCATGCGAGTTCGATGCGCCGGAGGCACAGCCGACGTACATGACGCATCGGGTGCGATGAGCGGGCGGCGCGCCAGCGCAGAGGCGCGCCGTGCAACCTGCCGCCCGAGGTGATCCGCCTTGACATCCTACCACTGGGGGAAACAACGGCACCGCGGGCGAATTCAAGTCGCCATGGAAGATCATCGTTCTCGTCTATAATCCGGCATACGCGGCATCGCCGAACTTCAAACCTATCACGAGCGCAAGTGACCTCGACGCGGCCGAAACGGCGGGGAATGTGTTCCTGCCGATCAACAGCGGGGGGGACAACATTTACGAAATCGACACTGGCAACCTGCTCATCTGCCCACTAGTCTCGAGTCACGCCTGACCGCGGCGAGAGGCGGCGGCGCCACCGCCGCCTCTCGCTGATCGCGCCATCGCGATCGCTGCCGGCGATGCTGCCAGGGGCGTAGTGCGGTCTCGAGCGCGGATCCGCCGCTGCGAGGGCACTTTGCAAGCGCCACAGCACAGGGGATATTTCCGACTGCATGACCATGTGTCGCTCTGCGATCGGAGCTCACAGATTGCGATGTCGAGACCGGTCTCGGACAGATCAGGCTTCTGAATCCGAATCACGATGCTCGGGCAGTTGGAGCAGGCAGACCTCGCGTGTGTCGTTACGCCCCCGTAGCTCAGGTGGATAGAGCAGCGGTTTCCTAAACCGTGTCCGCATTTTGTTTGAGGTTCTCAGAGTTCCTCTGGGGTCGCATGTGAGAGGGAGATGGCGCTTGAGCCGGTCTCTGAGGTGTAATGAGTTTTGCGCCGTTACGCGGAGTTCGCACACCACTTCGCACACTGGAGCAAGAGCATGTGCTTACGATGGTGCACGGTTTGCCGGTTCATCCGGAAACGCTCGCAAAGGGACCGTTCCTGCGCCTGCTGAAAGCGGCTGGCGTGCCGCTCGTCGGACTCTAGATCTGTGCCACACGTCGGCATCGCTCGCGCTCGCAAGCGGCGAACACGTGAAGGTCGTCAGTGAGCGGCTCGGACACTCCTCGACTACAATGACGATGGACGTGTACTCGCACGTGATGCCGGGCATGCAGGAAGACGCGGCAATCCGCATGGAGCGACTCCTCACGGGACAAGCGTGAGCGTGAGCGGCGTCGTCATTCTCGATGCTGGCGTATTCGATTCACTAAAACCTCGTGAGGTCCGGGTGCGCGTGAAGCGCGCGATGCGCGTGCGGAACATGGAAATCGTCCCGACTGACCTGAACGTATTCGAGGCAATTAAGAGCAAGAACCCAGACGCGCGTACCGAGGCACTCGCGCGCATCCGTGAAATGACGGGCACGCATCGGCGCCCGCCGCTTCCGACAATCATGCTCTATGACATCGGCGCTGCGCTCACGGGCGATAGGAGCCGCGAGGCTCGACGCTCGCCGTTCGACGCAGTGTTGAAGCACCGGCGGC
>DATCPC010000045.1:0-8690 GCA_036564355.1 Gemmatimonadaceae bacterium | reverse complement strand
GACTCGAGCGCCTCGCGGCGCCCCGCGCGTCGCATCAGGATGTGCGCGGCGCGCCGGGAAGGACGATGGCGGACGCGGACGTGGCGGCGATTCTGCGCACGCCCACACCGGTGAGCGCGGTCCCCACCACGCGGGCACCGGAGCCTGCGCGCGCCGCGGCGCCACGGGCACCGGCGCCCAGCGCGCCTGCGGTGCAAATGCGAGCCGCGCAGCCGCCCGCGCCCAGTGCCGATGCGCAGCGACAGCCGGCGTCGCGCACGCCCACCGGTCGCAAGCTCCAGGACTTTCTGCAGAACGGAATCGCCGGCTTCGGCGCGCTGGAGAACACGCCGCTCAGCAATCCCGCTGTAATTCCGGACGAGGAAATCGTGCCGATCGAGTCGCTTCTCTATCGCGGCAAGGCCGCCCTCGAGCGCGCGCGGGAGCTGCGCGCCGCAATGCTCTCCGAGCGCACGCCTCCGCGTGAGACGATCGAGGAGCTGTTCGACCTGCTCGATCTCGCGATCGCCGACTAGCTGTGCGCAAGCAATGGCGCAGCCTCCTCGGCGCTGTCGTCGGCGTCGGATTTCTCGCGTGGGCGCTGCACGGCATCGCCTTCGACGAAGTGTGGCTGCACATCCGCCACGCGAATCCGTGGTATCTGCTGGGAGCGAGCGTCGCCGGCACACTGACCTTTCCGCTTCGCGCGCCACGTTGGCGCATCATCCTGTCGCCGGTGGCGGAAGGACTGCCGCTCGGGCTGCTCTGGCGCGCACTCGCGATCGGGATGATGGGGAATAACGTCCTGCCCGCGCGCGCCGGCGAGCTCGCGCGCGCGTTCGCACTCTCCCGCGAGACGAAGCGCGTGCCCTTCTCGGCCGCGTTCGCGTCGCTCGCCGTCGACCGGATCTTCGACGCCACCTGCGTGCTGCTGCTCATGGCGGTCGCGACGCTGGATCCAACGTTGCCGCACGGGCAGACCATCGCCGGCTATTCGATCGCGAAGATCATCGGGAGCGGAGCGGCGCTCGCACTGGTCGCGATTTCGGGATTGTATCTGATCGTCTTCTTCACCGAGCACGCGATCGTCGTGTGGGAGTGGATCGCGCGGACGATCGCCCCGCGCTTCGAGGAGCGAGGACGTCACACGTTACTCGCCTTCGCATCCGGGCTCGCGGTGCTTCGCGATCCCGTGAAGTTCCTGTCGACGATGGGGTGGGCGATCGCAATGTGGCTCATGAACGCGCTCGCCTTCTGGCTCGGCTTCAAGGCGGTGGGCATCGAGGTGTCGTACAGCGCGGCGCTCATGCTGCAGGGGCTGATCGCGATCGGCGTCGCGGTACCGGCGCTTCCGGGCTTCTTCGGCGTGTTCGAGAAGTTCGCGCAGCTCGGGCTCGGGATTTACGGCATCGATCGCACGCTCGCGACGAGTTGGGCGATCAGCTATCACATCCTGACGTTCCTGCCCATCACGATCATCGGCATCTACTACTTCGTCACGCTCGGCCTCAAGCTCAGCGACATGAACGCGTCGTCGGAAGAAGCCGCGGAAGCGACGGCAGCGGGATGAGCGCGAAGGTCGCGCGGGTAGCGGCGCAGGCGAAGCTCAACCTCGGCCTCCGCATTCTCGCCCGCGAGCGCGGCGGCCATCACTCGATCGAAACGCTGTTCGCGCGCATCGCGCTCGCCGACACCGTCACCATTCGCCCGCGCGACGAAGAGCGATCGGTTGTGGTGCACGGCGTCGAGATCGGACCGCAGGAACAGAATCTCGCCTACCGTGCCGCGGTGGCGTACGGAGAGGCGACCGGATGGCCGCGCGGTTTCGAGATCGAGATCGTGAAGCGCATTCCGGTTGGCGGAGGGCTCGGCGGCGGCAGCACGGATGCGGGCGCGGTGCTGCGCGGTCTCAACGCGCTCTCGCCGCACGCGGTGCGCGAGCCGGAGCTCCTCCGCATCGCCATGACGCTCGGCGCCGACGTCCCGTTTCTTACGAGCACCGAGCCCTTCGCGCTCGCTTGGGGGCGCGGCGAGCGGCTGCTCGCCCTTCCGGCATTGCCCGAGCGAACGGCGGTGCTCGTGCTCCCCGGATTCCTGGTGTCCACCGTGGACGCCTACGAGTGGCTCGCGGCGTCGCGGCAGTCGGACGTACCGTCGCCGCGCCTCGTCTCGGTACCCGAGATCACATCGTGGGAGACGCTGCAGCAGCACGTCGTCAACGACTTCGAGCCGGTCGTGGCGGAGCATCATCCGGAGATCGCGACGATCATCGGACAGCTGCGCGAGATGGGTGCGTCGATCGCCGGCATGAGCGGATCCGGGTCGACGCTCTTCGGGATCGTCCCCTTGTTCGCGGACACGGCGGCGCTGACGAGCGCCCTTCCGGGAACGGCGGTCCCGACGCGAACGGTGACTCGCGTGGCTGCGGTGGAGCTGGTGGAGTAGCGTTGCCCAAGCGCGGACATGAGCGGGCCTATTGAGCAACCCCCGCTGTGCCGGTAGCTTAGGGTGCCCTGCTGCCCCTTCGTCCAACGGCAGGACAGCGGCCTTTGGAGCCGCGAATGGTGGTTCGAATCCACCAGGGGCAATGGATCGGTGCAGCCAGACGAGATCCCGCGCGCGAACCGGACGCATTGACCTAACCTTCTCAATCTCTTACGTTTAACGGCTGCAATGGATGAGCTGAACGTTCCGCGGCGCGGGTTCAAGCTTCTCGCCGGCACGGCAAACCCTGCGCTCGCGGAAGAGATCTCGGCGTGTTTGGGAGTCGACCTCGGAAAGGTCACCATGTCGCGGTTCTCGGACGGTGAGATTTTCGTGCGCATCGACGAGAACATTCGGGGACACGATGTCTTCATCGTGCAACCGACGAACCCGCCGGCCGAGAACATCATGGAATTGCTGTTGATACTCGACGCGGTGCGACGGGCATCGGCGGCGCGTACGACGTGTGTGATGCCGTACTACGGCTATTCGCGGCAGGACCGCAAGGACCAGCCGCGGGTGGCGATCGGCGCGAAGCTGATGGCGAATCTGATCGTGACGGCGGGCGCGGACCGAGTGCTCGGGATCGATTTTCACCAGCATGCGCTGCAGGGCTTTTTCGACATTCCCGTGGACCATCTGTACGCGGCCCCGGTGTTCGTTTCGCACTACCGCAAGAAGCAGCTGAAGGATCTCGTCGTCGTGGCACCGGATGTCGGGTCGGCGAAGATGGCGCGAGGGTTTGCCAAGCGTCTAAATGGAACGTTCGCGATCATCGACAAGCGGCGTCCGCAGCCGAACGTCGCCGAGGTGTTGAACGTCGTTGGTGAAGTCGAAGGGCGCGACTGCCTGATTCCCGACGACATGATCGACACGGCGGGCACGGTAACGGAGGCGGCGCGAGCACTAAAGGGGCTGGGCGCGAAGGACATCTACGTGTGCGCGACGCACGCGTTGCTTTCGGGTCCGGCCGCGGAGCGGCTGAGGAATGCTCCGATCAAGGAAGTGACGGTGACGGACACCGTGGCGATCCCTGATGCACATCGTTTTCCGCAGCTGACGGTGCTGAGTGTGGGCGAGCTGCTCGCGAAGGCGATTCGGTATACGCACAGCGATGAGTCGGTGAGCTCGCTGTTCGAGTAGGCGCGGCAAAGAAGGGGCGCTGCAGTTGGGTGCCCGGTTCGTTCATCTGTCAATTACGCTCTCGAGAGAATCGATATGGCAACCGAAGTGCTCATCGCGCGTCCTCGCGCGGAAACCGGAAAGGGCGCCGCGCGGAAGCTCCGCGCCGCGAAGCAGGTTCCTGGCGTCGTGTATGGTCACAAGCGCGAGCCGCAGTCACTGGCGCTCGATGCGCGCGACCTGCAGAAGATGCTCGATCGCGTGTCCGCGGACACCACCGTCTTCGAGCTTCGCATCGATGGCGGTTCGGCGCGCACGCTGATCCGCGACATCCAGCGCCATCCCTTCCGCCGCGAGATCCTGCACATCGATTTCCAGGAGCTGGTGGCCGGTGAGCTCGTGACGGTCGACATCCCGCTCGTGCTCGTGGGAGTGCCGGTCGGCGTGCGGCTCTCGGGCGGCATGCTCGATCAGGTGCTGCGCACGATCAGCGTCGAGGTCGATCCGGCGAACATTCCGAATCACATCGACGTCGACGTGTCGAATCTCGACTTGCACCAGTCGATCCACGTGCGCGATCTGACACTGCCCCCGGGCGTCGAGGTGCTGGAGAACCCGGGCGAGACGATCTGCGTCGTCGCACCGCCGCGCGCCGAGGTGGAGGTTGCGCCGGTTGTCGAGGGCGAGGCGGAGCCGCTCACGGAGCCGGAGCTGATCCGCAAGGCGAAGGAAGAGGAAGACGCGGAGGCGGCGAAGAAGTAAGTCGGTGGTGCGCGATGCGTCGCCTCGTGCGATGCATCGTTCGCCTCTGATCCTCGAGCGCACCGATGAAGCTCATTCTCGGGCTCGGAAATCCGGGCAAACAATACGAACGCACGCGGCACAACGTCGGCTGGTGGGTTCTCGATCACCTCGCCGACGTTTGGCATCTCGGAGGCTGGAAGGCCGAGGGTCAGGCGCAGGTCGCGCACGGGCTCGTGGGCAACGTAAAGGTGCGTCTCGTAAAGCCGCAGACGTTCATGAATCTGAGCGGCGCCGCTCTCGCGTCACATCTCAAGCGCCCATTCTGGTCGCCGAAGACCGATCTGCTCGTGGTCGTCGATGACGTTGCGCTTCCGGTTGGCACGTACCGGCTGCGGCCGCAGGGGAGCGCGGGCGGGCACAACGGGCTCAAGAGCGTCGAGCAGCACATCGGGCATCGCGACTACGCGCGCATGCGCGTCGGGATCCAGCCGGTGGATCCGGAGCGACGGATCGGCGATCTCGCGGACTACGTGCTCAGCCCATTCGGTAAGAGGGAGCGCGAGGAAATTCTCGCGCTAATGCCACGATTGACGGATGCCGCGGAGCTCTGGCTGCGCGAAGGCATCGTACCAGCAATGAACGCGCACAACGGGAATGCATGTTGAAGCTCGGAATCGTGGGACTGCCGAACGTCGGGAAGTCGACCCTGTTCAATGCGCTCACGAGCGCGAAGGCGGAAGCGGCGAACTATCCGTTCTGCACCGTGGAGCCGAACGTCGGCATCGTCGAGGTGCCGGATGCGCGGCTCGCGGGGCTCGCGAAGATCGTAAACCCGAAGCGGATCGTTCCCGCGGTGGTGGAGTTTGTCGACATCGCGGGGCTCGTGAAGGGCGCGGCGAGCGGCGAGGGTCTCGGCAACAAGTTTCTCGCGAACATTCGCGAGACCGACGCGATCATCCACGTGGTGCGCTGCTTCGAGGATCCCGACGTGCTGCACGTGATGGGCGCGATCGATCCGGTGCGCGATCGCGAGGTGATCGAGATCGAGCTCGCGCTCGCCGATCTCGCCACCGTGGAGAAGCGGCTCGACAAGGTGCGACGCTCGGCCAAGTCGCACGACAAGGAGGCGCTCGCGGAGCTGCCGGCCATCGAGGCGGCGTACGCGACGCTGAGTGAGGGCAAGGGATTGTGGGAGGCGAAGCTGAGCGACCAGCAGCGCGCGGTGCTCGCGCCGCTCACTCTGCTCACGGCAAAGCCGGTGCTCTACGCGGCGAACGTGAGCGATGCGGAGCTCACGGGCCAGGAGGGTGCGCCGCTGAAGGCGTTGCGGGAAGCGGTAAAGACGAGTGGCGAGCGCGCGCAGGTAGTGCCCTTCTCTGCGAAGATCGAGGCCGAGCTCGCGGAGCTGCCGCCGGAGGAGCGCGGAGATTTTCTCGAGTCGCTGGGGCTGACGAGCGCGGGACTCGACCGGCTCATTCGGGCGGGCTATGACCTGCTCGGGCTGCGCACCTATTTCACGGCCGGCGAGCAGGAAGTCCGCGCATGGACGATTCACGCGGGAGACACGGCGCCCAGGGCGGCCGGTGTGATTCACACGGACTTCGAGCGCGGGTTCATTCGCGCGGAGACCGTGAGCTACGAGGAATTCGTGGGTACGGGCGGCTGGAAGGGCGGGAAGGAGAAGGGCGTCGTGCGAAGCGAGGGAAAGGAGTACGTCGTGGCAGATGGAGACGTGGTGTTGTTTCGATTCAACGTTTGAGGTGCTTTCGGGAAAAGACTCGTTAGGTCAAGTATGAGCGCGCAGTAATGTGACCGAACTGCACAATCGGGTATCGTCTTAGTAGACACGAGGTGCGCGCCGTCCAGCAGCATAAGGGCCCGGAAGCCGGCGCCTCGGGAATGAACGCGCGGAACACGCAATTTATTTCTTGAGGGGGAAGGCCCCAGCCCCGTCGGAGCAGTCGATGGCAGACAGGATCGAACTGACCGGGCACCTCCGTCGATTGCTGTACGTATCACTCGGAGCCGTACTGCTGCTTGGCGTAACGGTTGCGAGTTTCTTTTTTTCGACCCGGCGCGTACAACTCGTTCTCACACGAGAGAGGGAAGTCGCCAGAATCGGGCGAGCTGCGGCAGCGCTCGCCACCGATCGCGAAACAGGAATTCGCGGATACCAACTCACGCGCGACCAGAGATCCCTCGTTCCAGAGCTTGTCGGCCGGATTCAGCTGCCGCCCAAGCTCGATTCGCTGCGACGACTCACGCGCTCGGATCCGGCTCGCGCCAGCGCTGTCGAAGCTATTTCGGTCGCCCTCGAGCGTTGGGAAAAGGAATTCGCCACACCTGCCATGGATGGGCAAGTCAGTGGCGCCAGCATGCTTGCCGGAAAGCCGCTTTTCGATCAAGTGCGCGCGGCGTTCGACGGCTTTCTGACAGGCGACGTTGCGGATCTTGAGCGCGACGCGGCACGCTTCAGAACCCTGCAAATCTTCGGCGTCGGCCTCGTGCTGGTCGAGTTGCTCGCATTCGTCGGGATTCTGGTGTTCGTGATCCGCGGCCAGCTGATGCGCATGGCGCAGACGATGGGTCACCAACAGGATCTGTTGGAGCAGCAGGCGGTAGAACTCGAGCTGCAGGTGACGGAACTACAGGCGACCGCCCTCTCGTTGGCCGATCGCGAGGAAGCCCTTCGAAAGAGCGAGGAACGCTACCGGTTCGCGGCTCGTGCGACCAACGACGCGATATACGATTGGGATGTCGCCTCGAACAAGTTCGAGTGGAACGATGGCCTGGGGGAATTATTCGGATATACTGCGGACAACCGAGGCTCAACGATCGAGTGGATCGTGAGTCTCCTGCATCCTGACGACACCGAGCGGGTGATGGATTCCTTTTATGCCGTGTTCGAGCGGGGCGGCGGCAGCCAGTGGAAGGCCGAGTACAGATTGCGCCGGAGCGATGGCAAATACGCCGCAGCCGAGGGACGCGCCTACATTATCCGCTCGGCGGATGGAAATCCGCAGCGGGTCATTGGGGCAATCTCCGACCGCACGCAGCAACAATCTCTCGAGGGTCAGCTGCGTCAATCGCAGAAAATGGAAGCGATTGGTCGTCTGGCGGGCGGGATCGCCCACGATTTCAACAACATCCTCACCGTCATTCGGATGTCAAGCGAGTTTCTTCTGGAGGACATGCCCGACACTGATGCGAGAATCCAGGATGCTCGCGAAATCATGAGCGCGTCAGTCCGCGCATCCCGACTGACACGGCAATTGCTGGCGTTCAGCCGACATCAGGTCTTGAATCCGACCGTGGTAGTGCTCAACGACATCGTGAGCGAAATGGAGGAAATGCTCAGGCGAATTCTACCCGAGCACATCAAGCTGCACGTGCAGCTGGATCCGGAGCTGCGCTCGATCAACGCTGATGCTGGCCAGATGGAGCAGGTACTCCTGAATCTGGTGGTCAACGCCGCCGATGCGATGCCTTCCGGCGGCAAACTCTCGGTGCGCACGTCCAACACGACGGTCGATGCCGCCTTCAGCGCGACCCATCTGGACGTCGCCCCAGGTCCGTACGTTTGCCTCACGGTGAGCGATACCGGAGTAGGAATGGATCGAGACACCCTCACAAAAATCTTCGAGCCGTTCTTTACGACGAAGGACGTGGGTCATGGAACTGGACTCGGCCTCTCCACCGTACACGGCATCGTGACGCAGAGTGGGGGAAAGATTTGGGTTTACAGCGAGCCGGAACTGGGAACGGCCTTCAAGATCTTTCTTCCCCGGGCCGATGGGTCGCGGACACCGCTCGGGAATCCCGTCGTTGAAGAGTGGGTCACACCGCAAAGCGGAACTATTCTGCTCGTGGAAGACGAACGAGCGACGCGCGCTGTGATTGGCCGGGGTCTCGCGAGAGCAGGTTACACGGTGATAGAGGCGACCAATGGCGTCGAGGCACTAGCGATCGCCGTTTCGCATCCGGGCGAGATCGATCTGTTGATCACTGACAGCATGATGCCGGAGATGCGAGGTACCGAGCTGGTAGGACAATTGAGAAGGCAACGGACTGGAATCGCCGTGTTGATGATGTCGGGCTACTCTGACGAACTCGCGCAAGTGGGTGAGGACGGCGAGAGCGAATTCTTCATTGAGAAGCCGTTCAACATCGCCGACCTTCTTTTCGCGATCCACTCGGCGCTGAAAGTGCATCGATAATAATCGCGTGGCAGGTGTGTGCACCCAGTGTGGCGGGTGTCTCGCGCGGGCGTGTACTACCGAATCACGTCACCCCGATCCGCTTCACGAGATCCTCATAGCGAGGATCGCCGCGCAGCGGCCCGTATCCCGGATCGACCTTCA
>DATCPC010000034.1:0-38333 GCA_036564355.1 Gemmatimonadaceae bacterium | reverse complement strand
CCCGACCATCGTGATCGAGACCCCCACGCGCTCTTTTTCGATCCGGATGTCGTTGAAGATTTGCGACGGCGCCACGCTTGGGTCCTCTCGATGGTCTGTGGGGAGACGAGCCTTTGTCACCGGGCGTCACGGTTGGCCGCGTCCGAACCGGAAATGAGAACCTTCTCAGCCGCGAAGTGCCCGAAACCGACCTGCCTTAGCGGAAACCGGGCCGAAATCAGGCGTGGAGGTGGAGCTCCCGCTCGTACATCTCCTTCCGCTCGAGCTGCACCGTCACGTGCTGGATGCCGAACAGCCGCATGGCGTCGAGCACGTGCTCGAGGACGTGCTGGTGCCGCTCCGGCTCTCGGACGATGGCATGAACGCTCATTGCGATGACGTTCGAGGTCACGGTCCAGACGTGGAGATCGTGCACGGACTCGATGCCGGGGATCGCCGTGAGCTGGTCGCGCACCGCTGCCGCCGAGATGTGCGCCGGTGTCGACTCCAGGAGCACGTCCGTAGAGTCGCGCACCAGCGTCCACGCCCCGCGCAGAATCAGCGCGCTCACCACGATGGACGCGATCGTGTCCGCCGCGAGCCAGCCGTACCGCCGGATCAGTAGCGCCGCGATAATGGTTCCGACGAAGCCGAGCAGGTCGCCGAGGATGTGCAGATACGCGCCGCGGACGTTGAGGTTGTCCTCGCCGCTCGGACGGAGCACCCACGCCGAGATCGCATTGGCAACGAGGCCAAGCACCGCCACGCCGAGCATGAGCCCGCTCTCCACCGGCTCCGGAGTGCGCAGACGGTTCACCGCCTGCCAGATGATCCAGACCGAGATGAGCAGCAGCGTCGCGCCATTCAGAAACGCCGCGAGAATTTCCAGCCGCAGGTACCCGTACGTGCGCTTGTCCGTCTCGGGGCGCTGGCTGAACCAGGCGACGAACAGCGACAGCGCGAGTGCGGCCACATCGGTGAGCATGTGCCCAGCGTCCGCGATCAAGGCCAGCGAGTTCGCCAGGTACCCGCCCACCGCCTCGGCCACCAGGATCACGGCCGTGATGAGGAGCGCGATGCGCAGGCGGCTCACCGAGCTTCCGGCACCGTGGAAGTGGCCGGCGTGGGAGTGGCCGTGCGAATGACCGGTGTGGCTGTGGCCGTGCGCGTGCGAATGTGGCATGGGTGAAAGCTTCACCTGTCGAACGGGGCCGGCTAGGTGCGCCGTCGCAATCAGATCTTCGCGGGCACCGTGGCGGTGGTGAATCGCGCGCACTCGAGGATCGCCTCGATCATGCTCGCGGGGTCCGCGCGATTCTGGCCAGCGATGTCGAGCGCGGTGCCGTGATCGGGCGAGGTGCGCGGGAACGGGAGTCCCAGTGTCACGTTCACCGCGCTGCCGAACGACGCGACCTTGATCGCGGTCATCCCGACATCGTGGTACGGCGCGAGCACGGCATCGAAGGCGCCGCGCATCGCGCGCACGAACACCGTGTCGGCGGGGAATGGCCCGAGGATGTTCGCCGCGCGTGCAGCCGGCGCGAGCAGCGCGTCGTCCTCCGTGCCGAAGCGGCCGCCGTCGCCCATGTGCGGGTTGAGCGCACACAGCGCGATCCGCGGCTCGGCGATGCCGTACAGCTGCTGGAGACCGCGACGCGTGATCTCGGCGCACTCCACGATCCGCGCTCGAGTGAGCGCGCGCGGAACCTCGCTCAGTGCGATGTGCGTGGTCACGAGCACCACGCGCAGGCGATCGGACGCGAGCATCATCGCGACGTGCGAATTGGTGAGCGCCGCGAGCATCTCCGTGTGCCCCGGAAAATCGTAGCCGCCCGAGAAGAGCGCGTGCTTGTCGATGGGAGCGGTGACGATCCCCTGCACATCCCCGCTGCGAGCGAGCGCCACCGCGCGCTCGATCGCGAGCCCGGCGAGCTTCCCTCCGTGCGCGGCAGTGCCGCCGCTGGCCCACTCACCGATTTCTTCGTTCACGGGCACCGCGGTGCCCGAGGGGCCGACGATGACCAGCTCGGCGCGCGCACGGACCCGCGAGTCGCCGATCGCCGCCGCGACGATCTCGGGGCCGATGCCGCGCGGATCGCCAATCGTGATCGCGAGCCGGGGGCGGCTCACGTTGTGACCTCGTCGCTGAGCACGCGATAGAGCGTCTTCGCAGCCGCGCGGCTCACGTTCTTTCCGATGTTCTCGAGCAGCTCGATCTCGAGCGAGCGGTGCGCGTAGTCGAGCCGGATGCGGTCACCCAACTCGACCTCCGCGGATGCCTTCACGCGCTTGCCATTCACCGTCACCGCTCCCACGTCGCAGGCCTCCTTTCCCTCGGTACGGCTCTTCACGAGGAGGAGCCGCTTGAGCGCGAGGTCGACGCGCACCGGTCAGATGCGGATGGACACGTAGCTTTCCTTCCGCAGACCATCGAGGTAGCGGCGGATCGCCTTCTCCTCCGCTAGCTGATCGCGAATCTTCTCGCGCCAGTCCGCCACCGTCGGCTCGTGCTCGGCGGCGATCGACGTGATCTGCACGACGAAGAACTTGGGCGTGTTCCGCGTCTTGTCCACGATCATGAACGGATCGAGGATGTCGTTCGCCTTGTGGCCCGCGATCGCCGTCTGGTACTCCTGCGGCAGCTGCGACTGCGGAAACGGCTGCGGAATCGACGACTCCTCGGACGGATCGTGATGCTTCGTGCGCAGCGTGTCGAACGCCACGCCGGCGCGCCACTGCTTCGCGACGTCGAGCGCTTCGTTTCTCGCGGCGAGCACGTCGGCGGAGTCGATGGCGGGACGGATGAGGATGTGGCGTCCCTTCACCTCCGCGGGCTGCACGCGATCCACACGAATGAGATGGTAGCCGAACACGGTCTTCAGGGGAGGCGTGACGACGCCCGGCCTCAGGGCGAAGAAGACGCGGTCGAATTCGGGAACGAAGTCGCCGCGACGACGCCACCCGAGATCGCCGCCGAGCTCCTTGGTGCTCGGATCCATGGACTCGCGCTTCGCGATCTGCTCGAAGTCGCCGCCCTTGGTGATCTCGACGTACAGCGACTCGGCCTTTGCCACCGCCGCGCTGTCCTGCTTCGGACTCGGCTTCGGCGCGATGACGATCTGTCGCAGCGTCACCGTTGCCGGAAGCTTCTGCAGCTGGCTCGAGTTCTTCGCGAAAAACTCATCCACCTCGGCGGGCGACACGGCGGCCGGAGCGATCTTGCCATCGGTGCGGAGCTTCTCGAAGAGCTTCTGCTGCATCTGGCTGCGCCGTGACTGATCCGCGAGCCAGCGACGGAACTCGTCGACGGTGCCGAAGCCGGACTTCTTCAGCTCGTCGCGGAACTCCTTCTCGGTGGTGAAGCGCGTGCGGATCGTCTGCATGCGCTTGTCGACGTCGGCGTTCACGTCGTTGTCCGTGACCTCGACCTTCGCGTCCTTCGCCTTTTGCACCAGCAGTTCCTCGTCGATGATCGCGTCGAGGAGGCTCCTGATCAGCGCCTGCTGGCTCGCGGAATCCTCGGGCATCTTCTGCCCGGAGGCGCGCGCCTGCGCGACGCGCTCTTCCACGTCGGAGCGGAGGATCGGCGTTGTGCCGACGATGGCCACGATACCGTCCACAGGCGGGGTGCCGGATTTCTCTTCTGCCGTGCCCAGTTGCGCGTAAAGGGGCGTGGCGAGCACGGTCACCGTCGCGGCCGCAGCCGCGACGGTGAGCAACAATGAATGGCGCATGCTCACCGTACCCTCGACTCGCGCTGGGGTTCGATCACTCGGGCGTCTTCGGCGGTTTGGGCGCCGGCGGTGGTGGCGCCGGAGCCGGTGCGGGCGTTCCCTGCGGCATCTGCATTCCGCCCATCGGCACCTCGGTTGGCGGCGCGTTCTTCGCGCGAACCGAGTCGGCCTTCGACTTGAGCGCCGCGGCCGCCGCGACCGCCTTGTCCATCGCAGCCTGATTGATGGTGACGGGATACTTCTGGCGCATCAGCTCCTCGAGCGGCGGCGGCACCTGCACGAAGCCGGCTTGCTGCTGCATGAGCTTGTCGATGTAGGCATTGACGCGAGCGCTCGCGAGCTTCTCCCGCGCGACGAGTGTCTTCGCGCTGTCCGAGAGCAACTTGGGGGTGATCCCGAGCTGCTCCTGGCTCGAGGTGATCACCTCGGCGAAGCGCACCTGCAGCTGCTTGTATTCCTCTGGCGTCAGCTCGATTTTCGCGCTGTCGGCCTGGTGAAGCACGAGCTCGTTGCGAAGTACGTTCTTCGCGAAGCTCAGCACGACGCTGTCTGGCGCGGTCTGCAGCTTCTTTCCAAGATCATCGCGCTGCTGGAAGGCCTCGAGCCAGCGCGTCAGGCGGGCGACCGTGAAGTCACCGGCCTTCGACGTCGCGATGACGGTCTTGTCGGTTTTGTGCGCATCGAGATCCTTCGCGGCTACCTTGATCGTCGCGACGGCGGTCGGCTTGAAGACAATGTTGCCGCTGTTCTCGAGCTGCGCGATGTACACGCTGTCGGCGGCCTGGAGCGCGGGGCCGTTCAGGCGCGACGCGACTTCCGGCGCGACTTCGGCGTACGTCGAGCGGCGAATGATGTGGTAGCCGAACTGCGTCTTCACGAGCGGAGACACCTGCCCAGGCTTGATCGCCTCGACGGCCTGCTCGAACTGCGGAACCATCGCGCCCTTCGTGAACACGCCGAGGTCGCCGCCGCGCTGCGCGCCGCCTGGCTCCTGCGTGTACTTGGTCGCCATCGCCGTGAAGTTCACCGGCGTCACCTGCACGCGAACCGCCTCCGCCGCCTTGCGAATCGAATCCGTCTGCGCGGGCGTGGCGCCCTGCGGAACGAGGAAGAGAATGTGGCGCGCCGCGAGCACTTCGCCGCCATTGAACTTCGCCTCGGTGCCCGTTGTGTCGATGTGGAACGTCTTGACCACGACGTCGTGCCACTTCCCCGCGCGCATCTGCGAGACGATCGGCCAGAGCGCCTCGTTCACCATCTTCGGATCGTTGAGCGAATCGTTGTGCGCGGCGGCGAGGCCGAGCAGCTCGTAGTCGACCCAGATGTTCGTGATCGCCTTGGCGATGTCGGGGGTGACCGGCACCTTGGCCTGGCTCAGCAGCGTCGCAAGCCGGTCGACGGTGAGCTCCTGCGTGCCGACTTTGGCGACGACGTCTGCATGGTTGCCCATGGCCTGCTTGAATCCTTCACAGGCGACGAGCACGCCGACGATCATGAAAATGGCAATAGAGCGTTTCATTAGCGGAGATTGAGAGGGCAAGAGACGAGGTGGCCTGCGCGCGGCAGAAAGCCCCGCGCGGTCACGCATCGCGCGTGGCTCCGCGAAGAACGCGAACGAGCCCGTCGAGAAGCGATGCGCCGCCGAGGCGCGTGAGCTTGAGCGAGAGCGGATGGGCGCGACGCACCTCCGCCTGGAACTGCACTTCGTGGAACGCCGATGTGAGCCCCTTGAGCCGGGGTACCGCATCGTCGCGAAAGGTAATACGCGCCTCGTCACCGCGCACCAGGATTCCCTCGACGCCCAGGGCGCCGCCGCTCACGCGCAGGAGCGCGCTCGAGAGGAATGCGGTCGCGGGCGGTGGAAGGGGCCCGAAGCGGTCGCGCAGCTCGTCGCGCAGGGCCTCGACCTCGTCGGCTTTCGTGAAGGTCGAGAGCCTGCGGTAGACATCGAGCTTCGCTTCCTGAATCGGCAGGTAGTCGTCAGGGAGGAAGGCGGCGATGTCCATCGAGACATCGGCCGGACGCAGCTTGGGCGCGTTGTCACCCTTGACCATCCGATTCACGGTCTCGTCGAGCATCTTCAGATAGAGCTCGAAGCCCACCGCCTGGACGAACCCCGACTGCTCGGAGCCGAGCAGATTACCGGCGCCGCGAAACTCGAGATCCTTCAGTGCTATTCTGTACCCGGACCCGAGCTCCGTGTGATGCTCGAGCACGGAGAGACGGCGCTCCGCTTCGATGTCCACGGCATCGGGGACCATCAGGTAGCAGTAGGCGCGCCGGTACGAGCGCCCGACGCGACCGCGGAGCTGGTAGAGCTGCGCGAGCCCGAAGTGGTCGGCGCGATTGACGAACATCGTGTTCGCGTTCGGCACGTCGAGCCCTGACTCGACGATCATCGTCGACACGAGCACGTCGACCTCGCCGGCGACGAACCTCCGCATCGCCTCCTCGAGATCGCGCTCGCGCATCTGCCCGTGGGCGACTGTTACCCGCGCGCGCGGGGCCAGACGCTGGATGTGGTCCGCAATGCCGACGATGGTCTCGATGCGGTTGTGGACGAAGAAGACCTGCCCGCCTCGATCGAGCTCGCGTGCAATTCCTTCCTCGATCAACCCCTCGTCCCACGGCTCCACGAAGGTGAGCACCGGCGAGCGATCGCGTGGCGGTGTCGCGATCACCGTCATGTCACGCAGACCGGCGAGCGACTGATGGAGGGTGCGCGGGATCGGCGTGGCCGTGAGCGTGAGCACGTCGGTCTCGAGCTTGAGCTGCTTGAGCCGCTCCTTGTGCTTCACTCCGAACCGGTGCTCCTCGTCGACGATGACGAGTCCGAGATTGCCGAAGTTGACGTCGGGACTCAGCAGACGATGCGTGCCGATGATGATGTCGACCCTCTTCTCGGCGATCTCGACCAGCGTCGACGTGATCTCCTTGGTGGTCTGGAAGCGCGAGAGCGTTTTCACGGATACCGGAAAGTCCGCGAGGCGCTCCGTGAACGTACGACCGTGCTGCTCGGCGAGAATCGTCGTGGGCACGAGCACGGCCACCTGGCGGCCGGACTGCACGGCCTTGAAGGCGGCGCGCACGGCGATCTCGGTTTTCCCGTAGCCCACATCGCCGACCAACAGCCGATCCATCGGACGCGTCGACTCCATGTCCGCCTTCACCTCGACGGTTGCCCGGCGCTGATCGGGCGTGTCCTCGAAGAGGAACGACGACTCGAGCTGGCGCTGCCACGTGGTGTCGGGGAAGGCGGGAATCTTGTCGGCGACGCGGCGGCGCGCATACAGATCGAGAAGCTCGAGCGTCATCTCCTGCAGCGCCGCGCGCGTCTTGTCGCGTTGCTGCACCCAGCGCTTGCCGCCGAGCTTGTGGAGACGCGGCGGCGGCGCATCGCTGCTCACATCGTCGGCGGATCGATAGCGCTCTACCTGGTCGATACGATAGAGCGGCACGTTGAGCCGGTCGCCGCCCTCGTACTCGATGACCGCGACCTCGATCGTGCTCTCGCGCACGAACACCTGCACGATGCCGCGATAGATGCCGACGCCGTGCTCGAGGTGCACCACGTAGTCGCCCGGCTTGAGCGCGGTGATACTCTCGAGCGACGATCCCGATCCGTAGCGGCGATGACGACGGATGCGCCGCTCGCGCCGGAAGATCTCGTGGTCGGTGAGAATGCGCAGCCCCGGCTCGGGCGCGCGCGCGCCCGGCACGATGAAGCCGCCATCGACGACGCCGACGGTGAGCGCCGCCGGCGACGGCGCGCGCGCGTCCTCGTTGAGGATCTCGTCCAGGCGCTCGCACTGGCCGACGTTGTCGCAGAGGATGATCGTCGGCATGCCATCGGAGACGAGCCGGCGCAGGCGCTTGATGTCGCGGTCGACGGTATCGGGCGCGCGGATCGGGAACACGATGTCGGCGCCGCGGGCGCCGCCGTCGGTCGCCGCATCGCGATGGAGGATCGCGATGCGGCCGAAGCGCGCGAGCTGCTGCTGCGCCTCCTCGGGCGTCTGAAAGAGCTCGTCGCGATTCGGCACGTCCTCCCCGCGCCGGCGCGCGAGGTCGATGTGGTGCGCGGCCTCGTCCCACGTGCGGCGCATCTCGGAGTCGAGATGCGAGCGCGAGGGAACGACGATGAGCGTATCGGGCGGGAAGAGATCGGCGACGGTACCGCGCGCGGACGCCTCGTCGTCGTCGCCGCGGCGCCCATCGACCGGCAGGATCACGGCGCTCGCGGCGTCGCGGGTGCTGCGCTGCGTCGCCAGATCGAAGTGGCGGAGCGATGCGATCTCGTCGCCCCACAGCTCGAGACGCACTGGGTTCGCCATCCCGAAGCTGTAGATGTCGACGATGCCGCCGCGCACGCTGAACTGCGCGACATCGTCGACGAGAGTGACGCGCTCGAAGCCGACGGACTCGAGATGCTCGATGAGCGCGTCGAGCCTCTGCGTCGCACCGGGACGCAGCTCGAGGCGCGCGTTGCGCACCGCGGCCGGCAACCGCGTGCGCTCCAGAATCGCGCGCGCCGTCGTGACGAGCGTGCGCACCTCGCCGAGCGCGACGCGCTCCAGCGTCTCGACGCGCTCGCCCGCCACCTCGAGGTGCGGCTCGACCTCGCCGAATCCCTCGCGCGGCGGATAAAGCGCCACGGCGCCATCGACGGCGAGCGCATCGAGATCCGCGAGCCATCGCTCGGCCTCCGGCAGCGCCTCGGCGAGAATCACCTGGAAGCGCGTGGAGCCGAGCTCGCGACCCAGCGCCGCGCTGAGCGTGGCGTCGCTGCTGCCAGGGAGGCCGCCGATCGTGACGGTCTCACCGAGCGCGGGGAGCTTCGCGAGGAGCTCGCGATACGCGGGGAGCGCGGTGACGGCGTCGAGAAGCTGCGGGAGCGCCATTACGCGGCCCTCCTGCGTGCGGGGGCCGTGATCAGCGTTTCGGCGAGAAGTGTGAGCGCAGCGATGAGAAGGAGCGGAGCGAGGAGCGGGCGTTGGGGCGCAGCGGTGAGCACACTCGCCCTGAGGGCGGTGCTGTCGGTGAACACATTCGTCACGCGCGTTCCGAGTCGCACGGCGAGCGCCTGCGGCGTGAGACGCGCGAGGTCGGACTCGGCGGGCTCCGGGTTCACCACGAGCGCGCCGACGCGTGCGGTGCCGCGCAGATAGAAGTAGGTGCCTGCGCGAGGTGGCGCGGTGAAGGCGTCGCCGCTGAGCGTCATCACACCGCCCTCGGGGAGCTCGAGCGCGTCGGTGTTCGCGGGACGCGTGAGCTGTTCGCCGGGCGCAACCTCGCGCGGGATGCCGCCCTCGCCGCTCAGGCGCTGCGAGAGCATGTCGTCGAGCCAGGGGACGAAGCTGGCGTGCAGCGGAAATGTCGTCGCGGGCGGCACGAGCGGCGAGGCGACGAGCACGTAGCGGGGGCCGGTGACGATCCACGGTGCGCCGCCGGCTGTCGCGAGCGTGTCCGTTCGCTCCGCACTCGGCGCGCGTGTGAGCGCGTATCGCAAGGACGTCATCACGCCGTCCAGTGCGCGCGTGCTATCCGCGGCGCGCACCACGGACTCGCCGCGCACGGCGGCGCCGAAGCGCCACGGAACGCCCAGGCGCTCGAGGGCACGATTCGCGGCGCCGAGCTTTACGGGATCCGTCGGCGCCACGAGCAGCGCGGGGAGCTTCGCGGCCTCGTCCGCCGGTGCGAACGCGATCTCGTTGCCGACACCAGCCCTGCCGCTTTGCACGAGCGCGTCGAGGGCGCTGCGCGCGAACGGGCCGGCGAGCGGATGCAGCGCCACCGCGGGCGCGGGGCCGATCCAGACGGCGAAGTGGCGCACGTCGTCGCCGCGCAGCTCGTCGGGCTCGAGCTCCACCGTGCCCGCGCTCCATCCGCGCTCGGGCGGCTCCGCGCGCAGCAGAATCTCCTCGTCGCGCGCCGCGATGCCGCGCGCGAGCGTGCGTCCTTCGAGCGTGATGCGGTACGTCGCGCTGTCCTGCGCGAGGAATCGCGCGCGCACGGCGCCGCGCGGCGTCCATCGCGTCGGGATCGCGCGCACGGCAACGACCGCGTGGTTCGGTGGCGCGGGCGCGCCGGGGAGATAGACGTGCAGCGGTACGTCGCCGAGCGAGAGCGGATCGTGCCAGCTGGTGGCCTGGCCATCGGTGAGCACGACGACCTCGCGCGCGGGAAATCCGGATGCGCGGGCGAGGAGCTGCGCGCGCACCGTCGCCGCGCGCAGATCGCCCGCGCCTCCGAAGGGCTCTGCGTGCGCCGCGGCATCGAGCACCGCTTCGCGGCTGCCGCCGTGCACGACGCCGTCGGCCGTGACGAGCCACACGCGGTCCGATGCCGAGGCGCGGCGCAGGACCTCTCGCGCGCGCGCCTGCAGCTGCTGGAGCACGGGGCGCCCGCCCACCACGGCCGACGTGCTCAGCGAATTGTCCAGCACCACCGCGAGCGCGGTGCGCGCGTGTCCGCCGCCCGCCATGCGGATGATCGGATGCGCGGCGGCGAGCGCGATGAGCAGTACGGCGGCGACGCGCAGAATCATGAGCAGGAGATTTCGCAGCCGCAGGTCGCGGCTGTGCTCGCGCTCGGCACGTACGAGATAGCGCACCGCGGGAAACTCGATGCGCGCGCCGGTGCGGCGACGCATGAGGTGAATCAGCAGCGGCACGGCGGCAGTGGCGCCAGCGAGGAGCCAGAGCGGGGCGAGGAATCCCATCAGAGCATCGTCACTAGAGCATTACCACTGGCGCGTAACCCGGGTGCGGCACCACGAGCCTGACGCACTACGGCGCCTCCTGCCGCGCCGAGAATGCGCGCCGAAGCGGAACGCCGAAGGGCGCATCGGTGATCACGGGCTCGTACGACGCCCCGTACGCCGTCAGCGCGCGGCGCCACTCCGCGAGCGCATCGCGCACGGTGTCCCGGTACGCGGCGCGCACATCGGCCACGGTCGCCGCCACCTCCACGCCGCTCTCCGGATCGACGAACAGCGCCTCGTTCGAGTGCGGAAGGTCGAGCTCCGCCGGGTCGAGCACGTGCATCACGACCACCTGATGCCCCGCGTGGCGCAGCCCGCGCACGGTCGCGACGACGGCCTCGGGGTCCATGAGCAGGTCGGAGATCAGCACGACCATGCCGCGTCGCGCGATGAGCCGTCCCGCCGCCTCGAGCGCCGCGGCGGCGTGCGAGGCGCGACCCGATCCGGGCTCCTCGAGCGCCGCGACCAGCCGCACCCACTGCCCCGTGCGCACCCGCGGAGGCACCGACGATCGCACCATGTCATCGAAGCGCACGAGCCCAACCGCATCGCGCTGGCGCAGAAAGAGGAGCGCGATCGCCGCCGCGAGCCGCTCCGCGTACGCGAGCTTCGTCAGCCGTGCCGCGGCGCCGCTCCAGGCCATGGACCGGCTGACATCCAGCACGACCGTCGCGCGCAGGTTGGTCTCTTCCTCGTACTGCTTCACGGCCCAGCGATCCGCACGCGCCGCGAGCTTCCAATCGACGTGACGGGGCTCATCGCCCGCCTGGTAGGGACGATGCTCGGCAAACTCCACCGAAAATCCCTTCCGTGGCGAACGATGCAGCCCGGAAAGGAAGCCGTCCACGATCCACCGAGCAGTCACTTCGATCCGCCCGAGCGCCGCGAGCGTTGCGGGGTCGAGCAGATCGGCGCGCGTCGCGCGTGCCGTATCCATTGAAGAGAGGAAGCTAGGTGTCGTCAAAGTCATTTCCAACTGTCATCGAGCCGACGGAGAGGTGTCGAGCCCGTTATATTTTCGGATTCCCCGCCCCCGCGACCCGGAACGCCGTTGAAGCTCGATCACATCCGTAATTTCTGCATCGTCGCGCACATCGACCATGGCAAGTCGACTCTCGCCGACCGGTTGATCGAAGCCACGGGCATGCTGCAGAAGCGCGAGATGAAGGCGCAGGTGCTCGACACGCTCGACCTCGAGCGCGAGCGCGGCATCACGATCAAGCTCAACGCCGTGCGCATGACGTACAACGCGAACAGCGGCGAGGCGTACGAGTTCAACCTCATCGACACACCGGGACACGTCGACTTCACGTACGAAGTCTCGCGCTCGCTCGCCGCATGCGAGGGCGCCATCCTCGTCGTCGACGCATCGCAGGGGATCCAGGCGCAGACGCTGTCGAATCTCTTCCTCGCGCTCGACGCGGGACTCGAGATCATCCCGATCCTCAACAAGATCGATCTCCCCGGCGCCGAGCCGGAGCGCCGCAAGCAGGAGCTGCACGACCTGATCGGCGCCGAGAAGGACGACATCCTGCTCGTGAGCGCCAAGGAGGGACTCGGCATCCCCGAGCTCCTCGAGGCGATCGTGCGGCGCGTGCCCGCGCCGGTTGGCGATCCGGACGCTCCGCTTCGCGCGCTCATCTACGACTCGTACTACGATCGCTATCGCGGCGCCGTGCCGAGCGTGCGCGTCATCGACGGTACGCTCAAGCCGGGGATGCAGATTCGCTTCGCCGCGGGCTCGGGACTCTCGTACGAGGTCGCTCAGGTCGGGTACAACCAGCTGCGCCAGGTCGAGACCGAATCGCTCGGCCCGGGCGAAGTGGGCTTCGTCGTCGCCAACGTGCGCACCGTGAAGGAGACGCGCGCCGGTGACACGGTGTTCGATGCGTCGAAGCCGGACGTCGAGCCGCTCCCGGGCTACAAGGACGTCCACTCGATGGTGTTCTCGGGCCTCTATCCCACGGACACCACGCAGTACGAGGGGCTCCGCGACGCGCTCGAAAAGCTGCAGCTCAATGATGCGTCGCTGAACTACGAGCCCGAGACATCCACGGCGCTTGGCTTCGGCTTCCGCTGCGGATTTCTCGGACTGCTGCACATGGAGATCGTGCAGGAGCGGCTCGAGCGCGAGTTCGATCTCGATCTCGTCACCACCGTGCCGAGCGTGGAGTACCACGTGTGGCGCACCGACGGCACGATGGAGCTGCTCGAGAGCCCGGCCAAGCTCCCCGATGCCGGAACCATCTCCAAAATCGAGGAGCCGTACGTGAAGGCGCGCATCATGGCGCCAGCCGAGTACATCGGCCCGATCATGACGCTCGCCACCGAGCGCCGCGGCATCTACAAGAACATGTCGTACCTCGATACCGCGCGCGTCGAGTTCGACTTCGAGTTTCCGCTCGGCGAGATCATCCTCGACTTCTTCGACAAGCTGAAGACGATCAGTCGCGGCTATGCGAGTCTCGACTACGACATGCTCGACTACCGGGAGAGCGATCTCGTGAAGCTCGAGATGCTGATCAACTCCGATCCGATCGACGCGTTCTCGGTGATCATCCATCGCGACAAGTCGTACGATTGGGGCCGCAAGATCGCGGACAAGCTGAAGGAGCTGATTCCGCGGCAGCTGTTCGAGGTGGCGATCCAGGCGGCGATCGGAAACAAGATCATCGCGCGCAGCTCGGTGAAGGCGCTGCGCAAGGACGTGCTCGCGAAGTGCTACGGGGGCGACATCTCGCGCAAGCGCAAGCTTCTGGAGAAGCAGAAGGAAGGAAAGAAGCGCATGAAGCAGGTCGGCTCGGTGGAGATACCGCAGGAAGCATTTCTCGCGGTGCTGCAGGTGGATTGATGGCCCTCGCGAGTGCGACGGGCCCACACCAGCTGGTCGTGCAGACCAGCTTTCTCGGCGACACCGTTCTCACCACCCCGCTCATCGCGGAGCTCGCTACGCGAGGTCCGGTGAGCGTGGTCGTGACGCCGGCGTCGGCGCCGCTGCTGGCCCGCAATCCCGACATCCACGAGCTCTTCGTGTACGACAAGCGAGGCGCGGACGCGGGAGTGCGCGGCTTCCGGCGACTCGCGCAACAGCTGCGCGCACCCGATGCGCGAGCGGGCGCGCCGCCCCCGATCGCCTATCTCGCGCAGCGCTCCGTGCGCAGCGCCGCGCTGGTGCTCGCCGCGGGCTACACCCTGCGCGTCGGATTCGAGGGCTCGGCCGGGCAGACGCTCTACTCGCGCCGCGTGCCGTACCGTGAAGACCGCCATCACGCGGAGCGACTCTGGCGGCTGGCATTCGAGGAGTCGGAAGTGCTCTCGCCGATTCCCGCACCGCTGCGCCCCAAGCTCTTCCCCGGCGACGCGGAGCGGCGCGCGGTGGATGCGCTCCTGGGAAGCGGATCGGACCCGCGCCCGCTCATCGCGCTCGCCCCTGGAAGCGTCTGGGCGACGAAGCGTTGGCCCTACTATGGCCAGCTCGCAGGGGTGCTCGCCCCGCACTTCCGACTCGCGGTCGTCGGGGGTTCGGCGGACTCACCGGAGGCCGCATCTATCGCTGATTTTTCCGGCGCGCAAGGGGTGGTTGACGGGACGGCCTCGTTGTCGTTGCTTGCCTCAGCCGAATTGATCGGGCGTGCAAGGTTACTGGTTACTAATGATTCCGCGCCGCAGCATTTGGCCTCCGCAATGGGCACGAAAACGATCACGATTTTTGGGCCCACGGTCGAAGAGTTTGGCTTCGGTCCGCTGGCTCCTCACTCCATCTCCCTCGGTCTCGACGCGCTTGCCTGCCGCCCCTGCCACCACCACGGTCCTCCGCACTGTCCCCTCGGGCACTGGCGCTGCATGCGCGAGCTCGGGGTCGATGCGGTTGCGCTCGCGGTGGATGAGGTGCTCCGTGCCGGCTGACTCACCTCTGGTGCGCGCATGAGCGACGGTCGCGTGCGCTACATCGTCGGCGTCGATCTCGGCGGCACGAATATCGTCGTCGGCGCCATGCCCGAGGACGGGAGCCGTCAGCTCGCCGTGCACCAGGCCGCGACCCACGCCGAGCAGGGCGCGGACGCAGTGGTCGATCGCATCGCGAAGATGGTGGTCGCGGTCATCTCGCAGGTCAGCGCGTCCGAGAAGGCGAAGAAGGAAGATTTTCTCGGCGTCGGCGTTGGCGCCCCGGGCCCGCTCGATCGCGAGCGCGGAATGGTCGTCGTCGCGCCGAATCTCGGATGGCGCGACTTCCCGCTGCGCGATTCGATCTCCGATCGCCTCGACCTCCCGGTCGCACTCGACAACGATGCGAATTGCGCCACGATCGGCGAGTGGTGGAAGGGCGCCGCGCAGGGCGCGAAGAACGTCGTCGGGATCACGATCGGTACCGGCATCGGCGGCGGCATCATCATGAATGGCGTGCTCTATCATGGCGCGTCGGATGTGGCGGGGGAGATCGGACACACCACCATCGATTCCACCGGGCGCTATTGCCGCTGCGGCAACTACGGCTGCCTCGAGGCGTATGCGTCCGGGCCCGCGATCGCGCTGCGGGCGCGCGAGGCGCTCGAGCGCGACGAGGTCTCGATGCTCCGTCGCATGGTGGACGGCCATCTCGACGAGCTCAATGCGGCCACGATCTACGCCGCCGCGAACGCGGGCGACGCGCTCGCGCTCGAGGTGGTGCGCGACACCGCGAAGTTCCTCGGCACCGGAATCGGTAATCTGCTCAACATCCTGAATCCGGATGTCGTCGTCATCACCGGCGGCGTGACCCAGGCTGGCGAGCCGCTGTTCGAGCCGCTGCGCGCCGAGGTCAAGCGCCGAGCGTTCCGTCCCGCCGTGGACGCGTGCCGCATCGTTGCGGGCACCTTGCGCAGCAGTGCCGGAATGGTCGGCGCGGTCGCTACGTTCAAGCAGCAACGCCTCGGGGCGGTCTGAGATGATGCGGCGCAAACGACTCGGCGTCATCAGCACCTTCGTGTGGGACACGATCTACGGGCGCGATCCGCTGTCGCAGCCGGTGACCGAATGGGGCGGCTGCGCGTACGCGCTGAGCGCGCTCGACGCCAGCCTCGCCGATGACTGGGAGATCGTGCCGCTCGTGAAGGTGGGCGACGATCTCGCGCCTCGCGCGCGCGAGTTCATTGCGACGTTGAGCCACGTTGCGCCCGACGCGGCGCTCATCGGCGTGCCGTATCCGAACAATCGAGTGGAGCTGCGCTACGAGACGAGCGAGCGACGCGCCGAGAAGCTCACGGGCGGACTGCCGGGGTGGAGCTGGCTCGGGCTCAAGCCGCTGCTGCGCGACCTCGATGCGCTGTATATCAATTTCATGAGCGGCTGGGAGCTCGATCTCGAGACCTGCCAGCTCATCCGCCAGAATTTCACTGGCCCGATCTACTGCGACCTGCACATGCTCGTGCACGCCGTGCGACCGGACGGATGGCGCATGCTGCAGCCGCTGCCGAACGTGGACCAATGGTGCCGGTGCTTCGACCTGCTGCAGATGAACGAGGATGAGGTGACGACCGTCGCGCGCAACCCGATGGAGCTCGCCGCCACCGCGATGATGGCCGGCGTGCGATGCCTCACCGTCACGCTCGGCTCGCGTGGCGCGGTGTACTTCGCGGCTCCGGGCTTCGACAGGCTCTCGGATCTCCGGACGGCAGCGACCGCCTTCGATGCGGGCCCGCTGCGCACCGCGCTCGTGCCCGTCGCCACGATGTTCGACACCGGCGATCCAACCGGCTGCGGCGACGTGTGGGGCGCGACGTTCTTCTCCCGCCTGCTCGCGGGCGAGGACATCAGCGTCGCCATGCACGCGGCGCACGGCGCGGCCGCGCGGAACGTGATGTTTCGCGGAGCTTCCGGACTCACGCGGCATTTGCGCGGGGAGCTGATCACCAAATGACAACGGTCATCAATCTCCCGCCCTCGCTCGACGAGCGGACATTCGAGACCGTACTCGAGCACCTCGCCCCGATTCCGATCGACGAGAAGGTACTGCTTGACGGCCGGCACACGCGCTGGGCATCGCCGTACGGGCTCACCGCGCTGCTCACCATCGCGCAGACGCGCGCCGAAAAGCCGGCCCTCGTGTCGCCCGAATCCGAGGAGACGGGCTCGTACTGGGCGCGCACCGGATTCTTCAAGCACGCCGAGGATCTGTTCGAGATGCACGGCGCCGTGCATCGCGCGCGGGCCAGCGGCGAGTCCGACGTGCTGCTCGAGATCACGCCCGTCGCCAAGAGCGAGGATGTGCACGAGGTCGTCGGACGCATCCAGCAGAAGTCGGCATCGATTCTCGTGAAGGAGCTCAACATCGACGCGAAGGCGACGATGGGATTCGCCATGACGCTGAGCGAGGCGTGCCAGAACATCGTCGAGCACGCGGGCCGCGGCGGGTGGGTGGCCGTGCAGACGTATCGTTGGCAGAAGCGGCTCGGCCGCCGCGTCGTCGTGATCGCCGTGTGCGATGCCGGCGTCGGCTTTCGGCAATCGCTCGAGAGCGCGCAGGGACGGCGCATGAGCGATCGCTGGGACGATGGCATGGCGCTCGAGGAGGCCGTCATTCGCGGCGTCAGCCGCTTTCGTGATCCGGGACGCGGACAGGGACTCGCCGGAGTGCGACGTTATATCGGCCGGTGGGATGGCAAGCTGTCCGTTCGCTCCGGCACCGCTCGAATCGCAATCGTACCGAGCTGGGATGAAGATGTCCCGCTCGAAGAGAAGCTTCCGCCGTTTCCAGGTGCGCAGATGCAAATAACCATACCGGAGCGGATTACCGACAGGTGATCAATCACATCGACCTCAGCACCGTGCTTCGCCGCACCGTGTGCGACCTCTATTCCGATCTCGTGACGCGACCCACGGGCGCGGCCGTTCGCGACGGAATCGAGAAGCAGCTGTCCGAGCTCGGCGACCGCTCGCTCACCGTGATCGACTTCTCCCACGTGGGGCTGCTCGATTATTCGTGCGCGGATGAGATCGTCGCGAAGCTCCTCATGCGCTACGCCGAGGCGTCGGCGCCGCGCGACGCGTACTTCCTCTTCCGCGGCGTGAGCGACTCGCATCTCGACGCGATCGAGACGGTGCTCGAGCGTCACAATCTCGCGATCGTTGCCGAAGCGGAGGACGGCACCGTAGTGCTCGTCGGCACCGTCGACGACCCGGAGCGTCGCGCGTGGGAGGCGATGTCGCGCCTTGGCCGCGCGATGGCCGGCGACCTCGCGCGCGAGGCCGGGATCGCGCCGGAGCAGGTCGACCGCGTGATCGGCACGCTGTGCCGGCGACGTCTCGCGATGGAGCTCGATGGCGGCTACGTGGTGGTAGGCGCGGTGACGTGAGTGATCAGCACAACGCTCCGCTCCGCGTCGCGCGCCTGATCGCGACTCGCGCCGGCGACGCCGAGCGCGGAACGGAGGTGCGGCTGCGAAGCGACGATGCGCGCATGCGCCTCATCAGCGACGGCGAGCTCGTATGGGTGCACGGGCCGCGGCGGCAGGAGCTCGCGACCGCGCGCATCGACGACACGCTGCCGCGCGGCGATGTGATCCTGCGTGATGTGGCCGGCGCGTCGCCCTCGGAGATCATCACGCTCGTGAAAGCGGCGTACGGCACACCGCGCGATCCAGGGCTCGTTTAGCGCCGCACCGCGCGCCATCTTTCGCGATCCCCGACCGAGCGCGATCCGCCGATGATTCGATTTTCGCACGTCGTGAAGGAATATCCGCGCACCGGACTCGCTCTCCAGGATGTCACCTTTCGCGTGAACAAGGGTGAGTTCGCCTTTCTCACAGGGCCGAGCGGCGCCGGCAAGTCGACCATCCTGCGCCTCGTGATCGCGGAAGAGACGCCCACGGCGGGCGAGGTGCGGGTGAGCGGAAGCCTCACGACGGGAATGCCGCGCGCACAAATTCCGCGGCTGCGGCGGCGCATCGGCGTGGTGTTCCAGGATTTTCGCCTGCTCGAGGATCGCACCGCCGAAGAGAACGTCGCGTTCGCGCTCGAGGTGACGGGAGCGCCGCGCGAGGCGATTCCGGCGCGCGTGAGCCGGCTGCTCACGCAGGTCGGTCTCGCGAGCAAGGGCACGAGCTATCCGAAGGAGCTGTCCGGCGGCGAGCAGCAGCGCGTCGCCATCGCGCGCGCGCTGGTGAACGACCCCGTGCTGCTCGTGGCCGACGAGCCCACCGGCAATCTCGACGATCGCGCGACACGAGGAGTCTTCCAGTTGCTCCGCGACATCAACGCGGCGGGAACCGCGGTGCTCATGGCGACACATAACCTCGAGCTCGTCAAGCGAAACAGCTATCGCGTGATCGAGGTCAATCGCGGCCAACTCGTCTTCGATTCCGCGGAAGGAACCGGCGGCGCGGCCACCGTGACCTCGTCGACACCAGCCTGATGCGACTCACCCTGCGCGAAGTCATCCTCGGCGTGCGACGCTCACCGCTCCTGAGCACCCTGAGCGTCGTCACGATCGCCTTCAGCCTGTTCGCCTTCGGGCTCTTCGGCCTGCTCGTGCTCAACGTCGATCGCGCCCTGCGGGGCGTCGAGGAGCACGTCGAGATCGTCGCCTTCCTCGCGGACGGCACGCTCCCGGAGTCGATCAGCGCCGCGATGGGCGACATCTCGGCATTCCCGGAGGTCGCGCACGTGGATCAGGTGTCGCCCGAGCAGGCGCTCGCCCGCGCGCGCGCGGAGCTCCCGGAATTTCAGGACGTGTTCGACGCGAGCTTTCTTCCCCCGTCCATCGAGGTTCGGCTCAAGGAAGGGCATCGCGACCCGGCGACGGTGAAGGACGTCACGCAGCGCATCCAGTCGTATCCATTCGTCGACGACGTACGCTACGGCGAGGATTGGGTGAAGAAGCTCTACGACATCCGGAACATCGCGGGTGCCGCGGGGGTGGCACTCGGGCTGGTCTTCGCCGCCGTCGCCGTGATCATCATCGGCACGACGATCCGCATGACGGTGCTCGCGCGCGCGCGCGAGATCTCGATCATGCGACTGGTCGGCGCAACCGACAGCTTCGTACGCCGGCCGTTCCTGATCGATGGCTTTCTGAAGGGGCTCGTGGGCGGGCTGCTCGCGCTTCTGCTCACCTGGGGCGCCAACACGGTCATCAGTCACAACCTCATCCAGACGACGTTCTTCGACCCCGGCACCGCGTTGCTCGGAGTCCTCGGGGGCGGCATCATCGGTGTGCTCGGCAGCGCGCTCTCGGTCGGGAGGCATCTACGTCGCGTGTGAGCGCGCGCGTCGCCCTGGTGCTCGCGCTGCTGCTGTCTGTCGCTCCGATTGTCGTGGCGCAGCAGAACGCGGATCAGAAGAGCGCCGAACAGCGGTTGAAGGATGAGAAGGCGCGCCTGGAGGCGCTCAAGAACGAGCGCGAGGAGCTGCAGCGACGTCGCACGAGCCTCCAGAACACCGTGCACGATCTTTCCGAGGAAGTGGAGACGCTCGACCGCGAGGCCGATGTCACCGCGCGCGTGATGCATTCGCTCGACGCGCAGCTCGACGCGATCAGCAGCGAGGTGGGCACCACCACGTCCGACCTCGTGCGCGCGCAGGACGAGATCACCATCAAGCAGGTGACGCTGCGGCGCCGGCTCGTAGACATCGACAAGCGCGGGCCGCTCTTCTCCTTCGAGGTGCTGCTCTCGGCGCGAAGCTTTGGCGAGCTGCTCGCGCGCTACAAGTATCTGCACCTGCTCGCCGTGCGCGACCAGACGCTCGTGCATCGCGTGGAGGACCTGCGCAACCAGATCAACCAGCAGCGCGCGAACCTCGTGCGCTTTCAGGAGAACATCAAGCTCAACATCGACGAGAAGGCCCAAGAGGAAGACAGGCTCAAGACGCTGCGGCTCGAGCAGTCGCGCAGCCTCGCAACCGCGAAGCGCCGGGCGCAGGACACCGACTCCCGCCTCCAGGCGATAGCGCGCGACGAATCGCGGCTGAGCAATGTGATCGCGTCGCTGGAGTCGCAGCGGCTGCGCGCCGAGCGCACGTCGCCGGGCGCGTCGCGCGCAGCCAGCACGATCCGGAAGGGCGCGGGCACGATGGACTGGCCCGTGCAGGGAGCGATTCTGTACAGCTTCGGACGCGTCGTCAATCCCAACAACACCACCGTGCGCTGGAACGGCATCGGCATCAAGGCCGAATCGGGAACCGAGGTGCACACGGTCGCAGCGGGGAAGGTGCTCGTGGCCGACCAGTTCGGCACGTACGGGCTTACGGTGATCGTGCAGCATCCCGGCGGCGACTACTCTGTGTACGGATCGCTCAGCAAGATCACGACGCAAAAGGATGCGGTGGTGACGAAGGGACAGGTGATCGGCTACGTGGGCTCCGCTGACCCCGACCTCCCCGCGCATCTGCACTTCGAGCTCCGGCCGCAGGGGCACGCGGTGGACCCAATGGACTTTCTGCGCGCCAATCCGTGACGGGCCAACTGCTCGGCGCACACGTGTCCGCCGCCGGCGGCGTTCCCGCTGCGCCGCCGCGCGCACGCGCGATTCAGGCGACCGCAATGCAGCTCTTCACGAAGCAGGCGAACCGCTGGGCGGAGCGCGAGTGCGACGAGTGCGAGCGCGACGAGTTCCGCGCGGCGCTCGCGTTGACCGGTGTCGAGGTCACGATCGCGCACGACTCGTATCTCATCAATCTCGCGAGCCCCGACGAGGCGCTGCGTCGCAAGTCGATCGAATCGTTCGTGTGCGAGCTGAGGCGGTGCGCGTCGCTCGGGTTGACGTATCTCGTGTCGCATCCGGGAAACTTCATGGACGATCGCGAGAGCGGCATCGCGCGCAACGCGGATGCCATTACCGAGGCGCTCGCGCGCGCGCCCGGCGAGACGGTACTGTGTCTCGAGACCACTGCGGGCTCGGGCACCTCACTCGGCGCCACCTTCGAGGAGCTGGCACGCATCATCGGCCATGTGAGTGAGCCGTATCGCTCGCGTATCGGCGTGTGCGTCGATACCTGCCACATCCATTCGGCCGGCTACGATCTACTTGGCGCATACGATGATGTGTGGTCCCGGTTCGAGAGCGCACTCGGCTGGCCGCGGCTGCGGGTGATGCACCTCAACGACTCCAAGACGCCGTTCGCCTCGAGGCGCGACCGGCACGCGCTGATCGGCTTTGGCTCGCTCGGCGAGGAGCCCTTCCGGCGCATCATGACGGACCCCCGCATGGCACGCGTCGCGAAGGTGCTCGAGACGCCCAAGCTCGACAACGACATGCTCACCGACAGCTGCATGCTGCACCTGCTGCGCGGGTTCGCTGCGGGCTGATCGCTGCAGTGTATTAAGTATTTTGCGCCTCGACCGACGCTAGAGTGGATGGCACTCGCGACCTCGGCGGCACCCACTGCGTCTTTTGCCCCGCCCGATTCGATCCACGCGCTCGTCGGCTGCGATCGGAAGGGACGCATCACGGCCTGGAACGACGCGGCCGCGAGGCTGTTCGGCTATGCGGAGGAACACGCGCTCGGGCGCTCGTACATCATGCTCGTGCCGCCCCGGTATCGGCCCGCGCACGAGCAGGGGTTGCGCCACAAGGGGAGTCGCCCGCCCGACGCGCTCATGGGTGGGCCGCGCCGCTGGATCGGTCTCCGCAGGGACCGCAGCGAGTTCTTCTTCGACATGTCGATCCGCTGGTGGGCCGCCGCGGCGGGCACGTGTTTTCTCGGGTCGATCGTTCCGGTGTCGGACGCGAGCGCGGCGATCACGCGACCGGTTGTCAACGTCCTCGACTACGACAGGACGATCGCCGAGGCAATTCCGCAGCTCGTGTGGCTGAGCAACGCTCCGGGCAATCTGGAATACTGCAATCAACGCTGGTACGAATACTTCGGCCTCACCGAATCGGATCTCGAGACAATATCCGAGCAGCAGATCATCCATCGGGACGGACGAGCAGGCTGGATCGAGAAATGGGTGCGCGCGCTCGCGACCGAGCAGCCATTCGAGCACGAGTGCCAGCTTCGCCGCGCGGACGGTGAGTACCGATGGTTCCTCTCGCGCTCCATTCCTCTGCGCGATGAGCAGGGGCGGCTGCATCGCTGGGTAGGCACGTCCACCGACATTCACGATCAGCAGGTCGCGCAGGCGCTCGTCGCCACGCAGCGCGACGAGCTCGAGTCGCTCGTGGTACAGCGCACGCACGAGCTGCAGGAGACGGTCGCCGCGCTGGAGGAGGAGGCTACCGCCAACGCGCTCGCCCAGAAGGCGGCGCAGGACAGCGAGCGACGGCTCCAGTCCGCGCTCGACGGCGCGCGCGATTTCGCATGGAATATCGACTGCGTCACGAAGCAGACGTTTCGGAGTCCGGGCTGGAGCACGATGCTCGGCTATGACACCGCGCAGGATTCATCGCTCGAGCACTGGCAGGAGATCGCGCATCCGGACGATCAGGCCGCGGCGTACGAGCGTTTCATGGATTTCATCGCGGGAAATCACGCCTTCTACGAATCCGAATATCGGGTGAGGGATGCATTCGGCGCATGGCGCTGGATCGCCTCCAAGGGGACGATCACCGAGAGGGCAGCCGACGGCACCTCGCTCAAGGCTGCGGGAACTTCGTGCGACATTACCGAGCGCAAGGCCACCGAAGCCGTTCTCGAGGCGGCGAAAGACGAGGCCGAGCGCGCGAGCCGCGCCAAGAGCGAATTTCTCGCGAACATGAGCCACGAGCTGCGTACGCCGCTCAATTCGGTGATCGGCTTCGCGAACCTGCTGCGGAAGAATCGCTCGGGACGACTCGCCGCCACCGAGATCACCTACCTCGACCGCATCCAAACGAACGGCGTGCATCTGCTCCGGCTCATCGATGATGTGCTGGATATCTCGAAGGTAGAATCCGGGCACATGACGATAGAGCTCTCGACGGTGCGCCTGGACGAGATGATCAATGAGCTGATCGCCCAGTGCGAAAGCCACGCGAGCCCGGGCGTCAAGATGGCGACGGAGATGCCCGCGGGTCCGATCTTCCTGCGCGCGGACGCGCTGAGGTTGCGCCAGATCGTGCTGAATCAGCTGTCGAACGCGATCAAGTTCACGGACACTGGCACGATCACGGCGGCCGTGCTGTGCAACCACGCGAAGGAGCCGATTCGCATCGAGGTTCGCGATAGTGGCATCGGCATTCCGGCGGACGGCGTCGACGCGATTTTCAACTCATTCGAGCAGGCCGATTCGGGAACGGCGCGGCTGTACGGCGGCACCGGGCTCGGGCTCGCCATCTCGCGATCGTTGTGCGAGCAGATGGGCTTCACGCTCACGGTGGAGAGCGAGGTCGGCGCGGGCTCGACCTTCATCATCGGGCTCGTGCCAAAGGTCGCTTGTCGCCCGATCGCTCCCGTGAGCGATGCCGCCGTCGTGCCCGTGACCTCGACCCCGGAACCGTCGGAGCGCGACGACAGGATCGACGGAGCTGCGTTGATGAAGCTGTCGGCGAGCGAGCTCGAGTCGGTTGTCGCGCGACGTACCCAGGAGCTTCGGGAAGCGCTCGCAAGGCTCCAAGAGGAGAAGGACGCTCACGTGCTGGCGGAGCGCGACGCCAGGGCCGGCGAGAAACGGCTGCAATCCGCTCTCGACGGAGGACGCGATTTTGTGTGGGACTACGACTGCCGCACCGGCGTCGTTTTTCGAAGCTCCGGCTGGATGTCGATGCTCGGCTACGACGAGCGCGCGTTCGACTCCTCCCCCGAGCACTGGACGGAAATCGCCCACCCCGGCGATCAGGAACTGGCATACGAGCTCTTTCGGAAGTTCATGGAGGGCGGCATCGAGTTCCACGAGGCGGAGTATCGTTTGCGCGATGCCGCGGGCGAGTGGCGCTGGGTGGCGTCGAAGGGGAGAATCATCGAGCGCGACGCCAAGGGGAAACCCGTGAAGGCAGCGGGAACGTCAACGGACATTACCGAGCGCAAGGAGGCGCAGGAGGCCTTGCGCGCGTCCAAGGAGGAAGCGGAGCGAGCCAATCGCGCGAAGAGTGAATTTCTCGCGAACATGAGTCACGAGCTGCGCACGCCCCTCAACTCCGTCATTGGATTCGCGAACGTCTTGCGAAAAAACCGCGATGGCCGCCTCAATGACTCGGACCTCACATATCTCGACCGCATTCAGGCGAATGGCGTCCACCTCCTTCGCATGATCAACGACGTGCTCGACATCGCAAAGGTCGAAGCGGGTCTCATGCAGCTGACCTTCAGCATCGTGCGGCTGGATGAGATGATCCGCGAGAGCGTCGCGCAGTGCGAGGGCCAACTCCAGGCGGGAGTCCGCATGCGCACGAATTTTCCTTCGGGACCTATGAGCGTGAGGGCCGACGACGTCCGCCTGCGTCAGGTGATCCTCAACCTCCTGTCCAATGCCATGAAGTTCACCGAGACGGGCGAGATTGTCGTGAATGTCCAGTGCGACGGCGCGGGCTCGCCGCTCAGAATAGACGTGTGCGACACGGGGATCGGCATCCCGGCAGACCGCGCCGACGCGATCTTCAATTCGTTCGAGCAGGCGGATTCAGGAACGGCGCGTCGATTCGGTGGAACCGGACTCGGGCTCGCGATCTCCCGTTCGCTGTGCGAGCAGATGGGATTCACGCTCACGGTGGAGACCGAGGTCGGTTCAGGCTCGACCTTCATCATCGGCCTCGCGCAGCAGACCGCGGATCCTGCCTAGGCGGTTGCACCCTCGCGCGGCGCGGCGTATCGCCAGAGCAGCGCCGCGATGCCCATCGCGATGCACGCCGACGCCACCACATCGCTCAGATAGTGCGCGTGCGCGAGCAGCCGGCTGATCGCGCATCCGGTGGCGGCGCCGTACCACACCCACCGCGCGCGCGGAAAGAGTCGAGCGAGAATCGCCGCCGCGCCGAACGCCACCACCGCATGGTCGCTGGGGAAACCGAGGCCTCGCGAGCTGAACGGATGATCGCTCCACGACCGAAACGCGTACGCGTGTCCGACATCCGGCGGCCGCATCCGGCGCACGAGAATCTTGAGCAGCTCACCGACGATCCCCGCGGCCGTCGGCGCGGCCGCGAGTAGCATCGCGCGGCGCCACCATTCCCTGCTCTCGCGATCCTGCAGCGCCAGCGCGATGCCCGCGAGCAGCCAGAACGGGAGGTAGCCGAAGGTACGCAGCATGCGCCCCCAGTCGGTCTCGTACACACGGCCGAACCGCACGTGATCGGCCACCCATCCATCGAGGAGCATCGACAGCGCGATCAGCGCAATTGCGATGATCACGTTCCTGAGCTGCATGGCGCGCGAGGACGAGACAGATGATGGTGACACCGAACTCCGTGGCGAGATGATCCGACTGCCGCCATGGTCGCGGCCCACTGCGGGATAACCTACGTCTGCTGCTGACATCGTAGAAGTCCCGTCATTACCTTCCGTGCATGAGTTACGATCGGGAGGACGCGCTCGACTATCATGCACGTGGACGACCCGGCAAGATCGCCGTGGTGCCAACCAAACCGCTCGATAACCAACGCGACCTCTCGCTGGCGTACTCGCCCGGTGTCGCCGAGCCGTGCCTGGAGATTCAGCGCGCGCCGGAGGACGCGTACAAGTACACGGCGAAGGGCAATCTCGTGGCCGTCGTCACGAACGGCACAGCAGTGCTCGGACTCGGCAACATCGGCGCACTGGCCTCGAAGCCGGTGATGGAAGGAAAAGCCAATCTGTTCAAGCAGTTTGCCGACCTCGATGTCTTCGATATCGAGGTCGGTTCGGAAGTGCCCGATGACCTGATCACCTTCTGCAGGCTGCTCGAGCCGACGGTGGGAGGAATCAATCTCGAGGACATCCGCGCGCCGGACTGTTTCTACATCGAGCAGACGCTTCGCGCTGCACTCAGGATTCCCGTCTTTCACGACGATCAGCACGGCACCGCGATCATTTCGGGTGCCGCGCTGCTGAATGCCCTCGAGCTCGTGACGAAGAACATCGCGGACGTGCGCGTCGTGTTCTCGGGCGCCGGCGCCGCCGCGCTCTCGACGGCCGAGCACTACGTGCGCCTTGGCGTGAAGCGCGAGAACATTGCGATGTGCGATCTCCACGGCGTGGTGTACGCTGGGCGCTCCGAGGCGATGGACCCGTACAAGGCCCGCTTCGCGCGCGATACGCCCATGCGCACGATCACCGAAGCGCTGGTCGGCGCGGACGTCTTCGTCGGACTCTCGGTGGGCGGCGTGATCACCGGCGCGATGGTCGCCACAATGGCAGCGCGCCCGATCATCTTCGCACTCGCCAATCCGGTTCCCGAGATCACGCCCGACGAGGTGCGCGCCGTTCGTTCCGATGCGATCATCGCGACGGGTCGCTCCGATTATCCGAACCAGGTGAACAACGTCCTCGGCTTCCCGTTCATCTTCCGCGGCGCGCTCGATGTGCGCGCGACGCAGATCAACGAGGAGATGAAGATGGCTGCAACGCGTGCCCTCGCCTCGCTCGCGAAGCAGGGCGTGCCCGACAGCGTCGCGCGGCTGTACGGACTCTCCTCGGTGACGTTCGGAGAGGAGTACATCATTCCGTACGCGTTCGATCCGCGCGTGTTGCTCTGGGTCGCGCCGGCCGTCGCGTGGGCCGCCGTCGCGACCGGCGTCGCTACGCACTTCATCGATCTCGACGACTACCGCGTGTCCCTCGAGACTCGGCTGGGCCGCGCGCGCGGGATCATGCGCGGGATCATGAGCCGCGCCATGCAGGCGCCGAAGCGCGTGGTGTTTCCGGAGGGCGAGGAGCCGAAAATCGTCGAGGCCGCGCGCATCCTCCTCGATGAGGGCATCGCGCAGCCCGTACTCCTCGGCAATCGCACCACCATCGAGCGGGTCGCCGCGGGGAGTCGCATCTCGATCGAGGACTTCGAGATCGAGGATCCGTACAGCTCCCCTCGTCGCGAGGAGTACGCCGAGTTCCTGTTCGAGCGCCGGCAACGGAAGGGAATGAGTCTCGCGGAGGCGCACCAGCGGGTCTCCAACGGCAACTACTTTGGGAGCGTGATGGTGGCGCGCGGGCACGCCGATGCGCTCGTGTCCGGCGTGAACATGCACTATCCCGAGACGATCCGGCCGGCGCTGCAGGTGATCGGCGCACAGCCAGACGTGGGCATCGTGAGCGGCCTGTACATGCTCGTGTTCGAGCGCCACGTCGTCTTTTGCGGCGACACAACGGTGAACATCGACCCCACGGCGGAGCAGCTGGCGCAGATCGCAGAGGGCGCGGCGCGGCTCGTGCGCACGTTCGGAATCGAGCCCCACGTCGCCCTGCTCTCCTTTTCGAATTTCGGCTCCGTGCAGCACGCGGAAACGAGGAAGGTGGCGCGCGCGGTGCAGCTGCTCCGCGCCCGCAATCCGACGCTGATGGTGGACGGCGAAATGCAGGCCGACACGGCAGTGGACGAGCGCAGGCTCAAGTCGATGTACCCCTTCAGCACCCTGACGGAACGCGCGAACGTGCTCATCTTTCCGAACCTGAGCGCGGGCAACATCGCTTACAAGCTGCTCAACCACCTCGGCGGCGCCACCGCGATCGGACCGATTCTCGTCGGCATGCGGCTGCCCGTGCACGTGCTGGAAGAGGGCGCGGAAGTGCAGGACATCGTGAACATGGCGGCCGTGGCCGTCATCGACGCACAACAGCACGAGGCCGCCTCGCATTGACGATACGCACCCATTCGAACACACCGACTTCACTGGATCACTAATCATATGACTACCGAAGCCGCGCCCACCGACACGGCCTCCAGCCGTCCGGAAAATCGAACCCTGGCGCAGCAGGGGCTGCGCCCCAGCGGATGCGTACACTGGAATCTCCTCGCGCCCGAGTTGATCCAGCAGGCCGTGCGCCGGGACGAAGGCATGCTCGCCGACATGGGGCCATTCGTCGCGATCACGTCGCCCCATACTGGCCGCTCGCCGAACGACAAGTTCGTGGTAAAGGATCCAGACGTCGCGCAGGACGTGTGGTGGGGGAAGGTGAATCAGCCGATCTCGCCCGAGAATTTCGATGTGCTCCTCGCCGACGTGCGAGCGTACCTCGACGCGAGCAGCGACCTGTTCGTGCAGGATCTCTGGGCCGGCGCGGACCCCGCGCACCGCCTCTCCGTGCGCTTCGTGAGCCCGAATGCGTGGCACATGCAGTTCGTGCGGAACATGTTCCTGCGCCCCACGCTGGCCGATCTGCCGGGATTCCTGGCGAACTTCACCGTGCTCCACGCGCCGGAAATGCAGGCGGATCCGAGGCGCCACGGCACCCGCACCAGCACCTTCATTGTCTTGAGCTTTGCCAGGCGGACGATCCTCATCGGCGGTACGCGCTACGCCGGCGAGCTCAAGAAGTCGATCTTCACGGTGATGAACTACCTGATGCCCAAGCAGAACGTGCTGTCGATGCACTGCTCCGCCAACGTCGGCGAGCAGGGCGACACAGCGCTCTTCTTCGGACTCTCGGGCACGGGAAAGACCACCCTGTCCGCGGATCCACATCGCTTTCTGGTGGGCGATGACGAGCACGGATGGAGCGACGAGGGAGTGTTCAACTTCGAGGGTGGCTGCTACGCCAAGGCAATCAATCTCTCTGCCGACGGCGAGCCGGAGATCTTCCGCACGACGCAGATGTTCGGAACGATCCTCGAGAACACCGTGCTGAATCCGCGTACGCGGCAGGTGGATTTCGCCGACCAGTCGATCACCGAGAATACGCGCGCCAGCTATCCCATGCACTACATCAAGCGACACGTCGCGGGCGGGCGCGCGGGGCATCCCAGACACGTCGTCTTCCTCACCGCCGATGCATTCGGCGTGCTGCCGCCGATTGCGGCGCTCACACGCGAGCAGGCGATGTACTACTTCCTCTCCGGCTACACGGCGAAGGTCGCGGGCACGGAGCGCGGTGTGAAGGAGCCACAGGCGACGTTCAGCGCGTGCTTCGGCGCCGTCTTCCTCGTCTGGCATCCGTCGCGCTACGCCCAGATGCTGGGCACGCTCCTCGAGCGCCACGACGCGCGCGTGTGGCTCGTGAACACGGGATGGACCGGGGGCGCCTACGGCGTTGGCGAGCGCATGAAGCTCGGGCACACGCGCGCGATGATCCGCGCTGCGCTCTCGGGCGAGCTCACGAACGTACCAACCGTCACCGATCCGGTGTTTGGCCTGGCGGTGCCGAAGTCCATCCGCGACGTGCCGGTCGCCCTGCTCTCGCCGCGCACCACGTGGGCGGATCCCGCGGCGTACGATGCGCAGGCGCGCACACTCGCCGAGATGTTCGCGAGGAACTTCGAGCAGTTCGCCGACGGCGTCGACGCGTCCGTGCGGAATGCCGGGCCTCGCGCATGAGGCCCACCTGCACGTGACGATCGTTCGCGATCCGCTCTGGAACAACATCCCGCTCGATGCGGACGCAATGCGGCTCGTCGACACCGCGGTGTTTCAGCGGCTGCGCTACGTGCGGCAGCTCGGCCTGGCGTTTCTCGTCTATCCGGGCGCGACGCACTCGCGCTTCGAGCACGCGCTCGGCACCTACCATCTCACCGGACGCACGCTCGCGCTGCTGCGCGAGCGGGGCGAGCTCGCGCGCCTGGCAGACGACGAGTGCGCCGTCGTCCGCGCGGCAGCGCTGCTCCACGATGTTGGGCACTACCCGTTCTCGCACGCGCTCGAGGAGATCGGCGCGCTGCACCACGAGGCCGTCGCGCGCACCCTCATCACCGGCGGCGAGATCGCCTCGATTCTCGCGGGCACCATTGGCGATTCGGCCGCGATGCGCGCGCACGCGATCATCACGGGCGAGAGCGCGAGTCCGCTCCAGGGACTGATCTCCGGCTCGCTCGATCTCGACAAGATCGAATATCTCAAGCGCGACGCCCTCATGTGCGGCGTGCCCTACGGCGAGATCGATGTCGACCGGCTGTTGCATTCGCTCACGATCGTCGACGATCCCATTAGCGGCGCGCCAGCGATCGGCCTCGTCGAGAAGGGGCTCGCCGCGCTCGAGTCGCTCCTCTTCGCGAAGTACCAGATGTACCGCAACGTGTACTGGCACCACGCCGTGCGGAGCGCGACTGCGATGTACAAGCGCCTCGTCGACGACGCGCTGCGAAGCGGCGCGATCGTGGAGCACGAGCTCGCGGGCTTCACGGATGAGGGACTGCTGCACCGGCTCGATGAGCGCGCACCATCGGCCCTGCTCGACGGACTCCGCAATCGCCGCCTGCACAAGCGCGCCTTCGAGTGCTCCGCCGCCGTGCTCACCGCGGACCAGGGCGCGTGGATTGCGAACGACCGCGAGCGCGTGATCGAGACGGAAGACGCACTCGCCCGCGAGCTCGGCGTCGCACCCGGCGCAGTGCTCCTCGACTATCCCGAGAAGCCGCGGATGCTCGGGCTCGATCTCCCCGTGCGCATGCGCGGCGGCGACGTGAAGCGGCTCGGCGCCAGCGGATGGCCCGCGGCGATCAACCTGCCGCTGTTATCGCAGGAGTTGTACGAGTCGACGCGCGTGATGCGCGTGTTCGCCACCGAAGGGACGAAGGTGCCTCGCGCGCGCGTGATGGAGTTGCTGGAGTCGTAGGGCTAGTGACTCATGGCAGATCGAGGGACACCGGTGGAATTGTTCGACCGGCTTCTCCTATCTTCATCGGCGGAAAGGTAGCCGGAAATTGCGCCGAATCTTGTCGCGCTCTCCGGGTACGAGCGACATTCGTCCGCGGGTCAACAGACAACAAGCTGGCGACGCTGGTTATTCAACGGGTTTCGATACAATGTGGATCACCACTGGAGCAGTCGTCGTGGTACTCGTCCTCCTGCTACTTCCGCGCGTGCGTACGCTTCGCGCGGGTGCTCGGCTCAACTCTCAACTATTGACGGGGAAGTTCGATGACTCCCCAGCCGGGCAGCAGCTCGCGGTTTGGTTTCGCGAACGGGCGAACCGGGAGGTTCAGCGAGATTGCTTTGTCCAACTTGCGTCAGGGATGGCTTGCCCGAGCGCTCAGATTGGCGTTCGAGTCATGCGTTCAGTTATGCGGGCCTGGAAGGAAGCGGATAAGGGATTTGGAAGCATACTCGTCGAAGAACTCGACCGTCTAATTGTCTTCGACCCACCTGCGAATGCCGAGCAGCAGGAGAGGCGGCGGCGTGCGGTGGCCCAGTTTGACGCCATCAAGAATCAACTCCGCCTGTTAGACCGGGAGTGAGAGATTTGGAGCTGTGCCGTCGCGCCAACGAGCCGACTCGGCACCATTGCGCTCGCTGCCTGACATTCGCGGCGGCGGAAGGGCGCTTGGGGAATTGGGGGATTGGGCCAGCTTCGCAGGCGCTCTTATTTGACGCGCGACTGAGTGACCTCAGGCCGCCTGTACACTGCAGCCGCAGAACGAGCGTCAGGCTAGGCGTTCGATCGCCGCGGCCAGTACCTCTCTGAGTGCCGGAATATCCCGGGTCGCGGTCAGCCATACGATCTCTCGATCCGTTGCCCAGTACGTATGCGTCAACCGATCACGCATTCGAGCTAGTAGGGACCATTCGACTTCAGAGATCTCCGCCGCGAGCAACGCATCAGCCTTGACGACGGCCTTCGCCGCTTCGCCAAGTACAACGATTTGATAGAGAACACCGTCGCGAAGTGCAGGGTCGGCGTCAAAGTCGTCTCTTCCGCGACCGATGTAGCTCGCAATCGAATCCGCGGCCTCGAGCATGTGCCTCAACCTATCAATCGCCTTGGATGGACTTTCAGACACGAACCGCCTCACGCAGCGCAGCAGTGCGAATTGGCTCTCGGAGTCCGTTCTCGGTGACTACGTCGACCGACCGTCCAAGCAGGGCCTCCAGTCGGGATTCCAGTCTTGCCAAATCCATGAGCGTGCGCCCAGGCTCCAGCGTAACAAGGAAGTCGATGTCGCTATCCGGCCCCTCCTCGCCTCGCGCCACCGAGCCAAAGACTCGTAGCTCGCGTGCGCCATTGGCTTGGGCCGCTTTGGTAATGACGTCCCGCATCGCGAGGATTTGTTCTCGTAGGCGCATGTAGTGCAAACTAGGGCTCGCAGCATTGCCGGGCCAACCGGACTCTATGTCCGAGACCGAATCTTGGATGCTCGGCGCAACGGACAAACGATTTAAGGATTCCGGGCGCTTCGCGGAAATCGCCACGATTTCAACCACGCCCGTCAGCTCGGCGCCGCCTCACGTCCGCGCGCCTCCGCCAGCTTTCGCGCAATTCCCCTGTAGAACGCAGCGTCCGTTGGCTTCTCCTGCTGCTCCAGCCCCAGCGCCGCCAGCTCGAGCGCGTACAGCAGGTTTCCCAAATACAACTCGGCGATCGACCCCACCGTCTCGTCGGCCATCCTACGACGCCGCCGCCACTCCCGATTTCTCCGCCGCCATGTCGGCGTCCGTCGCGAGGATGCGCACGACGATCGCGGTGATGTTGTCGAGCCCACCGCGCCCGTTCGCCTCCGAGATGAGCGCCTCGACCACCCGCTGCGCGGTCGCGCGCGAGGACAACAGGTGATGCAAGCGCCGGTCATCCACCATCCCTGTGAGCCCATCGCTCGCGACCAGAAATGTGTCGCCGCGGCGCAGCTCGCCCGCGTACGTGTCCGGCTCCACATCCGAGCCCGCACCCACGCAACGCGTGATCACGTTGCTGTAGGGATGATAGCGCGCCTGCTCCGGCGTCAGAAATCCTGCGTCGACCTGCTCCTGCACGTACGAATGATCCTTCGTCAGCTGCGTGAGCTTCCCGTCGCGGAGAAGATAGATGCGCGAATCCCCAACCTGTCCGATGAGATACCGGTCCTGGCCGACGATCAGTATCGACGCCGTCGTGCCCATTCCCTGCTTGTCCACCTCGGTGAGCGTGCGCTCGTAGATCTCCTGGTTCGCACGCTTCAGCGCATCCGAGACTTTCATGCTCACGTCGTCGGACGTGATGTCGCGTATGACTCGGAGCTCGTCGGACACGATCCGGACGGCCATGTCGCTCGCGATCTCGCCCGCCGCGTGCCCGCCCATTCCGTCGGCAACCACGAACAGTCCTGCCGGAGGGTCAGCGAAAAAGCTGTCCTCGTTCCCGGAACGGACCATCCCGGTGTGCGTTCCCTGACCGACTTCGAGCTGCACTAGTGACCTGTCATCAGTATGAGTACTCCCGCCGCGACCAATATCAACACTCCAACCCACAGCAGCACCAGCCTTGCACGCGACGCCTTTTGCCGCGACGAGACCGCTGCGAGTCGCAGCGCCTCGCGCTGCCCCGACTGCGAGACGATCGGCGTCGCTGCTCCCGCCATGGCCTTCTGCGGATCGACCCTCAACGCCGCGATCGCGCGTGTCTGACTCGCGTTTCCCGACTTTGAATCATCGGGCACGCGAAAGATGAACTTGACACCACCAAAGCGCACGTCCGGGGCACCCACCAAAGCTGCCTCCCCTTCAATGCGCCGTCCACCTACGTACGTGCCGTTCGTCGATCCCATGTCCACCACGTACCACCCATCCCCGCGACGCTGCAGCTTCGCGTGCGAGTCCGAGATGCTGTCGTCGGAGACCACGATGTCGTTATGCGCGCCACGCCCGACGTGAGCGAGCGGAGAACGCACGTCCAGGATCGTCCCCTTCAACATCCCGGAGCTGATTACCTCGAGCGTCGCCAGCGGCGCGCGTGGCGGCGGCGCCTTGTCGGCGTAGAAGCGGAACTCCTCGTCACCGATCGTGAGCACGTCGCCGCGGCCCAGCAGTGCCGGAGAGCTGGCAGGCTCGCCGTTCACCAAGACGCCGTTCGTGCTCGTGTCCCGAAGAAGGTAGCCCTCGGATGACGGGGAGAGCGAGGCGTGCTTGCGAGAAACTTCGGTCGACCCGACCACCACATCGCACGTCGGATCGCGGCCGAACACCAGCCCCGCGTCCGGCACGGGGTATTCGCGTCCGTCCACCAATGAAATGATGCGCCCGCCCGTAGACGCCGTGCGCCTTCCGGCTACCGCGTTCGGAGCGCTCTCAGGTAGACGTACGGGTTGCACAAACTGGGTGTTTCCGGCCCGGCGGTCATCGCCAAAAAAAAGCTCCCTGCCGGCGACGTCGATCCTGTCGCCATGAAGCAAGGGAGCTGGCTCGGCGCCGAGTGCCACGCCGTTGACCTTCACCGTTCCGTCGAGACGCCTGACGACGGTCGCACCATCGGCGCCGACGTCCACTGACGCTTGAATGCCCTCGCTTCCAGTTCCCGTGAGCCGAATCCGTGCCCCATCATTCCCGCCCACGGGATTCTCACCCGCGATCAGCGGATATTGCTGACCTTCCAACTGTATGTAGGGCATCGAGATAGAAACGCGGGCAAGAGACGCTGGGGACGTACGGCAAGTTCGGCGCGCCACGCGGTCCGGTGGCGACTTCGTCGTGACACGAAACTACGCCCGGCCCGATGTCGCGGCAAGCACGGGAATTCCGTGCGCATTACGTTCCATCATGCCCCTCTGGCTCCACTGGATCGTCCTCGGCCTCATCGCAGGCACGCTTTCGAAGTATCTCATGCCGGGCCGCGATCCCGCGGGGTGCCTGATCACAATTGCCCTCGGCATCGTCGGCGCGCTGCTCGGCGGGTGGATCGGCTCGCACCTGGGGTGGGGCGCCGTGAGCGCAACGGGCTTCAGCATTCGCTCGATCGCCCTCGCGACGCTCGGAGCGATCGTGCTGCTCCTCATCGGCCGGCTAGTGGCCCGTCTGCGTCGTCGCGCGTAGCCCGAACGGACACCGCAGCCGTTAGATTTACGCGATGAAGTCTCACATCGTGGTGCGCGGCGCGCGGCAGCATAATCTCAAGGGGTTCGATCTCGAGATTCCGCGGCGCAGCTACACGGTGATCACGGGCCCTTCGGGCTCCGGAAAGTCCTCCCTCGCCTTCGACACGATCTACGCCGAAGGGCAGCGCCGTTACGTTGAGTCACTCTCGGCGTACGCCAGGCAGTTCCTCGAGCGGATGGAGAAGCCCGACGTCGACTTCATCGATGGGCTCTCTCCGGCCGTCGCCATCGAGCAGTCCAACCCGACGAAAACCTCGCGGTCGACCGTCGGCACGGCCACCGAGATCTACGACTTCCTGCGGCTGTTATGGGCGCGCATCGGCCACACCTACTGCCCGGTGTGCGGCCGCGAGATGAAGCGCGACACCGTGCAGTCGGTCACCGAGGAGGTGCTCGCGCTGCCCCCCGGGACGCGATTCTCGGTCGCCTTCCCGCTGCGGTTGAGCGACCTGGTGACGCACGAGGTGGTCGTGGAGAACCTGCGCGCCCAGGGCTTCCTGCGCGTGGTGATCGAGGGCACGCTCGCGCATCTCGAGGAGCTGCCGCCGGGCACCGATGTCACGAAGGCGGCCGAGCTGCTGGTGGTCGTCGACCGCCTGATGGTGGCGCCCGAGAGTAGACAGCGGCTCGCCGACGCGGTGGGAACGGCCTTCCGCGACGGCGATGGCGAGGCCGTCGTGCTGCTGGCCGCGCCCATCGCCGCGAGTCTCGCCGGATCGGGGACGCAGGGCGACGACGCGACGCCGGTGTCGCGGCTCATGTACACGGAGCGCTTCGAGTGCCCATACGACGGCACGCGCGCGCCCACACCCACGCCCCAGCTCTTCTCGTTCAACAATCCGCGCGGCGCGTGCGCCACGTGCAACGGCTTCGGCGCCATACTCGAGTACGACGAGGCCCTCGTCATCCCCTACCCCGACCGCACGCTGCGCGAGGGGGCGATCGATCCGTGGACGAAGCCGCGCTACGACGGAAAGCGTCGCGCGTTGGCCGAGTTCGCGAAGAAGAACAAGATTTCGATGGACGTGCCGTGGCGCGAGATCTCCATGGCAGACCGCTACCAGCTGCTGTACGCGAAAACGAAGGGCTTTCGCGGCATCCTCACGTTTCTCAAGGAGCTCGAGGCGAAGCGATACAAGCAGTACATCCGGATTTTTCTCCGGCAGTATCAAACCGCGCAGGAGTGTCCGACGTGTCACGGCGCGAAGCTGCAGAGCGAGGCGCTGCAGGTGCGCATCGCGGGCCGCACCATCGCCGACGCGAGCGACCTGCCGATCGAGCGGCTCGTGCCGTGGCTGGAGACGCTTCCGCTTTCGGACTACGAGCAGCAGATCGCGGCGAATATCCTCGGCGAGGCGCGCAGCCGCTCGCGCTTTCTCCTCGATGTCGGGCTCGGCTATCTTAGCCTGAATCGCGCGACGCGCACGCTCTCGGGCGGCGAGGCGCAGCGCATAGGCCTCGCGAACTCGCTCGGCTCGAAGCTCGTCGACACGCTGTACGTGCTCGACGAGCCATCGATCGGGCTGCACCCGCGCGACGTCGATCGGCTGCTGTCGCTGCTGCATCGCCTGCGCGATGGCGGGAACACGGTGCTCGTAGTCGAGCACGATCTCGAGGCGATTCGGCGCGCCGACTACATGGTGGAGCTGGGCCCCGGCAGCGGTGAGCTGGGCGGACAGGTGGTGTTCGCTGGTCCGCTCTCTCGCGCGAGCGAGAGCCCGCTCACCGGCGCGTACTTGAGCGGCGTGAAGGAGATTGCGCTGCCGGAGGAGCGGCGTGCGCTCGGGCCGCGGTGGCTCACGCTCACCGGCGCGCGCGAGCACAATCTGCGTGGCGTCGACATCCGCATTCCGCTCGGCGCACTCACCGTGGTCACCGGCGTATCGGGCTCCGGCAAGAGCACGCTCGTGCACGACGTGCTGCTGCGCGCGCTCGAGACCCGGCTCACCGGCGAGCACACCGCGAAGCGGCATCTCGGTGAGCGCGTGGGCGGATTCGACGGCATCACCGGGTGGGAGCCGCTCGCCGACGTCGTGTGCATCGACCAGAGTCCGATCGGCAAGTCGCCGCGCTCCAATCCGGTGACGTACGTGAAGGCGTTCGACGAGATCCGCCGCATCTTCGCAGACCAGCCGCTCGCGCGGCAGAAGCGATACGGCGCGGGACATTTCAGCTTCAACGTGAAGGGCGGACGCTGCGAGAACTGCGAGGGCGCCGGCTATCTGCAGGTCGAGATGGTGTTCATGGCCGACGTGTACGTGCCATGCGAGGTGTGCGGCGGAAGGCGGTTCAAGAACGAGGTGCTCGAGGTGAAGGTGCGCGGCAAGAGCATCTACGATGTGCTCGAGCTCACCATCGATCAGGCGATCCGCTTCTTCCCGCGCGAGGAGAAGCTCGGCCAGGCACTCTGGCAGCTGCAGCAGGTCGGACTCGGCTACCTCAAGCTCGGACAGCCGGCGCCCACGCTGTCGGGCGGCGAGGCGCAACGGGTGAAGATCGCGCGCGAGCTGTCGAACGCGGGGAAGACGAAGACGCGCAAGCTGTACGTGATGGACGAGCCGACGACAGGGCTGCACCTCGAGGACATTCGCAAGCTCGCGCGCGTATTCGAGCGGCTGGTGGATCAGGGGCACACGCTCGTGATCATCGAGCACAATCTCGACGTGATCAAGCTGGCCGACTGGGTGATCGATCTCGGCCCCGAGGCGGGCGATGGGGGCGGCGAGCTCGTGGCGATGGGGAGGCCGGAGGAGGTCGCGGAAGTAGAAGGCTCGCACACCGGACGCTGGCTGCGCCCGTTGCTGCACCTGGATTTGCCCACAGACATTGGCGACGTGCGACTGGCGTCGAGGCGAGTGACTGACGGCGCGGGGGACCGTGGTTCGCTTGACCGTGCGGCGCGAATCGGGTAAGGAGCAGAGATGAATGCGATGCGGTCCCGCCGTTCGCATGGTCGCTACTTGCAATCGCGATTTCATGTGTGTAGTTCATGCGGGCGCGCGGCGTCGTGGCAACTGACTTTCGCAGCTGCAGTGCGCCCCCTTAGCAGAGTTCACAATAATGC
>DATCPC010000256.1:0-13071 GCA_036564355.1 Gemmatimonadaceae bacterium | reverse complement strand
AGCGCGAAGACGTAGCGGATGAAGCCCGAACAGTCAAACGCCTTGGGCGTGGTGCCACCGAGCACATAGCGCACGCCGAGATAGTGCCGGGCGGTTTCGACGACGGTGTTTCCGTCTACGACCCCCGCGACGCGCACCGATGGCGGGGAGCGCGTCGCCTTCTGCGCTTCCAGCACTGGGGTAACCATGAGCGCAAGCGCTCCGACCGCGACAATGCGGCGGCTCCAGGTGAGAACCATCCAAGAAAAGGACGATTCATCGTTCTATCGGTCAGCGGCCGCCCGCACAGCGGCGGTCGTATTTTTCGCCTTGAGGGCGGAAGTCCATATGTCGCCCAGCTTTATGATTCTTGCAGGCACCGTCTCGATGGTCAGCTCCCGCGGGTTCAGCGACTCGTTGAGCTCCTTCCACTGGAGCGGTGTGGAGACGGTCGCGCCAGCGCGCGCGCGGACACAATAGGCGCTCGCCACGCTCTTTCCCTTTACGTTCTGCAAGTAGTCCACGTAGACCGCCGCCGGAGGGCGCGCCTTCACCGAGCGCTGGACCGTCGCGTCGCGCGGATGCCCCTCGGCGACGCGCGTCGCGATCAGCTGCGCGAGCAGCAGCCCCGCTTCGTACGGCGTGCGAGGCGGGAGCGGGATGACGATGTGCAGTCCGCGAGAGCCGGAAGTCTTGAGGGCCGCGCGTAGTCCGCGCGCGTCGAGCTCCTCCTTCACCCAGCGCGCGACGCCGACCACCCGATCGAACGTCGCGCGCGGCCCCGGGTCGAGATCGAGAATCGTGTAGTCCATCGCGTCGAGCGATCCGATGCGCGAATGCCAGGGGTCGACGGAGATGCAGCCGATCTGCACCGTGTAGAGCAGCGTCGCGAGATCGCCACCGACGATGCGCTCGGCCTTCACGCCATCGTCGTTGACGACGGTCTCGGTGCGAACGACTGGTGGCGCGTGCTTGGGCGGCTTCTGCTGGAAGAACACCTCGCCCTTGATCCCCTCCGGCGTGCGCTTGAGCACCAGCGGGCGATCCGCGATGGCCGGCAGGATCGCGGACGCGACGCGCGCGTAGTAGCGCATGATGTCGCCCTTCGTGAAGCCGTCGTCGGGGAAATAGACCTTCCCGAGGCTCGAGACGTGGAGCGATACGCCGCGCTTGATCTCGACGTCGCCGTCGCCGCCGTCGCGCTCGATGGCCGCGAGCTGCTGCTCGACTGCGCCACCCTTCTTCGTCTTCGCCGTCGCGCCCACGCTCTTCCGCGCCGCCGCGCGCACCACCTTTTTCGCGGACGGCTTCGCGAGGCTCTTCGCGGCGGATTTCCCGCGCGCGGGCGCGCGCGAGGCCTTCTTCGCTTTCTGCACGCTCGTTCCCTCGCGCTTCACCGTGCGCGGATCCTTGTCATCGCGCGTGCCGACGTAGATCGGCTGGCGCAGCTTTCCATCCTTCGTCCACTCGTTGAACTTCACCTCGACGACGACCTTCGGCGTCACCCAGTGGACCGGTTCACGCAACCGCGGCGCCTCATCGAACGGCGAGGTTTTTCGCTCGAGGGGCGCCAGCATCTGGTACATCTCGGCCAGCCCCACGCTGTCGAAGCCGCCGCCCATCTTGCCGGCGTAGATCAGGCGTCCGCGGTCGTAGTAGCCGAGCAGGAGTGCGCCGATGTACTGACGCGTGTTGCGGGGCTCGGTCCATCCGCCAACCACGAACTCCTGGCGAAACTCGAGCTTGAGCTTGAGCCAGTCGCGCGAGCGAACGCCGGGTTGATACGGCGCGTCGGTGCGCTTGGCGATGATCCCCTCCCATCCGGCGGCGCGCGCGCGCGCGAGCATCGCGCGTCCGTCGGCCTCGGCCTCGGTGAGCCGAAGCTCGGGCGACGTGTGCTTGGCGAGGCGCTTCTCGAGCCGCGCGCGGCGCTTCGTCCACGGCTCGTGCACGAGCACATCCTCGCCGTCCAGCAAGATGTCGAATGCCATCAGCGCAGCCGGCGCGCTGTTCTCGAGGGTGGCGATGGCGCTCGCATCCTTCACGTGCATGCGCCGCTGCAGCTCCTGAAATCGCGCCGGCGACCCGTTGTGCAGCGCAACGACCTCGCCATCGAGGACGAGCGCGCGCCGGCTGCGTGCGGCGACCCTGCGCACCGCCTTGGCGATTTCGGGAAACTGCGGGGTCTTGTCCTTCCCGTTGCGCGTGACGAGCCGCGCGGAGTCCGGCGTCGCGTAGGCGAGCACGCGAATGCCATCGTACTTCGCCTCGAAGGTCCAGTCGCTTCCCTCGGGAATGTCGGTACCGACCGAGGCGAGCATGGGATCGAGGGCGCCGGCGCCGAGTGCTTTCGCGGAGGCGCTGCGGACCGCGGTGGTTGGAGGGGAGGGCGCTTTGCGCGCGCGCGAAGTGGCGGAGGCGCGCCTGGCTTTCGGATCAGCGGGCGGCGATTCGTTCGACGAGCGATTGGAGTGCCAGACCTTTCGCCTCCTGTTCTCCGCGATCTCCTCCATCGTGCGCCCCGACGCGACGGAGGTCGTGACATCGGCGACGATGTCCGTGCCCTCCTGCGCGAACTCATCGCGGTGCTTGATCAGCAGCCACTGCGGCTTGTCTTCCGAGCCGCGGCGCGTGCGCACGAGCACCCACGAGCCGTGCAGGCGCTCGCCTTCGAGGATGATCTTGAGATCCCCCTTCGCGTAGCCGCGGCGAATGGCGGCGACCGGATCTTCATCGTCGAGCGCGGAGGTGTACGTGCCGCGATCCCAGAGCATGACGGTGCCGCCGCCGTATTCGCCCCGCGGGATCGTCCCTTCGAAGGTGTTGTAGTCGATGGGATGATCTTCGACCTGCATGGCGAGTCGCTTCACCGAGGGGTCGAGACTCGGGCCCTTGGGCACGGCCCAACTCTTCATCACGCCATCGAGCTCGAGACGGAAGTCGAAGTGCAGATGGCTGGCTGCGTGCTTCTGAATGACGAAGGCGAGGGCTTTTTTCCCTTTCGCGCGCACCTCGTTCCCGGACGGCTCCGCGGTTTTCGAGAAGTCGCGCTTCTGGCGGTACTCGGACAGCTTGCGTCCCACCGCCGGCCTCGCACGTTCGGCCATCGTTCGCGCCTTTACGCGGTTCTACGCTTGGCGCGTTTGACGGGCTTCGCTGCTTTCGCTTTCGCACCGGTCTTTCGTTCGCGCGCGGCCGCCTCGTGCGGCCGCGAGCGAACGGTGCCTTTTTTCTTCCCGCCGTCGAGGCTCTCGCGAAGGCGCGTCATGAGGTCGATCACCTGCGCGTCGCGCTCGGCCTCGGGCTCCGGTTTCAGGTTCGCCTTCTTGCCCTTCATCTTCGCGTGGATGAGGCGCATGAGGTTGGCGCGGTACTCATCGTTGTACTTCGTTGGATCGAACGGTTCGGCAAGGCTGGTGACGAGTTGCTCGGCCATGCGCAGCTCCTGCGGACGCACGAGGCTCGAGTCGGGCAGGTTGAGCGACTCGGTGTCGATGAGCTCATTGGCGAAGCGCATGATCTCGAGGATGAGCGCTTTGCCGACCACCTTGATGCCGGCGAGGTGCTGCTTCTGTCGCATGATGATCTTGCCGATGCCGACGGTACCGGTATTTCGAATGGCTTCGCGAAGGAGTGCGTACGCTTTCTCTCCGCCCTTGGATGGGACCAGGAAGTACGGTGTTTCGAAGTAGCGCGGATCGATCTCTTCTTCCTTTACGAAGTCGACGATCTCGAGCGACTTCGAGGATTCGACCGCGGCGGTCTTGAAGTCTTCGTCGGTGAGGGTGACGTATTTGCCCTTCGCGTATTCGTAGCCTTTTACGATCTCACCCCAGGGAACCGGATCCCCCGTGGTGGAGGAGACGCGCTCGTACTTGATCGGAGCGAGGTCTTCTTCGTGGAGCATGCGGAAGCTGATGTGATCGCCCTGAATCGCGGGGCGCACTTCGACGGGGATGCTGACGAGGCCGAACGAGAGTGAGCCCTTCCAGATGGAGGCCATCGTGAACTCCTGGTAGGTCGAGCGGGTACGCGGCAGGAAGTGGACGAAAGGCAAGTCCGGTGCCGATCACGGATTCGAGCGAGGCGTCGAGTGTAGATAAAAAAAAGAGCCCCAGCAATGCCGGGGCTCTTTTGACTGGAGCTTGGAGCTCAGACCTTTTGAACATCGGCGGCCTGAGGACCCTTCTGTCCCTGAACGATTTCGAACTCGACCTGATCGCCTTCGGCGAGGGACTTGAATCCGTTGCCGGTGATGGCGCTGAAGTGGACGAAAACATCGGGGCCGCCCTCACGGGAGATGAATCCGAAGCCTTTCGCGTCGTTGAACCACTTCACGGTGCCGGTAATGCGTGCCATGGTACCTTACCCTCTCCCCTGTGGGGCTAGAACGGTTGTACTGATCGTCCGATCCGCTGCTGAAACATATGCTGCAAGAAGATCGGGAGATCTAGAATGTATCGAAATCTAAACAAATGATTCCGATGGTAACTAGATAATATCTCATAATTTGGGCCAAGCCCGCGAGTTGCTGAGTAGAACCGCCGTGGAACGTGAGTTACGTGGCGGCTGGCGTGCTCAGGCAGCGCCGGCGATGTAGCGGGCGATGCGGCCGCAACTCGAACAGCGGAGCGTGACGTGGGAGCGGGGGATGGGGGGTACCTGATCCGGATCGCGAAGTATTCGCCCGGAGCACGAGGGACAGCTGAGTGGAGAACCGGTGCGATCGTTCGCGATGAGCTGCAGCGCTTGCGCTGGATTGTACGTGGCCGGACGTGGCTTTCGCATGAATCCCTCCAAAGTCTCAACGGGTCTCCTGTACAGGAGACGATCGAATGCCCTTTCCCGCACGGCCGAACGCGACCGTTACGGGAAAGAACGTCGCAGACGCACGGAGCGTTGGGGTTGGTGGTTGCACTGGCTGCCTTGCTGACCGCCTGCGGACCCCGCACCCACTTTCCGACGCTGCCCCCAACTCTCCCCAACTCCCTCGCGGCGAGCGACTCCGCGGCGATGCTCGCGAGGGATTTAGCGCCTATCCTATACCTCCAACGGGACGAATCGTTCCCGCTGGAGCGAACGGTCGCCGTTCTCCACCCCTCACGCCGCGTAATCGCCTACTACCTGACCTACCGCCACGACCTGGCGGCCCGCTGGTCGCCGTTCTCTCAGGGACCCGACGAGGAGGAATTCTGGGTCGGCTACGACGCGACCCTGGCCCCGACCGATCTGTGGACGTACTGGCACGGCGACATCCTTCATGCTAACTGGCGTGGCAAGGGGGAGCTGGGAGTCAACGTGCAGTGGGGGAAGCACGGATCGCTCCCGCGCGGGATGGCTCTCTCCGCTCTTCCGCGCGACAAGTCGCTGGAGATCTTCTACGCGATGACGTACGCGTTTCCCGATCTCTGGTTCGGCCGGCTCTCGAGCCGGGGACCGCTCTGCTTTTGCCACGGCTTCGCGCGCTACCAGGAATTCACTCGCCCCATCGTGCTGGGCGCGCGGCTCACGGCCATTGGCCGAACGGCGGATCCCGACTCACTCCTCATGGCCGTCTTCGGACGCCGCTACGCGCACAAGCCATACTGGCCCTGGGAGAAGCGCCGACACTGACACCGGCCCGCATCGATGTCCGTGGGCGGCGATCGCGCGCTGCTCGCGCGGCCGTGACCATCGATTCAACTCCCGGTGCTTCCCACGCGTATTGACCTCGTGACGCCCGAGCCCGTGACCCTGAAAATACCTTGAATTCAAGACAATTGCGCGCCGCCCTCGTGGCCCTGCTCATCGCCGCTGCTGGGTGCCGAAGCGCGACGCCGCGGTCCGCGAGCGCCATCCCGTCACGCGCCGGGGGCGTGCGCACCGTGATCGTGCTCGGCTTCGATGGCTTTGCGCGCCGCTATCTCGACACCGACTCGGCGCCCGCGCTGCACGCGCTCGCGCGCACCGGCGTCGCCGCGCACGGGATGATTCCGAGCTTCCCCACCATCACCTTCCCGAACTTCTACGCGCTCGCCACGGGACTCTATCCCGATCATTCCGGCATCGTGAACAATCGATTCTTCGATCCGGCATTCGACAGCGCGTTCGAGTACAAGAAGCCCGTCGCGCACGAGGCGTATTGGTGGGGCGGCGAGCCGATCTGGGTGACGGCGACGAAGCAGGGCGCGCCCGCCGCGACGATGTTCTGGGTGGGATCGGACGCCGCGGTTTCCGGTGTGCGCCCCGAGCTCTGGCACTCGTACGATCACGCGATCCAGTTCAGTGTGCGCGTGGACACGATGCTCGCGTGGCTCGACCTTCTCGCGCCCGCGCGCCCGCGCCTCGTGATGGGCTACTTCGAGGAGCCGGACATGCAGGGGCACCGTCACGGCCCCGATGCGCCCGAGACGCACGAGGCCGTGCTGCGCGTGGACAGCGCGCTCGCGGAGCTCGTGAGCGGGCTGCGCTCGCGCGGGCTCTACGACAGCGTCGACATCATCATCGTCGCCGACCACGGCATGGCGCAGATCTCGCCCGAGCACGTGGTCTATCTCGACGATGTCGTCGACTCGGCCAGCGTGAACGTCGTCACCCTGTCGCCGAATCTGTCGATCAGCGCGCGCGACAACGACAACGACGCCTTGCTCGCACGGCTGAAGAAGCTGCCGCACGTGTCGGCGTGGAAGAAGGGCGATGTGCCCGCGCGGCTGCACTACGGTGCGAGTGCGCGCGTCACGCCCATCATCGCGGTGGCCGATCCCGGGTGGATGATCGCGTGGCGGCACGGGAAGGTGTTCGACGGTCTCGGCGAGCACGGCTACGACAACGCGAGCCCCGACATGCGCGCGCTCTTCCTCGCGCGCGGGCCGGATTTCAAGCCCGGCACCACCATCGACGACTTTCCGAACGTCGACGTCTACGACTTGCTGGCGCGGCTGCTCGGCATCACCCCGGCGCCCAACGACGGAACGCTCGCCCCCTTCCTGCCAGTGCTGCGGTAGCGCTCAGCGCCGAACGTCAGGATCCGCCGTAGACGATCTCCCCTTCGGCGTCGATTCCCATCTCGTGCACGGCGCCGCAGACTCCGCACGTCTTCGCGGCGATCCACGCGACGTCGACGCCCTCGCGCTCCTCCTTCGACGCGGGCTTGACGGTGAGCTTCTTGTAGCTGTACTCGCCGCAGTTCTCGCAGGCGTGCGCGCGCGCGATTCGCTCCGCGCGTTCACGTGTGATTCTGGCCACCGGCTACTTTCCTTCCGGGTCGGGCGGCAGCGGCGGCGGCACGTAGGCCGGAGTGATCGTCGGCGCCGGAGCGATGCGCGGTGGCAGCGCGCCGGCCGGCCCGCGAGCGGGGGCGCCACTCGGGATGTCGCTCGAGGACCGCACCAGCAATTCCCTGATGCCGCCGAGTGCGCCCATGACTCCCGCGGCTTCGGCGGGGAGGAAGATGGTGGTGCCCTTGCCCTGCGTGAGCTGCGGGAGCGCCTCGAGGTATTTCATGCCGAGGAGGTACATGGCGGCCTGTCCTTCTGGGAGCGAGGAGGCGATGCGGGTGATCGCCTGCGCCTCGGCCTCCGCCATGGCCATGCGGGCGGTGGCGAGTCCCTTCGCGCGGAGCACGGCGGCCTCCGATTCACCCTGGGCTCGGCTCACCTGCGACTGCTGCACGCCCTCGGCCTCAAGGATCGCGGCGCGCTTCGATGCCTCGGCGTTCGTGACCGCCGCACGGCGCTCGCGCTCGGCGCGCATCTGAAGCTCCATCGACTGCTGGATGTCGCGCGGGGGCTCGATCGCCTGCAGCTCCACGCGCGTGACGTCGACGCCCCAGCCGATCGACGCCTCCTCGATGGTGTCGCGCATGCGCTTGTTGATCATGTCGCGGCTCGCGAGCGTCTGATCGAGCTCGATGTCGCCGACGATGTTGCGGAGCGTCGTGCGCGTGAGCGTCTCGAGCGCGAAGGGGAGATTCTGGATCGCGTACGCGGCCTTCTGTGGATCGGCGATGCGGTAGTAGAGTACCGCGTCGATGTCGATGGTGACGTTGTCCTTCGTGATCACTGGCTGCTTGGGAAAGCTCAGCACCTGCTCGCGAAGGTCGATGCGCGACGTCGATCCGGAGGTGACGCGCTTGACGCCGCCCGGATCCGCCTCGAAGTAGCGGACGTCGATCGTCTTCCCCTTTTCCATGTACGGGATCAGCACGTTGAGCCCCGATCGCGCGATGCGATTGAAGCGTCCCCATCGCTCGATCACCATGACCTCGGCCTGGCCGATGATCTTGACGGTGCTGGTGATCGTCCAAAGCGCGATGATGATCACGATGATGAGTGCGCCTAAGCCAAGCATCGGTGCTCCCGGTCGGAGGTCAGGCGTTGCATGTCACGGCTTCCAGTCGGCGATGAACAAGTCGAGCTGATGCTCGCCGGTTGCGTTGCGGCTCGATGCCCACACGAGCTGTTTGCCGTCGGGGCTGAACTGCGGAAACCCGTCGAAGCCGGCGGCGGTGGTCACCTGCTCGAGCGAGCTGCCGTCGTCGTTGACGAGATAGAGATCGAACTCGCCGCTGTGCGGCTTGGTGTAATTCGACGAGAAGATGATGCGCTTTCCGTCCGGCGTGAAGAAGGGCGCGAAGTTCGCGCCGCCCAGGTGTGTGATCTGATGCTGCTCGCTCCCATCGGCGTTCATCACCCAGATCTCCATCTTGTTCGGCCGCACGATCGACTGGTGGAGCAGGTCGCGGTATTGGGCGAGATCGGTGGAGTCGGTGGGATGGTACGCGCGGTACACGATGCGCTTGCCGTCGGGCGAAAAGAAGGGGCCGCCGTCGTAGCCGGGGGCGTTCGTCAGCCGGCGCACGTTCGAGCCATCGACGTTCATCGAGTAGATGTCGAGATCGCCGTCCTTGAGCGATGTGAAGACGATCGTCTTGCCGTCGGGTGAGAGCGTTCCTTCAGCCGTGTAGACGCCGTTCTTCGTGAGGCGCTGCGTGCCGCTGCCGTCGGAATTGGCCGTGTAGATGTCGAACTTGTCGAGCCCCCAGACGTAGCCCTTGGAGGGATCGGGCTTCTTCGGGCAGGCGCTATCCGCTGCGCGCGTGGAGGAGTAGAAGACCTTGGTGTCGTACGCGAAGTAGTAGCCGCAGGTCGTCTTGCCGGTGCCATCCGAAATGCGATGCTGCGCGGAGCCGTCGGCGTTCATGACGTACTGCTGATCGCAGCCCCGACCGTCGCGGGTGCTCTGGAAGATCAGCCGCTTGCCGTTGGCGCTGAAGTACGCCTCCGCGTTCTCGCCGCCGTGCGTGAGCTGGCGAATGTTGGCGAGATGCGCCTCCGCCGGGCGGAGTGACGCGACAGAGGCGGGAGCGGGGGCTGCTTGTGCGGGGTGGGCGGCTCCGCCGTGACAAGCTACCGCGGCCACGAGGGCGACCGCGGTAGTTACCTGACGAGCGTTTCGCATTCAGGAAAGCTAATGACCTGGTGTTTCGTCCGCCCGTGCGATGGAGAAGAGATCCTTCTGCGTCTGACCCTTGCGCAGCACTTCGAGCGCCTTGCGCAGCTGCGGATCGTCCTTGACCGTCCGGCGGAACGCCGTCGAGTCGCCGAACGCGAGCCGTGCGACCTGCTGCGAGAGCCAGCGGTTCACGAGCGGAGTCGCAGCGTCGTACTGCTTGCGGTCCGTCACGATCTTCGCCGTCTCGAGCCGCTTGTAGAGCTCATCGCGCCACTCGGGCTTCACCGTGAAGTCCTTCGTGACGTGATCCTTGAGCTCGAACGAATAGCTGTACAATATGCCGCGCAGCGCGGGGAACTTGGGCGCGATGGCCTTGGCGAAATCCTGCTCCGCCGTGGTCACCGTGTCTTCAGGCACGATGATGTCTGGAGTGACGCCGCCGCCGCCATAGATCGTGCGGCCCGCATCGCTCTTGTACATCGGACGATGCTTCTTCACCGAATCCTGCTCGAGCGAATCGGGCTTCGTGTCATCGCTCGCGACGGATCCGACGGCCGAGTCGGGATTGATGTGCTTCCGGTTCTTCTGGATGGAGCGACCGCTCGGCGTGTACCACTTGCCGGTGGTGAGCTTCATCGCCCAGCCGCCGTCGAGGGGGAATACCGTTTGCACGAGTCCCTTGCCGAACGACGTCGTGCCGACGACGAGCGCCCGATCGTGATCCTGCAGCGCGCCGGCGACGATCTCGCTCGCTGACGCGGAGTAGCCGTCGACGAGCACGACCAGTGGCACATCGGGGACGTGCTGTCCGCTGTGCGTGCTGAACACCTGCGGTTGACCCGTGCGCGTGCGGACGCTCGCGATCGTCTGGCCGTTCGCGAGGAAGAGATCCGCGATGTCGAGTCCCTGATCGAGGATGCCGCCCGGATCGGTCCGGAGATCGAGCACGAGCCCCTTGGCGCCCTCGTGCAGCAGGCGATTGACGTTGGCGCGAAGCTCGGCCGCCGAGTTCTCGCTGAACTGCTGGAGGGGAACGTAGGCGATCTTGTTGTCGAGCATGATCGCGTACGGCACCGCGGGAACGTGAATCTCGGCGCGGACGAACGAGTGCTCGATCGGCTGAGCGATTCCGGGGCGCGCGAACTTGACGTTTACCTTGGTCCCGATGGTTCCCACGAGGACGTCGGACACCTGCTGCGAGGTCCAGCCGCGTGTGGACGCCGTGTCGATGCCGACGATGTGATCGCCTTCGGCGACTCCCGCCTGCTCGGCCGGCGTGTGATCGAACACGCGCACCACGACGATCGCGCCCTCCTGCTGCTCGATCTGCATCCCAATGCCGCCGTACTTGCCGGTGGCGACGGTGGAGAACCGCTTGAGCTGCGCGGGGGTGTAGAGCTCGGAATATGGGTCGTCGAGCTGCTGCACGAGTCCACGCGCGGCTTTCTCGAAGAGCTGGCTTTGCTGGAGCGTGTCGACGAAGCGGTCGCTCACGAGCGAGAGCACCTGGTCGAACACGTGGGCGCCATCGCGGGTCGACTGCCGCTCGATGGCGGCGCCGCCAATGACGATCGGCAGCGCGATGACGCCGAGCAGCGCCGCGGTACGAATTCGAGACATAAATACCTGGAATGGGAGAGAACAGATCTCCCCTGAAATACGATCGCGCGAGGAGATAGTTCCCATCTCGCTCGCGCGGACTGGCGTGCGGGTTATTCCCCGCTGCCTTCGCTTCCGGACTGGGTCGCGCCACCGCCGCTCACGAGAATCTGCTTCCAGGTGAGCTCCGGTCCCTTTCGGAAGCCTTTCTGGGTGAGCTTCACTCCCTCGGGGGAGATCGCAACCATGTATGCGGCACCATCGATGTCGATCTCACGCTTCAGGGTCTTTTCGAGCTTCGTTGCCATGACGAGCACTCCGAGGTAGGGGGTTACGAACACTGGCACCGCAATAACTCTGCTCGCGCTACGTATGAGTCCGGTCGTCGAGCGTGTATTCAACATACCACTCACGCATCTGTTGCTGAACGGTAACTTCGCGCAAGAGGCCAGCCGCGATCAACATCTCGTGCGCCGGTTGCAAGACGCGCTGAAGGTGCGATGGATAACGCTGGGCGAGGGGGAGTTGTTCAGCCAGGCGGGCCAGGGTGACGCGCCAGCGTGTGGAGCCCTCCTCATGTGCGACTTCGAACAGCCGGTACAGCCGGCGCGCCACAGGTGACGACAGCGCCATGTACTGCGCTGCCGAGAGGAGCACCGTGTATCCCGCCGTGATGTTCGCCCGCGCGACAGGGGACATCGTGACATACGCTTCACCGGGCTCGGACGCTGGAAACGCCGAAAAAAGGCCGAGCTGATCGCGATCAGCGAAGCGGCGCCGTTCGATCACGACATTCGTGAGGATACTGAAGCGCGCGTCGACGACGCCGTGCGCGTTTCCATCGAAGTAGGCCTGCTGCGATTCGAGAGTCGTGTGCTGGAGTCGGGCGAGAGCGGAGCGCAACTGTCCGTAGGTGCGGCCATCCACGCGGCGTCCGATGGAGCGCAGGAACGCGTGCAGCGTGAAGGTGACGGTTCCGTCGGATGGAGAGTGGGCTTCTTCGTAACGGCGCCACAGCTCGACGTAGACGTCCTGGTCGAAGGTGCCGGGAAGGCGATCGCCGGGGTTTGGGAGGACGCGCCACCGCCCGCCCGCGGGCGGCAGATAAGTGATCGCCGAGTCGTCCGCGGAATCACTGAGGCGAAACATCGGAAGCGTTTCGAGCGAGCGGTCGAGCGCGATCGTCCGCGCAGCCGTTCGGCGTCGCGAGGCGAGAACCATGTGCCGGAAAGGTGGACGTTCGCGGCAGGGCGAGCAAGGCGAGGTGGGGGCGCCGCGTTCCGGAGCGGCGTCAGCCTTGCATGTGCTCCGGCCATGAGCAAGACAGCCAGCCGCTCGAAGAAGGGTAAGCCCGCGAGCGACTCGAAGCGCAGCATCGCAGAAAAGATCGCTCTCGCCGCAGGTGCATTGCTGCTGGTCGTGTTCACCATCATCGGGATGGAGTTCACGCTTCACGGCTCGCATCTGTCGCACATGGAGGGCGTGGGCAGCGCCGCGCCGCGAGTGGGCGATTCGCTGTTCGTACGCACGATGGAGAGCTTCACCGGCACGCATCTGACGGACGGGAATCACGTCACCGTCCTCCTGAACGGCGAGCAGACATATCCCGCGATCTGGAAGGAGCTGCGGGGCGCGAAGCAGACGATCACGATGCAGATGTACTACTTCGAGCCGGGGAAGATCGCCGACACGCTCTCCACGATTCTTCGCGAGCGCGCGCGGAACGGCGTATCGGTGCAGCTGCTCACGGATGCCTTCGGCGCGCAGAAGATCACGGAGGGCTACATCGACACGCTGCGCGCCGCGGGCGTGCACACCGCGGTTTTTCGGCCGGTACACTGGTACGAGATGCAGAAGCTGCAGAACCGCTCGCACATCCGCGCGCTGGTGGTCGATGGGCGCGTCGGGTTCACGGGCGGATTCGGCATCGCGGACAAATGGCTCGGCAACGGGCACACGAAAGACCAGTGGCGCGACACCGACGTGCGCTTTACGGGCCCCGCGGTGTCGCAGCTGCAGGCGACGTTCGCGGAAGGGTGGGTGGAGGCGACTGGCAACCTG
>DATCPC010000227.1:0-13487 GCA_036564355.1 Gemmatimonadaceae bacterium | reverse complement strand
GTCCGGCACCGGGTCGAGCGCCAGTTCCTTCAGTTCGGCGAGCGAGCCGATACAATGCATCCCGCCCGTCGTCTCCGATACCCAGATCGGCAGCGGCGTGCCCCAGTAGCGGTCGCGCGAGAGCGCCCAGTCGACGTTGTTCTCGAGCCACTCGCCGAATCGCCCCGAGCCGACTTCCGGTGGATTCCAGTTCACTCGCGCGTTGCGCGCCATCATCCGCTGCTTGAACGATGTGGTGCTCACGAACCACGACTCGCGCGCGTAGTAAAGCAGTGGCGTGCCGCAGCGCCAGCAGTGCGGGTACGAGTGCACGATCGTGCCGGCCTTCCACAGCACACCGCGCTCCTCGAGCACGACGATGATGGCGCGGTCCGCCTTCTTCACGTGCAGGCCGCCGACAACCGGCAGCGACGGGGGGAACTCGCCGCGCCCGTTCACCGGCTGGAGAAACGCGAGATTGTGTCGCTTCCCTGCCTGGTAGTCGTCCGCGCCGAACGCCGGCGCCATGTGCACCACGCCCGTACCCTCGTCCGCGCTGACGAAGTCCTCGACGACGATCACCTCGTGCGCCGTGCCGGCGGGATACGGCAGCCAGTCGAGCGGGCGGCGATAGCGCAGCTTCGAGAGCTCGGCGCCCGTCCACGCGCGCACGACATCCCATCGATCCGCGTAGTCCTCGCCGAGCACCGAGCGCACGCGCGCCTCGGCGAGAATCACCGTCGCCTCGGTGCGCCCGCGGCGCTTGAGCTCCAGGTACGGCAGCGTCGGATGCACCGCGAGCGCCACGTTCGAGACGAGCGTCCACGGCGTGGTCGTCCACACGAGGATGCGCGCGCCGGTCGGAATCCCCTGCGGCGATGTGAGCTCGAGCGACACGTAGACGCTCGGATCCTCGACGTCCTGGTACCCCTGCGCGACCTCGTGACTCGAGAGCGTCGTCTCGCAGCGCGGGCAGTACGGGAGAATCTTGTGGCCGCGCACGAGCAGCTCGTTGTTGTAGAGCGTCGCCAGCGACCACCACACGCTCTCGATGTACTCGTTGGAGTAGGTGATGTACGGATCGCTGTAGTCGAGCCAGTAGCCGATGCGCGCGCTCAGCTGCTCCCACTCGCCCTTGTACTTCCAAACACTCTCGCGACAGAGCTTGTTGAACGCCTCGACGCCGAGCGCTTCGATGTCGCGCTTGCCGCTGATGCCGAGCGCCTTCTCGATCTCGATCTCCACGGGGAGGCCGTGCGTGTCCCATCCCGCCTTGCGGCCCACGTGAAAGCCCTTCATGGCGCGATGGCGGCAGAACAGATCCTTGATCGTGCGCGCGAACACGTGATGGATGCCGGGGCGTCCGTTCGCGGTGGGCGGCCCCTCGAAGAAGACGAACTCCTCGTCGCCGCGCGCGAGCGTCTGCTCCACGAGATCCTCGGCCTCCCAGCGCGCCAGCATCTCCTGCTCGAGCGTGTCGGCGTCGAGCTCGGGCGCGAGCAGCGCGTAGCGCGCGGCGGACGACTCGGTCACGGTCACAGGCGCTCCAGCACGCCGCGCACGAGCGCGGTGAGATGGGGCTCCGCGCGCCCCGCCATTTCGACGATCTCCCCGAGCGTCACCGGCCGCAGCGCGTCGGGGAGGCACTGGTCCGTCATGATCGACAGCCCGAGCACGCGCATCCCGCCATGCACCGCCGCGATCACCTCGGGCACCGTCGACATTCCCACGACGTCCGCGCCGATCGTGCGGAGCATGCGATACTCCGCGCGCGTCTCCAGCGCGGGCCCCGTGATCGCGACGTAGACGCCTTCGCGCAGCACCATCTTCAGGTCGCGCGCGACGTCGCGCGCGATGCCGCGCAACTCGGCGTCGTACGGAGCCGACATGTCGGGAAAGCGCGGGCCGAGCGCCTCATCGTTCGCACCGATCAATGGATTCGTGCCGAGCAGATTGATGTGATCCGCGATCAGCATGATCTCGCCGGCATTCCAGAGCGGATGCAGCGTACCGCACGCGTTCGACACCACGAGCGTGTGCGCGCCGAGCTCGCGCATGACGCGCACCGGAAAGGCGACCTGCTGCGCGGAGTAGCCCTCGTAGAGATGAAAGCGTCCCTGCATCGCGACGACCGTCTTTCCTCCGAGCGTGCCGCACAGCAGTCGTCCCGCGTGCGACTCGACGGTCGAGAGCGGGAATCCGGGAATCTCCGCGTAGTCGATGACCGTGTGCGTCTCGATCGCGCGGCCGAGCGCGCCGAGCCCCGTGCCGAGGATGAGCGCGACGTCGGGGACGCGATCGAAGCGGTCGCGCACGACCTGCGCCGCGGCCGACGCCTGCGCGCGCGTGTGCGCGACGTGCGGCGGAACGGCGGTGTGAGAAGGTGGATCGTCGAACCGATACGGCGTCATTCCTTGACGAGCGACTCCAGCCAGGCGGGGGTCTTCATGTGCGCGCGACCATCCCCATCGGCGTCCTCGCTGGCCTTCGGCGCCGGGGTGGATGGCGCAGGCAGCTCGCGCGACGCGCCTTCCGCTGCGGCGAGCTCCGCGAGCTGGCGTTCCGCGATCTGTCGCAGCTGGCCGATGAAGGCGCGGCGCGACTTCTCGAGCCCGACCATGTCGGCCTCGAGCTGGCGAGTGTCGTTGCGAATGCTGTCGAGCTGGCGCTCCCCCTCCGCGCGCGCCTCGCGCAATATGAGCTGCGCCTCGCGCTCGGCCTGCTCGCGAATTTCCGAGCGAAGCTGCTGCGCGGACACGAGCGCCTCGTTGAGCGCCTTGTCTCGCTCCCGGAACGCGCGCAGCTGCTCGTGGAATCCACGGGCTTTCGAGTCGAGCTCCTGATTCACTCGCGTCAGACGCTCGAGCTCCTCCGCGACCTGATTCCGGAAGTCTTCCACTTTCTTTTCGTCGTAGCCGCGAAATGATTTGGCGCCGAAGTCGTAGCGCCGGATGTCGAGCGGCGTGAGGTGGAAGGATTCATCTGTCATAGGCCTCTCTCTCCAAACAGGACGGTGCCAAGACGAACCATGGTTGCGCCTTCCTCGACGGCGAGCTCGTAGTCGTTCGACATTCCCATCGAGAGATCAAACGCGGGATGTCCCGCGCTCACGAGCAAGTCGCGCGCGGCTCGCGCGCCCTGAAAGACGTGTCGCGTCGTACGCTCATCCGCGCCAAGTGGTGCCATCGCCATCACTCCCGTGACACGCAGCCCCGCCCTCGCGACGAACTGCTCGGCCTCCGCAGGCATGTCCGCCGGCGCGAATCCGCCCTTCGATTCTTCCCCAGTGACATTCACCTGCACCAGCGCATCGACGCTGCGTTTGCGCGCAATGCCGAAGGCGCTCACCGCGTCGGCGATCGACGCGCGATCGATCGAATGGACCACTGCGAAGTGGCCGAGATCACGCACCTTGTTGCGCTGCAGGTGGCCGATGAGATGCCAACGCACGGGCACGTCCACCGCGGCCATCTTGCCGAGCGCTTCCTGGACCTTGTTTTCGCCGACGTTCTGGACGCCTGCCCGCCAGGCCGCCAGCACCGCATCCGGCCCATGCGTCTTGGTGACCGCGATCAGCGTTACCCGCTGTCCATGTCCCCCCCGCGCGACCGCCGCAGCCACCCGCTCACCCACCTCCGCCAGCCGCGCGCCGAGGTCTTGAAATGACATAAGCTATGAATTTACCGAAGCTTACAAACTGAATCAAGAGATGTCAGCGCGATTCCGCCGCGCACGATGGCCATGTATTGCGCTGGGCATCGCAGGTAGGCGACGAAGGTCTCTGGCGCGGGGTCGATGCCGACGCTCACCTCGGCCCGCAGGGGAAATGGTACGAAGGGATAGTCGCGTGCGATTGCGGCGGCCGCCACGGTGTCGACGCTGGGCGCGTCGCCACCAAGTCGGACGGCACTCGGAGCCATCGCGGGCTCGACGTACAGCAGACCGCGCGCGACGGACAGGTCGCCCACGGCGTCGCGGACCTCGGCGCCGCTCATGAGCGATGCCGCGACGGGGCGGCGCCGGACCCGCGCCTCGCGCGCGACCGCGGCGATCATGCTGGCCGGACTTCGGGTTGGCTCGACGTCCCCTTGCATGACGAGGGAAGCGCGGCGCGCCAGCTGCGCGCGATACCACTCCGTGCCGAGCAGCGGCGCGACGACGATCGTGACGTCCGGGCGCATTCCCTCCACCGCCTGCGCGTACCACGCCGGGAAGGAATCGTTGTCGCCGCCCGTGAACAGCACGGCGTTCGGCGGCGCGGACGACAACAACGCGTGCGCGACGGCGAGCGCCACCGAGCGCTCCGGCTCGGCGCGACGATTTGCCGCCGGCGCGTTGAGCACGAGCGGCGCGCCCGCGGCGAGCACGCCCACGGGCACCCAGTGCGCGCCCGCGAGACGCGCGACTGCGACCGCACCGATTCCCGCCCACGCGCCCCACACCCAGAAGCCGAGAACGAAGAAATAGTCGCGGTCGCGCACCTCGTGCGGCGCGCCGTCCGGAAGCACGTCGAAACCGAACGACGCGCCCGCCTTGAAATTCAAATAGACGATGAGTCCCGCGGTTGCGCACACGAAAAGCGTCGCGAGTGCGCGCCAGCTGCGCGCGTGCATGCGCAAATGCTCGCGGCTGCCGAACGCGCCCAGCAGCGCGAAGGCAAACGTGATCGGCGTACGCCACCACGTGGGCGCGACACCGTTCGACACGCCAAGCGCCACCTGCCAATCCGCGTACTCGAACCAGTTGGCGACCTGAGCCCAGAGCGGCGCCTGGCGCGGCCACATTCCGACCGCGCCAAACTGGCGGCGACCGACGACATTCCACAGCGCGCGCATGGTCGTCGGCGCGCCCTCGTTGAGCCACGGATCGAATCGCGCGCGCACCACGAGCACCGCGAGCGCGGAGATTGCGAGCAGCGCGCAGGCGATCGTCGCGGCGGTCTCGGCGCCGGCGCGCCCGCCCGCGCGCGTGGCGATGAGCGCCACCACTGCCATCGCGCACGCCCCCGCCGACGTCACCGGCACGCTCGCGAGCCCGATCCCCGCAGCGAAGAGCAGCACCGACGCGAGCCGCGCGCCCGACATCCAGTCCACCGTTCCGTTCTCTTGCTCGGCCACCAGCATCACCGCAGCCGGCGCCGCCACGAGCGCGCTGAGGTGCAACGGCACCGCGAGCGCGAGCGCGTATGCCGTCGCGATGCGCCAGCGCGCGCTGCCCGTGCGTCCCGCGCGCTCCGCGGCGAGCAGCGTCAGCATCACCAGCAGCAGCGCGCTCGCGTACACCTCGGTCTCCGTGGCGCTCGACCACACGGTGAACATCCCGCCCGCGCACAGCGCGCTCGCGAGCGCCATCGGCTGCGACCCGGTCACCCGCGCCATGATCGCGGCGAGCAGCCCGCCCGCGGCCGCCGTGCACAGCGCCGAAAACAAATTCGTCGCCAGCGCGGTGCTCGCGAACGGAAGCGCGAGCGACCAGGCGCGCGCGAGCAGCACGTAGAGGGGTGTCCCGGGCTCGTGCGGAATTCCGAATGTGCGCACCGCGGCGATGAGCTCGCCCGCGTCCCACATGGTCAGCCCTGGAGCGAGCGACCCCACGTACGCGGCGAAGAGAATCGCCGCGGCTCCAACGGAACCCCGGGTGTAGGAGTTCAGCCGGGGAGGTGGAGCAGCGGATGCTCCGCCGTGGAACGTGGCTTCCCGCCCGCGATGATGTCGCGCAGCTGCGGCGCGGTGAGCCCGCGCACCAGCTTCCCGTCGCGGGCCACCGCGATTTGCGCCGTCTCCTCGCTCACCACGATTACGAGCGCGTCGCTCTCCTCGGACAGCCCGAGCGCCGCGCGATGACGCGTGCCGAGCGTACGGTCGATGTTCTGCGCCTGCGAGAGCGGCAGAATGCACCCTGCCCCGACGATCGTATCGCCCCGAATGATCACGGCGCCATCGTGGAGTGGCGAATACGGCGTGAAGATCGTCGCGAGCAAGTCCGCACTCACCTTCGCCTGCATCTCCTTTCCGCTCTGCACGAAATCGCCGAGCGCGATCTCACGTTCGAGCGCGATGATGCACCCGATCCCCGAGCGGCTCAGGCGCTCGACCGCGTCCGCAACCTCCTCGGCGACTTCGCTCACCTCCATGCGGCGAAAGAAGCGTGTCACGCGAGACTGCCCGAGGTGCGCCAGGGCCGCGCGCAGCTCCGGCTGAAAGATCACGAGCGCCGCGAACGCGCCGTACGTGAAAACGATGCCCAGGAGGTAGGTGATCATCGTGAACTTGAACACCCACGCGAGCGAATACGTGAGCACGAGCACCACGATGCCAATGAGCATCTGCACGGCGCGAGTGCCGTGCAGCAGCAGGAGCAACCGGTACACCCCGTAGGCCACGACCACGATCTCGATCGCGTCGCGCCAGCCGAACGTGAGAAAGCGCAGCTGTGCAAACATGGTTACCCGTTTCCCTCACCCAGAATGCTCCACGCCATGTCGAGCGCCCGCCGCGCGTGATCGACATCGTGCACGCGAAAGATGCGCGCTCCGCCCGCCAAAGCGAGGACGTTCGCGGCCGTCGTGCCGTCGATGCGATCGTCCATCGCCTTGGCGCCACTCAGCTCCCCGATGAATCGCTTGCGCGAGACGCCGATCGCCACCGGGAGGCCGAGTTCGGCGAAGCGGGGCAGCTCTCGCAACACGGCGAGCGAGTGCTCAGTGCGCTTTGCAAAGCCCACGCCGGGGTCGATCGCGATGCGCTCGCGCGCGACGCCGGCCGCGCGCGCCCACTCGACGCGCGCCCCGAGCTCGGCGATGACCTCGCCGACTACGTCGTCGCCGTATCCCGCCTCCGCGTAGGTGCCCATCGTCGCGACGTCTCCGCGCGAATGCATGAGGATCACGCCGGCGTCCGCGGCGGCGCACACACCCGCCATCGCGGGGTCGAGACGGAAGCCGGAGACATCGTTGATCACCTCCGCGCCGTGCGCGAGCGCCTCGCGTGCCACCGCGCTCTTCACCGTGTCCACCGACAGCGGCACGCCGGGGTCGCTCTCGCGGAGCGCGTCGAGCACCGGAATGACGCGCTGCAGCTCCTCGTCGAGCGACACGGGCGTCGCGCCCTGGGGCCGCGTCGATTCGCCGCCCACGTCGAGCAGATCGGCGCCCATCGCGATGAGCATTCGGCCGTGGGCGGCGGCGGCAGACGGGGAAAAAAACTTACCCCCGTCGCTGAAGCTGTCGGGGGTAACGTTGATGATCCCCATGATGAGGGGTCGGTTCAATTCCAGCGCGCGAGTCGCGAGCCGCCATGCCACCGCGCTCACGCGCTCACGCGCGCGTCCGCCCTGCGGCGGAAATCACGCCGGAGCGACCTCCGGTCCACCCAACAGCCCCGGCCTCGCGGGCTTTGGCTGCACGACGACGCCCGGGATCGGCACCGGAATCGCCGGCGGCGTTCCTGTTTTCCGCGGAGGCAGCGCGGCACCCTGAACGAGCATCGCGGCGTCATCCGCCGTAAGCGTCTCGCGCTCCAGCAGCGCCTCGGCCATCCGCTCGAGCAGATCGCGGTTGTCGATCAGCGTCTGCTTCGCGCGCCCGTACGAGTCGTTGAGCAGGCGCGTGACTTCCGCATCCACCAGCTGCGCCGTGCGCTCCGACACCTCGCGGTGGCGAGAAAGCTCGCGGCCGAGGAAAATCTCCTGCTCGTTATCACCGACCAGCACGGGGCCGATCGCGTCGGACAGGCCCCACTGCGAGACATACCGCCGCGCGAGCGACGTCGCCTTCTGGATGTCGTTCGCGGCGCCGGTGGTCACCTTGTCGTGACCGAACACCAGCTCCTCCGCGACGCGTCCGCCGTAGGTCATCACGAGCATCGCCTCGAGCTGCTGCCGCGTGATGGAATACCGATCCTCCACCGGAAGCGTGAACGCGAGTCCGAGCGCGCGTCCGCGCGGCACGATCGTGACCTTGTGCAGCGGATCGCAGCCCGGCGTCTTGATCGCGCACACCGCGTGTCCGGCTTCGTGGTACGCCGTATTCCGCTTCTCGTCGTCCTTCATCACCATCGACTTGCGCTCGGCGCCGAGCATGACCTTGTCCTTTGCCTGCTCGAGGTCATCGAGATAGACCTTGTCGGCGCTGCGCCGCGCGGCGAGCAGCGCGGCCTCGTTCACGAGATTCGCGAGATCGGCTCCCGACATTCCCGGGGTGCCGCGCGCGATCACCGTCACCTCGACATCATCGGCGACCGGTACCTTGCGCAGATGCACGCGCAGAATCTCCTCGCGCCCACGCAGGTCGGGGAGATCGACGACCACCTGCCGATCGAAGCGGCCGGGACGCAGGAGCGCGGGGTCGAGCACATCCGGACGGTTCGTCGCCGCAATGAGGATCACGCCCTCGTTGGACTCGAAGCCGTCCATCTCGACGAGCAGCTGGTTCAGCGTCTGCTCGCGCTCATCGTGACCGCCTCCGAGTCCGGCGCCACGATGGCGTCCGACGGCGTCGATCTCATCGATGAAGATGATGCACGGCGCGTGCGCCTTTCCCTGCTCGAACAGATCGCGCACGCGGCTCGCGCCGACGCCCACGAACATCTCGACGAAGTCGGAGCCGGACATCGAGAAGAACGGACGCCCCGCTTCGCCCGCGACCGCGCGCGCGAGCAGCGTCTTGCCGGTGCCGGGAGGGCCGACGAGCAGCACACCCTTTGGCAGACGCCCGCCCAGCCGCGTGTACTTCTGCGGATCGCGCAGGAACTCGATGATCTCCTCGAGCTCTTCCTTCGCCTCGTCGGCGCCAGCGACATCGGCGAAGGTCACCTTCGGCGTGTCACCCGTGATCAGCTTCGCCTTGCTCTTGCCGAAGCTGAACGCCTTGGCGCCTCCCGCCTGCATCTGACGGAAGATGAAGAAGAAGATGCCGACGACGAGGAAGAACGGCAGGAAGGTGAGGAGCTGGCCGATCACCGAAGGCTTGGCGTCGGTGGCGCTGATCTCGACGTTCTTCGCGCGCAGGCGCTCGATCTCCTTTGGATCGTTCGCCATCGGAAGGTGCACGGAGAAGTGGAGCACGTCCTTCGCCGCGGCGACATTCTGGATTTTGTGCCGGAAGTCGCCGTTGATGACCTTGCCTTCCTGGATCGAGATCTTCTGGACGTTGTCCTGGTCGAGCTGCTGGCTGTACGTCGAGTAGTCGATCTCGGTCGTCTGGTCGCGCGCGCCGTTGACCTGCATGAAGACGATCGGGATCAAGATGACGATGATCCAGAGCGAAAGTGTCTTCGATATCTTGCCCCAACTGAAGTCGCGCTTCGGGGGAGGTGTGCGGTCAGCCATTACTGCAAGCTCGCGATATAAGGGAGGTGGCGGAAATTCTCCGCATGATCCAATCCGTACCCAACCAGAAACTCGTGCGGCGCATCAAAACCTACGTACCGTACCGGATAGCGCAGGTGCTCGGCGACGTGCTTATGGAGGAGTGCGCAGATCGCCAGTGATTTCGGTCGCCGTACCGAGAGCAGGTCCATGAGCCGGCTGAGAGTCCGTCCCGAGTCGATGATGTCCTCGACCAGGAGGATGTGGCGCCCTTCGAGCACCGTCTCCGGATCGTAGACCATGTGAACGTCGCCGCTCGATGTGGTATCGGAGCCGTAACTCGATGCCACCAGGAAATCTACCTGGATCGGACGCGTGATGTGCCGCACCAGATCCCCAAGAAAGATAAAGCTCCCCTTCAACAGTCCCAAGACGAGCAAGTCGCCGTCGGGATAGTCCGCGGAGATCTCTGCGCCGAGCTCGCTCACGCGCCGAGCGATGGCCTCTGCCTCGAACGCGATGCCTTTGACTGCGCGTCCGTCGAGCCGGGGATCAGCGATCGATACGCTCACAGTGATAAGTCACCACCGGCCAACCGGACCGGGCGGAAGCCGCGGAGCTGCGGCGGACTCCAGGAATCCACACGATCTCTTCGTCGGCCAACACGACGGGCCAGGCGCTTCGGCTCGCCGCATCCACACCCGCATCGCGCAAGAGACCTTTGACGCGCCGTGCTCCCCCACCCGCGGGGATCATACGGTCGCCCGGGTGCCACACGCGCACGGTGAGCGTCTTGCGGGCCGGCAGATTCGCACTCCATAACGAGACGACGTCTTCGTCGCGCGCATGGAAACGAAAATCGCCCAGCCGAACCGCTCCCGAGAGAGTTAACGCGCCGGAGGGCGTAATAGTTGCCGCGCGCCGTACGATGATCGAGCCGCGATGCGAGGCCGCCTCGAAGCCGCCCGAAAGCTGGATTCGGGCGCCGCTCCTTCCATTGGTAATAAACGAAACCAGCCTATCCGTTCCCCGTCGATCGAGCGTAACGCCTGCACGAGCGGCGATCGCTGGCCAGAGGAGCGCAAGCGCTTCGGGATCATGGCGCAGCATCATTTCGCGGGCAACCAGAAGGGCGCCATTCCGGAGCTCGAGTGCGAGCTCGCGATCGATGAGCGCGTCGACCTCCGCTCGAAGGGTCGCGGCGCGTTCGCCGAGCGCGAGGAGCTCGCGGGCGAGCGTCGGCCGCGCGCGCGTGAGCGCCGGGAGGATCTCGTGGCGCACGCGGTTGCGGAGATGGTCGAGGCGCGCGTTACCGGGGTCTTCGACCCACCGCAGGTGGGGGCCCGCGGCGTAGTTGGCGAGATCGTCGCGATCGACGCCGAGCAGCGGGCGAACGATGGCGTTCCGGGCGTCGCTCCTGGCAGCCAGCGCCGCGAGGCCGCGCGCGCCGGAGCCGCGCATCACGCGCATGAGCACCGTCTCGAGCTGATCGTCGCGCGTGTGCGCCGTCGCGATCTGCGCGCCGCGCGAGCGCGCGACACGGCGCAGAAAGCTCCAGCGCTGCGCGCGCCACCCGGCTTCGGTGCTCTTCGTGACCGCCGCGCGCTCCGACACGAACTCGATGTCGAGCTCGGCGGCCACACTGCGCACCAGCGCGATGGACTCCGCTGCGTGGGCGCCGGTGGCGTGATCGAAGCTGGCTACGCACGCGACGGTGTCCCGTGCACGCGAGGCGGCCGCGTGCAAGAGAGACATCGAGTCGCGGCCGCCGGATACGGCGAGCACGACGCGGCGTCCGCGCAGCTCCCGCTCGACCAGGCTCGGCACCGAATTATCCATTGTGCAGTCTAACTCTACTGGCTCCGGCGGCGCAGGCACCATAGATTCCGCAGGGCACGCACACTCAATGAGGACATCGGTGGAAACACACGGCCCCCTGGGCGTCATCTGGGTAAGTCTCGGGCTCGGCGCATTTTATCTGGCGCTGATCTGGATCAACTCTCTGCTCGGCATCGTCCTCACGCCGCTGTTCGTGCTTCTGGCCACCGGCCTCTTCGCCAAGAAGCCCAAGCCGCCCGCCGCCTGACACTTTTCGCGCAGAAATGTCGTATTGAAGCGCGGGACGGAGCCTCGGTTTCGTCCCGCTCGTCCATCGTGGACTCTGCGCGTTCTGATCACGGTGCACACCGTCAAGGAGACACATGATCGGCTTCGTTCTGCTCGTCGGCGTTTTCGTCGCCGCCGGATTCTGGTTCGTCGGCGCCTACAATTCGCTCATCGGCCTGCGCAACCAGGTGTTCAACGCCTGGAAGCAGATCGATGTTCAACTCAGGCGCCGCCACGATCTCATTCCAAATCTCGTCGAGACAGTGAAGGGCGCGATGAACTTCGAGAAGGAGACGCTCGAATCGGTTATCGCGGCGCGCAATCAGGCGATCGCGGTCACCCGCGGCACGACGGATCTCCCGTCGGCGCAGCAGGTGCAGGCCACCGCCGCCGCGGAGGGACAGCTCTCGTCCTCGCTCGGCAGGCTGTTCGCGGTGGTGGAGGCATATCCCAACCTCAAGGCGACCGCGAACGTCGCGCAGCTGCAGGAAGAGCTGACGTCGACCGAAAACAAGATCGCCTTCGCGCGCCAGCTCTACAACGACCAGGCGACCGTGTACAACACGCGGCAGCAGCAGTTCCCCGGCAGCCTCGTCGCAGGTTTTGCGAGAGCGACGCCAGCGGAGCTGTGGGAGATCACGGATGCGTCGGAGCGTGAGGTCGTGAAGGTCGATCTCTCGATGAACGCCAAGAGGTGAGCGACGAGGTCAATCTCTTCGCGCAGCAGGAGGCCAATCGCCGGCGCTCTCGATGGCTGGTGATTGGCTTCGTCCTGTTTTTTGCGTGGCTGGGATTCGGCGGCGACTACATCGCGTATCTTGCGACCGCGAACGCGCCGCCCGAGTCGTACCGCCACGTGTTCCCGTGGATCGGGCTCGTGCTCACCACGCTCGGCGCTGTGATGGCGAAGTACTCGTATAGCACGGGACCAACGAATATCCTGAAGTCGACCGGCGCGCGCGAGATCATCGACGCGCAAACGCCGCAGGAGACGCAGCTCGTGAACGTCGTGGAGGAGATGTCCGTGGCCTCCGGCATCACGAAGCCGCACATCTGGATCGTCGACGACCCGGATCCGAACGCGTTCGCGACGGGGCACGACGAGTCGGACTCGAACATCGCCGTCACGCAGGGGCTGCTCGCGATCTGCTCGCGCGATGAGCTGCAGGCGGTGGTCGCGCACGAGATGGGACATATCAAGAATCTCGACGTACGGCTCATGACGCTCCTGGCGGCGCTGGTGGGCGCGGTCGCGCTGATTGCGGACGGCGCGGGGCGCGTGATGTTCAACGGTGGCTTCGGCCGCGGACGCAGCCGAAGCAGCAGCGATCGCGAGAGCGGATCCAACCCGCTGGTGATACTCTTGTTCGTGGTGTGGATCGTGAGCTGGATTCTCGCGCCATTCATCACGCGCCTGCTCGCGATGGGCGTGAGCCGCAAGCGCGAGTATCTGGCGGACGCGATGAGCGCGCAGTTCACGCGCAATCCGCTCGCGCTGGCGAGCGCGCTCACGAAGATCGAGAACGCGAGCGAGCCGACGCGAAGCATCAAGCGCGGCGCCGCGCACCTGTGCATCGCCGATCCGCTCGGACACGCGGTGAACGGGAACGAGGGGAAGGTGGCGGAGCTGTTCGGCACGCATCCGCCGATGCCGGCGCGCATCGCGCGACTCAAGATGATGGGATACGAGCAGTCGCAGCACGCGATTCCCGGATCGCCCGCGTCGCCGATGTCCACGCCCGAAACGGCCGCCGCGCGCGCCACCTCGTAGCTCGCTCGGTTCGACCGGCACCAAAGAAAAGGCGCGGCCGCTCCTTTCGGGGCGATGGCGCTTTCCCTTCTTCGGCCGGCGTTACTTGTGCGCCAGGTGGAACTGCTCGGCCTCGGTGGAGCCCGCGAGCGCCGCGGTGGCCGACTGGCCGCTCGTGACGGCCATCAGGACCTGGTCGAAATAGCCCGTTCCCGCCTCGCGCTGATGCTTCGTGCCCGTGTAGCCATCGGCCTCCCGCGCGAACTCCTCGTTTTGCAGCTCGACGTACGCCGGCATCCCCTCGGTGCTGTAGCGATGCGCCAAATCGAACGAGTAGTAGTTGATC
>DATCPC010000222.1:0-16294 GCA_036564355.1 Gemmatimonadaceae bacterium | reverse complement strand
GACTCGGTGCGTACGTGGCCCGGCACGTCGCTGAGCGCTCCGGTGCGCGATATCGTGTTGGACGAGGCGCGCGCGGTGCTCTGGGCGTCGACGGACCGCGAGCTCGTGTCGCTCCGGATCACGGGCGACTCGCTGGTACAGATCGGATCCGTCCCGCTGGTCGGTGCCGGACTGCGCGCGGTGATCGACCACGGGATCGCGGCCGTGGCGATGGGCGAGAAAGGGGTCGCGCTGATCGACATCTCGGACCCGCAGCATCCGAAGTTGCGCAGCGTCTGGACGGATGCGCGATTCGCGTACGATGCATCGATCGATGGGTCGCGGCTGTTCGTCGCCGCCGGTCCGGAAGGTGTCTACATCGTGAACCTCTCCGGCGACACGACAAAGACGATCGGGCTTGCGCGCTCGCTCGGCTTCGCGTCGGCCATCGTGTCGCACGACGGGCACACCTTCATCCTCGACCGCCGCTCCAACGCGCTGCGGCGCATCATCTCCACCTACTAGTAGAGGAGCACGTGCAGAGCAGGTATCCACTCATGGCGGCCGTCGCCGCCTTTGCCATCGTTCTCGCGTGCAGCAAGAGCTCGAGCGCCAAAGCGGCCGCCAGCGGTGCCGACGGCCCCGACAGCCTGCTTCTTCGACGCGCGGACCACGCGCGAATTCTGGGAAACCCCGCCGCGTCCGTCTGGGTGGTGGAGGTCAGCGACTTCCAGTGCCCGTACTGCCGGCAGTTTCACGACGAGAGCTATTCGGAGCTGAAGCGCGCCTACGTCGACTCCGGAAAGGTGCGGCTGGCGTACGTGAACTTCCCGCTCCCGATGCACCACAACGCGTTCGCGGCATCGGAATCGGCGATGTGCGCCGCGGCGCAGGACAAGTTCTGGCAGATGCACGACGCGCTGTTCGCGACGCAGAAGCAGTGGGAGGCCCTTCCCGCTCCGCAGCCGACCTTCGATTCGCTCGCCGCGGCGCAAGGCGTGGAGCTCGCGCCATTCCGCAAGTGCGTGTCGGGGCACATGACGAAGCCGATGATCGAAGCGGACATCGATCGCGCGACGAAAGCCGGCGTGGAGTCGACGCCGACCTTTCTCATCGGCGGCATGATGCTGACGGGCGCGCAGCCGGTGGCGAATTTCCGGAAGGCCATCGACTCCGCGCTCACGCTTGCGGCCAGGCGCTGAGCCACCGACTCGCTCGCTCCGGCCGGCACAAACGGCAGTGGGGCTCACCGTCACTGTTGCGACGATGAACCCCACAATATTCGACCGAGCGGCGAGGACCACCGGTCATGCTACCTTCCGAGCCTCAACGGCTTCGAGCGATCCTCGCCGCCTGCTGGTCACTAGACAATGGATCACCTCCTCGTTGCAGGGTTCGACATCGGGCGGAATCCTTCACCCAGCGCCGCGCTGCGCGAGCGCGCGCGACGTTCGGCGGAAAGACTAACGATGCGACGATTGACGCGCAACATCTGCGAATCGTGGCCGCGCTCGGTGCTCGCGGCGAGCGTTCTCGCGTGAATTTTCTCCTCGGCGGCGCGTACGAGGGCGCGATTCAGCTCGCGCGCGTCGCCGCGGCGGTCGCGCCGCCGCGCGGCGGTAAAGTCGTTGCGACCTTCCGCGCGCGCCGCGGTATCCGCGAGCGCTACCAACAATGGAGCCGCGAGTCGCGCAACGGCGATCGGCCGCTCGTCTGGATGCACGCGTCGTCGGTCGGCGAGGGATTGCAGGCTCGTCCGGTGCTCGAGAAGCTTCGCTCGGATCAGCCGCATCTGCAGCTCGCGTACACGTTTTTCTCGCCGAGCGCGGAGTCGTTCGCGCACTCCCTAGGTGCGGACTTCGCCGAATATCTGCCATTCGATTCGCGGGGCGACGCGCGCGTGGTACTCGACGCCCTGTCGCCGCGCGTGCTCGCCTTTTCGAAGGTGGATGTGTGGCCCGCGCTCGTTTCCGCCGCGCACGCGCGCGGCGTGCGCACTGCCATGCTCAGCGCGACCCTCGCCGAACGCTCGAGTCGCCGCTCGTGGATCGCGAGCGCGTTCACTCGCGCGGCGTACGCGGCGTTCGATGCGGTAGGCGCCGTCGACGAGGCGGACGCGATCAGATTGATGAAGCTCGGCGTGCGCGAGGCGGCGATCTCGGTGACGGGAGACACGCGCTTCGACCAGGTCTGGGCACGGGCGCAGGACAGTGCCGCGCGCGAGACGCTGCTCGCGCCGCTACGGAGCGATCGGCCAACGCTCGTTGCGGGATCCACGTGGCCGGCCGACGAACGCGAGCTGCTCCCCGCGTGGATCGCGATGCGTACGCAGGTTCCGGACGCGCGGATGATCATCGCGCCGCACGAGCCGACGCACGGGCACCTCTCGCACATCGAGCACTGGGCGGCCTCGCACCGGCTCTCGCTCGCGCGAACGAGCGCGCTCCCGCGCGGCGGCGCCGCGGACGTCGTGCTCGTGGATGGCGTGGGGATGCTGGGTGACCTGTATGCCCTCGCGGACGTCGCCTACGTGGGAGGGGGATTCCACGGCGCGGGGCTGCACTCCGTGCTCGAGCCCGCGGCGTTCGGCGTTCCGGTGCTGTTCGGGCCGCGGCACGAGAAGAGCCGCGACGCGGCGACGCTCATCGCCCACGACGCCGGCGCGTCGGTGATCGACGGCTCGGCGATCACGGCGCGACTCGAAGCGCTTCTCACGCGCCCGGACACCCGCGGCGCCGAGGGTGCGCGAGCCCGGGAGATCGTCGAGAAGGGGTTGGGTGCATCGGCGCGATCGGCCGCCCTGGTGACGGGGCTGCTCAGCGACTGACGCCGTACGCGCGATCGTCGTCGCGGCCTACGCGCTGCCCGAGTGCGCGCCGGCGTGCACGGCCGCGCGCTCCGGACGGTGGAGCAGGAAGCCCTGCACCAGCGGCACGCCGATGCGCTTGACCGTCTCCAGCTCCTCGGCCCGCTCGATTCCCTCCGCGATGACCATCGCGCCCTGCTCCTTCGCGAAGCCCACCATCGTTTCGACGAGATTCTGCTTGATGAAGTTCGTGTCGATCGAGTTGATGAGCGATATGTCGAGCTTGATGAAGTCCGGCTCGAGGTTGGCGATCGAGCCCAGCCCGGCGTAGCCGCTTCCCGCGTCGTCGACGGCGAAGCGGAAGCCGCGCTCGCGGAAGGAGCGCAGGCGCTCGCGGAACTTGGGGTAGTCCTTGATCGCGGTGCGCTCGGTGATCTCGAGAACGATGCGCCGCGGGTCGATCGAATCCAGGACGCCGAATCCCGGGTCCGCGAAGTCGTGCGGATCGACGTTCACGAAGAGGAGCTGGTCGCCTCGGAGCAGCTCCTTCGCACCCGCGAGCGCACGCGCGCGGCAGAGGCGGCTCAGCTCCCACACGAGGTCCGCCTCGGCCGCGACCTCGAACATCACCTCGGGGCTGCGGAGGCTGCGCGGCACGCCGCGCGCGAGCGCCTCGTAGCCGAAGATCTCGCCGGTTTCCGCGAGGACGATCGGGTGGAAGTCAACGTAGACGGAGCCGTCGTGCAACACGCTCTTGAGCGTAGCGGTACGGCGCCCGCGCTCGCGCTGCTCCACGCTGCGCGCGGCGTTCGCCGCCTCGCGCACGCCGCGATAGATCAGCCGCTCGAACCGGATCTTCGGCGTGTAGTAGACGTGGGAGGAGCCGATGTAGATGTCGAAGAGCGACGACACGTCTTCGCCGTGTACCTCTTCGAGCCGGTTGCCGACGAAGAGCTGCAGCTCGCGCCCGACTTCCGTGATCTGCGCGTCGGTCGGCATCGCCTTCCCCTTGGCGGGAATCTGGAGGAAGATGAAATCGTCATCGTTGGCGAAGCCCACCATCATCCGCGTAGTGCCGAGCGCGCTCGCGTCGAGGAATTCGCGCACCGCGACGGCGGTGGTCTCGAGCACCTGGTCGAGCTTCTCCCAGCCGTAAATCTCCTCGATCTTCGAGTAGCGAATGAAGTTCAGATAGTAGACGATGACCTCTCCGCGATCCTTGATTTGCCCGCGCGTGCGCTCGAGCATCACGGGAAGCGTCGGCATCCCCGTGAGCGGATCGTACAGCATCTCCTCGTACTCGACCTTGTCGATGCGCTGCGAAAGCGCGATTGCCTGCACGGCGACGCGCGCAATCGCCGAACGAATGCGCCACGTGATCTCGACGGGAGTCGCGGAGGCGGGGTACCACTCGTCGGCGCGAAACTCGATCGCGCGCCGATAGGCGACGTCGTCCGCACCCGCGAGGATGACCGGGATGCGGCGCGCGCCCGCATGCTCGACGATCGTCCGCAGCAGCGATGGATCGTCCGTCGCCACGACGATCGCGCGCGCGGAGGCGTGCGCATCGATCGCCGCAGGAAGCTGCGCGGCGGGTTGCACGGAGACGAGGTCGAGCTGCAGCACCTCCGCCGCCTCCGCGAGCGCTCCGTCGACGCAGTCGGAGAGGAGAAAGGCGCGCGGAGCTGGCGTCATGAGTGCGGAGTCACAAGCGCGAGATTTCGCCGGACTCGCAATTCGAGATCGGCGAGACTGACGGGCTTCGTGATGTAGTCATCGGCCCCCGTCTGGATCGCCGACTGCTTGTCGTTCCAGTCCGCGAGCGCCGTGAGCATGATGATGCGGACGGTGCGGCCGTGCTCGGGATGCTGTCGCATGAGCCGGCACACCTCCCAGCCGCTGCGCCCTGGCATCAATACGTCGAGCAACACGAGCGGCGGGCGCGCGGACTCGAAGAGCGCCAGTGCCTCGTCGCCATCGTGCGCGATGATCACGGGGTATCCGCGCGACTCGAGCAGCGCGCGAACGATCTCCGCGTTGTCCACGTTGTCGTCGACGACCAGGATCGCCTGCGCGGACGGGGTGTCCATGAACGCTCCTCACCAGGCGTGCCGCGGGCGGAAGTGCCCGCCGGAGTGCACGGCCGCGAGGCGGCCGTGCACTCCGGCAACCTAGCGGCGCGGCGCCATGTTCGGGCGATAGACCAGACCGATGCCGAACGCAGTCTGGCTGTTGCCGTCGCTGACGCCGCCAATCGTCAACGCAGCGCGAATGCCGATCGTCTTCGTGACGTCGAGACTCGCTCCGAGATCGAAGTTGAGCTTGAGATCGGTGCCGGTGTGAGCCACGTCACCCTGATTGTCGACGATGAAGTCGCACGAGCTCGCGCAAATATCCACCGACAGGCGGGGCGAGACGAACGGCGTGAGAACCATGTTGCCCGCGAGCGGGAAATGGTGACCCACCACGACACCGACCGGGATGCGCACGAAGCTCTGATTCCCGAACGCGCCGTACAATCCGCCGGTGATGATGAGGTCGATCGGCGTCTCCTGCGTCGCCTTCATGAGCGAGTAGCCGAGCCCCGCGCCCGCGAGGAACATCGTGTTGTCGGTGGGCGTCGCCACGCCGACATCGAAGTTCACCATGACATCGGGCGCGAGGCCTTCGCGCCACTGTGCCACAGCGCTCGTTCCATAGTCACCGCCGCCGGCAACGAGAAAGCCGAAATCGCGGGTGGAGATATCCGGCGTCTGCAATGTGGGGTAGTGCCAGGCCTGCGCGGATGCCGAGCCTGCAGACAGAGCCACCACGGTGCAGGCAATCGCGACGGGGTTTGCGAACAAGGAACGAGTGCGCATTGATCTTCCTCGGAATTCGATGAGTGAAAACTTCTATGGTGTTGGTGTTGAATCGGGTGGTGCGATCGGCCTCGGCGCGCGCGCCTTCGCTGCCTGCTGTCCGTGATTCAGCGCATACGAGACGCCGAGTCCAAAGATGCCGCCGGTTGCGCCGGGCTGTCCTTCACCGGCCTTCGCGCCCGTTTCATATCCGACCGTCACGCCGACCGATTGTGACACCGCGGCGTCAACTCCGGCCGAAACGCGAAACAGCCCATGCGTGATAGTCTGCTGATCCTGCCGTACACGCGCCCACGAGTAGAATGGCGAAACATACGCCGAAATGCCACGGCCATTCACACCGAGCGCGCGGCGATACCCAGCCGCGATGCCGAGTGGAATTTGCCAATCGTTGATGCCGTCGAAGTTCGCGCCGCCCATTCCCACGAACGGTGCCAAGCCGAGCTCCGAAGTCCGGGTCAGCACGGGCACCATGAGCCGCGCGCCGTACGTCGCGGTACCGGATGCGTTTCTGCTGTGGAGATAGGCGACGCCGGCGTCGAGCTGAAAGATTCCGGTCGCCGGCGACCATGCGACCGCTCCGCCATAGCTCTGCTGTCGATTGCCGGAGCCGTAGTCCACACCAATGGTGAAGCCGCTGTTCGTGAACGCGTTTTGCAGCACCGGCGCGCCGAGCATTTGCGCGCGTGCAGGCTCAGCGAGTACGAGCGCAAGGGCGAGAGCTGCTGAAAGAGTCGAAAACGCACGCAATGACGCCACGATATCTCTCCAAAAAAAACGCGGGCCCAGCAGTTCAGGCCCGCGCGTTTCCAGTGCAATGTGCGTGCGCGACTAAACCGCCTTCGCCTGTTCCGTCACCACGCGCACCTGATCGTCGACGACCTGAAGAAAGCCCCCCATCACCGCGAAGCGCTGGTTTCCCGCTCCGCCTTCCACGCGCAGCGTGCCACTGCCGAGGGCGGTGATCATCGGCGCGTGACCCGTGAGGATGCCGAGCTCGCCGTCGAAGGCGGGCGCGACCACGGATGTCGCATCGCCTTCGTACAGCACCTTTTCCGGCGAGATCACGGAGACTTTCAGCACGATGCTCAGCTCTTCAGGGTCTTGGCCTTCTCGACGGCTTCGTCGATCGAGCCAACCATGTAGAACGCCTGCTCGGGAAGCTCATCGAACTCGCCGGCGACGACGCGCTCGAACGACTCCACCGTTTCCTCGAGCTTCACATACTTGCCTGGAATGCCGGTGAACTGCTCGGCGACCGCGAACGGCTGCGACAGGAAGCGCTGCACACGGCGCGCGCGGCCGACGATGCGCTTGTCGTCCTCGCCCAGCTCGTCCATGCCCAGGATCGCGATGATGTCCTGCAGCTCCTTGTAGCGCTGCAGAATGCGCTGCACACCGGACGCCGCAGCGTAATGCCGGTCGCCGACGTACTGCGCGGCGAGAATGCGCGAGCCGGAGTTGAGCGGATCGACGGCGGGATAGATGCCGATCTCCGTGAGCGCGCGATTGAGCACGACCGTCGCATCGAGGTGTGCGAACGCGGCGGCAGGTGCGGGATCGGTGATGTCATCCGCGGGAACGTAGATCGCCTGCACCGACGTGATCGATCCGTTCTTCGTCGACGTGATGCGCTCCTGCAGATCGCCCATCTCCGTCGCGAGCGTCGGCTGATAGCCGACGGCGCTCGGCATGCGGCCGAGCAGCGCCGACACTTCGGAGCCCGCCTGCGTGAAGCGGAAGATGTTGTCGATGAAGAGCAGCACGTCCTGATTCTCGACATCGCGGAAGTACTCGGCGATCGTGAGTCCCGACAGGCCGACGCGCAGACGCGCGCCCGGCGGCTCGTTCATCTGCCCGTACACGAGGGCGACGGAATCCAGAATCCCGGCTTCCTTGAACTCGAGGTACAGATCGTTTCCTTCGCGCGTGCGCTCGCCTACGCCGCAGAACACCGACCGTCCACCGTGCCCCTTCTGCACGTTGTTGATCAGCTCCTGAATGATGACCGTCTTGCCAACGCCGGCGCCGCCGAACAGACCGATCTTTCCTCCCTTCACGAACGGGGCGATGAGATCGATGACCTTGATCCCCGTCTCGAAGATCTCGGTCTTGGGCTCGAGGTCGACGAAGTCGGGGCTCGGACGGTGGATCGGCCAGCGCAGCGCGTCCTTCGGAATCGGCGCGCCGTTGTCGACGGGCTCGCCGAGCACGTTGAGGATGCGGCCGAGCGCGGGCACGCCAACGGGAACGGTGATCGGCGAGCCCGTGTCGGTCACGCGCATGCCGCGCTCGACACCATCGGTGGTCGACATCGCGACCGCGCGAACCTGATTGCGGCCGATGTGCTGCTGCACTTCGGCAGCGAGCTTCACCTGCGTGCCGCCATCGGCAAGCTGGTCGATCGTGATCTCGTTGAAGATCTCGGGAAGGTTCTCGGGCTCGAACTCGACGTCGAGTACCGGACCGATGACCTGCACGACCTTGCCGATATTGTGGTCAGCCATGATTGATTTCCAAGAGGTCAGACCGAAGCATGCGCTCCGGCGATGCCAGCATGTGTTGCGTCAACCGCTCAGTGCCTCGGCGCCACCGACGATCTCCGCGATCTCCTGCGTGATCTGCGCCTGCCGCGCGCGATTGTACGTGCGACGGAGAACATTGAGGATGTCGCCGGCGTTGTCCGTTGCGGCCTTCATCGCCGTTCTGCGCGCGCCCTGCTCTCCCGCCACCGTCTCGACCAGCGCGCGGTAGATCGCGTTGCGCACGTAGAGCGGAAGGAGCGCCGAGAGAATTTCCTCGGCGTTCGGGAAGAGCAGATAGTCGCGCGCCGGCCCCTTGCGAGCGGGCGGCGTCACCGGCAGCACGCGCTCGGCCACGGGCGGCGTCGAGAGCGGCGAGTTGTACTTCGCGTACACGACGTACACCGCGTCGAGCCGCTTCTCGATGAAGTCCTTCATCAAGGGGTCGACGAGCTGCGAGCCGTGCTCCGCGAGCGGCTTGTCGCCGATGTCGACGCGCGAGGATGCGATCGGCGTGCCGACGTAGCGGAAGTAGCCGACGCCCTTGCGCCCGACGACGTGAATCTCGGTTTGCACCCCGCCCGCGGCGAGACGGGCGAGCAGCGTGCGCGCCTCGCGAATCAGATTCGCATTGAAGGCGCCTGCGAGTCCCTGGTTCGACGTGAGGAGAATGACGGCGGCGCGACTGCCAGACTTCGGGATGTCCTCTCGCGCGCCGCTCTCGGGCTGCCGGAGGAGCGGAAAGCGCTCCGCGAGCTCGGGGGAGTAGAGATCCGCGATCACCGCCTCGAGCGCGCGCGCGTACGGGCGCGCGGCGACGACGCGATCCTGCGCGCGCTTGAGCTTGGAGGTAGCGACCATCTCCATGGAGCGCGTGATCTTGCGCGTCCCTTCGATGGACTTGATCCGTCCCTTGAGCTCGCGTCCCTGCGCCATGAGTCAGCCGGTCCGGTGCGAGTTACTTCGCCGGTGCGGCGGCGGGCGTCGGAGCGCCGGCAGGCGTCGCCTTGAACGCGGCGATGCCGGTCTTGAGTGCCTCTTCGACTTCCTTCGTCAACACCTTCTTCTCGCGAATCTCGAGGCCGACCTGCGGATAGCTCTTGGCCATGAACTCGAGGAACTGCTTCTCCCACACGCGAAGTCGCGACACTTCGATATCGTCGAGCAGGCCCGTGGATACGGCGTAGATGATCATGACCTGCTGCTCCACCGGCATCGGCTCGTATTGCGGCTGCTTGAGCACTTCCACCGTGCGCGCGCCGCGATCGAGCTGGGCCTTGGTCGTCTTGTCGAGATCCGATGCGAATGCGGCGAACGCTTCGAGCTCGCGGTACTGCGCGAGATCGAGTCGCAGGCGGCCGGCAACGGAACGCATCGCCTTGATCTGTGCCGCGCCGCCGACGCGCGACACGGAGATACCGGCGTTGATCGCGGGACGCGTACCCGCGTTGAACAGGTCGGCCTCGAGGAAGATCTGTCCGTCGGTGATCGAGATGACGTTCGTCGGGATGTAGGCCGAGACGTCGCCGGCCTGCGTCTCGATGATCGGGAGCGCGGTGAGCGAGCCGCCCGCCTTGAGGATCGTCTTGTTGTCCACCACGCTCGGATCTTCGCTGATCTTCGCGGCGCGCTCGAGCAGGCGGGAGTGGAGGTAAAAGACGTCGCCGGGGTACGCCTCCCGACCCGGCGGGCGGCGAAGCACGAGCGAGATCGAGCGGTACGCGGCGGCCTGCTTCGACAGATCGTCGTAGACGCAGAGTGTCGACTTCCCCTCGTGGTACATGAAGTACTCGGCCATCGCGCATCCGGCGTACGGCGCGATGTACTGCATCGGCGCGGGATCCGACGCCGCGGCGACGACGATAATGGTGTACTCGAGCGCGCCAGTCTGGCGGAGCTTCTCGACCGTCGACGCAACCGTCGACTTCTTCTGGCCGATCGCGACGTAGACGCAAAGGACGCCGGTGCCCTTCTGATTGATGATCGTGTCGATCGCAATCGCCGTCTTGCCGATGCCGCGATCGCCAATGATCAGCTCGCGCTGTCCGCGTCCGATCGGGATCATGGCGTCGATGGCCTTGAGCCCCGTCTGCAGCGGCTCCTTCACCGGCTGGCGCACGATGATGCCAGGCGCCTCCGACTCGACCTTGCGCGAGAGCTTGGCGGTGATCGGGCCGAGCCCGTCGATCGGGTTGCCGAGCGCGTCGACGACGCGGCCGAGCATCTCGGGTCCCACCGGCACCTCGAGCACGCGACGCGTGCGCCGAACTTCGTCCCCTTCCTTGAGCTTGAGCCAGTCGCCGAGGATGACGGCGCCGATGTTGTCCTCTTCAAGGTTCAACGCGAGCGCGGTGACCTTTTCGCCGGATTCGGCAGAAGTTGCCTCGAGCATCTCGCCCGACATCGCCTTGTTCAGCCCGTAGATGCGGGCGATACCGTCCTTGACCTCGAGCAGGGTACCGACGTCCTCGACGTCGAGCTCGTGGAGGTCCGCCGCTTCGATCTCGCGGAGGAGGATGTCCTTGATTTCGGCGGGTCGAAGCGAGGTTTCGGAGGCCATGTGGACAGCGGGCTATGGGGTCGCGAAAATATTCGTGCGTAGCTTGTGAAATTTATCACAAGCTGGCTGATCGGGCAAGAGTCGACCTGCCCATATATCGTCGTGCTGCGCGTTTACCGCTAGCCGCGGAGAAATCGCTCGAGCAGGTCGGTGGCGCGGAGCGCCGAGAGGGCGCTGGCCTGCGCGCGCACGAGGCGCTTGACGCTGGCCGAGAGCTTGGCGCTCGAGGCGAATCCGACCAGGCGAGCGACCGCGGCGAGATCATATCCCGGGTTCTTTGCGAGCTCGCCGGCCGCAAGAAGTCGCACGAGATCCAGCACGCGCTTGAGGGTGGGGGCGCCGCCAGCGGAAAAGCTGCGGCTGAGATGCTCGCGCGTGACGCCGAGCGAGTGGGCGACCTCTGCGGTGCCGACGGGGCGTCCGGCGTGGGCGATCGTGGCTCGCCATGCCGCGAGCTGAAGCGGCGACGTGAGCGACAGCGGCGGTGGCGGATCGTGGAGCGCGGCGGCGAAGCGAGCGGAAAATCCCTGCGACAACAGGGTCCCGTCGAGCAGGCCGTCATCGGTGCCATCCGCGAGCACGTCTGCGAAGTCGAGCTCCGCGCACCGTGCGATGGCCGGTGCGTCGACCGGTCGAAATGGTGTGAGCGCGATGAAGGGGACGCTCGGGTACTCCCGCGCGAGCTCGGCCGGGCCATGTCCGTCGCCATCGGCCGCCAGCTCGACCAGCGCGGTGTTCACGAAGTGCATGCGGAAGGCGTTCGTGAAGTCCTTTTCCGTGCGCGCGAGGAGGCCGCGGCGGTGGATGCGGACGAGACTCGCGCGAATTCGTGCGCGCGTGTGCTCCCGGGCGGCGTAGGCGAGGACGATGGCCGAGGGCACCGAGGAGCGCCCGCTCTGTCCAGGCGCGCGCCCTTTGGCGGGAGCGCGAGCTGGCATCAGTGCGCCGCGGGCGTGCCGCCGACCGTCTCCGCCGCCTGCTGAAGCACCTCACGCGCGTTCGCGTACGAAATGAGCGCGAGCGCCTCCTCGATCGGCACCCACTTGCACGCCGTGATCCCTTCTTCGCGCTGCGGGCTCGTGGCGGCGTTCTCCGATTCCATCAGAAAGAAGTGGCAGACCTTGTGAATCAACTTTCCGCGGAAGCGAAAGTGCCAGTCGATGGTCGAGAGCTCGCTGCGCACGACGAGGTCGGTAAGTCCCGTCTCCTCGGACACTTCGCGAAGCGCCGCGGCCTCGGGGAGCTCGCTCTTTTCCAGATGCCCCTTCGGGAAACCCCAGTTCTGATAGCTGTCGCGAATCAGCAGGAAGAGCGGACGGCCGTCCTCGATACGGTAGACCACACCGCCGGCGGAGACTTCCCGGTTGGCCCGCGTGCGAGTCACGGCGCTATCCGCACGCGGCGATCGGGAACGCCGGCCATCTCGACCTCGTTTATTGTCGCGCGTCCCTCGATGAACTGGCGCACGACGGGATCCTTCGAGCTCCTGATCTCCTCGACCGTGCCGACCTGGCGCACGCGTCCATCGTAGAGCATGGCGATGCGCGAGCCCACGCTGTACGCGCTTCGCATGTCGTGCGTGATCACGACGCTCGTGACGCCGAGCTGCTTGCGCATGCGAATCATGAGCTCGTCGATGACGGCGCTGGTGACGGGATCGAGCCCCGTCGTCGGCTCGTCGTACAGGATGTACTTGGGGCGTAGCGCGATCGCGCGCGCGATGCCGACGCGCTTGCGCATGCCTCCGGAGAGCTCGGCCGGGAAGCGAGTCTCGGTGCCGGGGAGATCGACGAGTCGCAGCGCCTCGCTCACGCGATCGCGGATGTCTTCGGGCGTCATCTCGAGCTTGCGAAGCCCCATCGCCACGTTGTCGCCGATGCTCAAGGAGTCGAAGAGCGCGGCGAACTGGAAGACGTAGCCGATCTTGGCGCGAAGGGCGTACAGCTCGCGACGGGGAAGATTCGGAACGTCCTTGCCGTCGACGAAGGCAGTGCCGGCATCGGGCACGAGGAGTCCGACGATGTGCTTGATGGCCACCGACTTGCCGGTTCCGGAGTAGCCGATGATGACCATCGTCTCCCCTTCCATGACGTCCAGCGAAAAGCCGCAGAGCACTTTCTTGTCGCCGAAGGCCTTGTAGACGTCATTCAGCTTGATCATTCGGAAATGTGCCGCAATTGGTATCGTCGGGCAACGACCGGCGCTCGACGGATCGAACGATTGTGCGAGCAACGGGTATGGATGCGGCTGGGGTGACGCGCCTCGCCACTCGACAACGATGACGACACGCCATTCGTTTGATGAATACCACGTGACGACACTCGCGTCACGAGACTTTCCCATTCCATTACGCATGCGCCGACTCGCCTCCCTCGCGCTACTCGCCGCCACCGCTGTCGCCGCACCGCTGCGCGCCCAGGTCATCCATCGCATCGGCAAGCCGTCTACCGACACGACGACGGCGACGCGCCCAGTGGACGTGCCGCGGCGCGCCGCGGTGGTCGAGGGACATCCGACGCTCTCCGGCCAGGTGTACGACAGTCTACACGACGAGCCTGTGCACGGTGCGACCGTGATCATCGCCGGGACGACGCACCAGGCGGTCACGGATGCGAACGGGATGTACAAGTTTTCAATCGACAGCCTGAGCGAGGGAGTGGCGACCGTCGGCTTCTTCATGCCGAGCATGGACTCGCTCGGCATCGCGCCGCCGGCGCGACAGGTCACGATTCGGCACGGCGAGTCGACGCTGCTCGATCTGGGTACGCCGTCGATGCGAACCGTCCTGCGCGTGATATGCCGGGACAGTGCCTCCGAAGGACGCGGACTGATGATGGGCGTGGTGCGGGACGCGGACACGGATGCGCCGCTGGTGGGCGCGTTGGTGGTGGTCATGTGGTCGGAGCTGAACGTCGGCACGACCTCGCTCTCCAAGCTGCCGAAGGCCGTTCACACGACGGTGAACGAGCACGGGAGCTATCGCGTGTGCGGAATCCCCAATGGCGTGGCGCTGCGCGCGCAGGCGCGGCTCGGCACGAAGGCGAGCGGATGGATCGACGTCACGATGCCGCCGGGCGGCGTGCTCCAGCGCGACTTTCTCGTGGGGGAGCGAATGGTTGCGGCAGCGCCGACGCCGGCGCCCTCCGCGCAGGGAGCGACCGGGGCGCCGCCTGCAGCGCCGAAACCGCTCGGAACCGCGCAGCTCGTCGGATCGGTCGTGGGTGCCGATGGAAGGCCGCTCGAGGGTGCGCAGGTGTATCTCGTCGGAACGGCGATTGGCGCCCGTGCGGACTCGCGCGGGGCGTTCCGGCTGGGCGGACTGCCGTCCGGCACGCAGACGGTGGAAGTGCGGCTCCTCTCGTATTCGCCGAAGCGATTCACCGTTGACCTCTCTCCCGCACGGGAGAGCAAGCTGGCCGCGGTCCTCGACACGCGGGCAAACGTGCTGGGCGAGGTGAAGGTCGAGGCGAAGGCGACGAGTACGATTCCCGGATTCGACCAGCGCGCGAAACGCGGCATGGGCACCTTCATGACGGAGGACGACATCGCGAAGCGCCAGTCGATTCTGCTCACGGATCTCTTCCGCACGGTGCCGGGATTGAATGTCGCGTTCGACGGCACCAACTACACCGTGCAGTCGGCTCGCAGCGGCAACATGAGCTGCCCGATGCAGTGGTATCTCGACGGCTCGCCCTTCGACAATTCGGATAACGGCATCGACCAGATGCTGCGACCGGACGACATCGCGGGCATCGAGATCTACAAGAGCGCGAGCGAAGTTCCGGTGCAGTATCAGGGACAGAATGCGTCGTGCGGAACGATCCTCGTGTGGACGAAGCGCGTCGCGAGTGGAAGGAAGAAAGCCGGGACGTCGCAGTAGCCGATGCGGCAGGCGGTCAGGCGGCGAAGCTGCTCAACGCGACGCCGACCTCGCCTTCGCGCAGCCGCTTGAGCGCGCGGTCGCGCAGCTGGCGGACGCGCTCGCGGGTGACGCCGAGCATGGAGCCGATCTCCTCGAGGGCCGTCGAGGCCGAAGTAGAGGCGAAGCACTTTCGCGTCGCGCGCGGGGAGTGTGGCGAGCGCGCGCTCGATCTCCTCGCTGACGAAGCGGTTCATGTATTCGTCTTCCGGGTTCGGCATGTCTTCCGAAACGAAGCGATCCATGATCGAGCGGTCGCTGTCCGGGTCGAACGAGGAATCGAGCCGGACGTCGCCGCTATTGAGTGCGGACAGCGCCTGCACCACATCGACGGTGAGGCCGGTGAGCTTTGCCAACTCTTCCGGCATCGGTTCGCGATGCAGATTCTGCCTGAGAATTTCCGCGCCCTTGATGATGCGCGAGAGATCGGAGGTGCGGTTGAGGGGCACGCGCACCGTGCGCCCCTGCTTCGCGAGCGATGACAAGATGGCCTGGCGGATCCACCACACGGCGTAGGAGATGAACTTCACACCCTGGTCGGGATCGAACTTCCGCGCGGCGGTGAGGAGGCCGACGTTGCCTTCGCCGATGAGATCGATGAGAGGCATGCCGCGGTTCTGGTATTTTTTCGCGACGGAGATGACGAAGCGCAGGTTGCGCTCGACGAGCTCCTGCAATGCGTCCTGATCGCCGGCGCGGATGAGCCGTGCGAGATCGAACTCCTGCGTCCCTTTGAGTAGTGGGTAGGTGCTGACCTCGTAGAGATACTGATCGAGGATGTCGCGCTCCGGATCGTTCGGCGCGATGCCCGCTGGGGCAGCGCGACGGCGGCTGCGCTTCACTTCGGTCATGGATTGTGGTCCCGATTGAGTGTCGATGTTGCGAACGATGTGAGGAATGTCGGCGGCAAAATTACAACGGGGGACACGTCGCGCCACCCCCTGTTTTGCTTGACTGCCCGGACGCGTGCGGCTAAGATTGGGGGCTCGCTGCGGTGTGTTTTTGCAGGGAGATTTCAGGGGGCGTAGCTCAGTTGGGAGAGCGCTTGAATGGCATTCAAGAGGTCAGGGGTTCGATTCCCCTCGCCTCCACCTGATCCGACAAGCGTGACGCGGGAATAGCTCAGTTGGTAGAGCACAACCTTGCCAAGGTTGGGGTCGCGGGTTCGAGTCCCGTTTCCCGCTCTGTTCAAGACCGGATGGTGTGCGCGATTGATGTGTGGTACGCGCATCCGGTGCGGGCGGTTAGCTCAGTTGGTTAGAGCGCCACGTTGACATCGTGGAGGTCACAAGTTCGAGTCTTGTACCGCTCATGCTCGTCGTCGGGTGGAGTCGCTTGACGATGTTTGGAGGGAGGAGTAGTTTTTGCGGTGATGACGGCGGATGTGTCTCCGCAACCGAGACATGTCCGCCGTTGTGATGTACACAGATTCTGACGGGCGCCTGTAGCTCAATTGGATAGAGCATCTGACTACGGATCAGAAGGTTGGGGATTCGAGTTCCTCCAGGCGCACCATGATCTCGCGATGCGGCGCGGCTGTGACGTGAGATTTGCGGGGCGTGGCGCAGCCCGGTTAGCGCGCCTGGTTCGGGACCAGGAGGTCGGTGGTTCAAATCCACTCGCCCCGACCATGTTAGACCGCGCAGC
>DATCPC010000186.1:0-19320 GCA_036564355.1 Gemmatimonadaceae bacterium | reverse complement strand
GGATCGCGGCGAGATTCTGCGCATGGTGAGCTCGCTGCCGCCGAACGATCAGTCGCTCGTCGACGGAGTGATTCCCGCCACGGAAGCGCTCTTCCAGCGCATCCAGCTGCTGGCGCAGGCCGCCGCGGCGGATGAGAAGTCCAGCGCGCCCGATGCACTCGCGCAGATCGAGTCGCAGATCTCCGAGCTCGAGGCTCTGGCGAATCCGCTCGAGCGCGGCAGCGAGGATCGCGTGCGCCGCCTCGCGCTGCTCAAGCGGCAGCGCCGCGGAGTGGCGGATGTGGCACGGCGCCACGACGATGCGCGCGCGAAGCTCGACAGCTGCGTGCTCGCGCTGCAGAACATGCGGCTCGACATTCTGCGGCTGCGCGCCGGCGCGGTAGCGAGCGCGGGAAACCACATCACGCAGCTCACCGAGCGCGCGCGCTCGCTGGCGGACGAGGTTGACGCGGCGATCTACGGCGCGGAGTCGGCGCGCGGCTCGAGTGGCGTCCGCGGCGCACCATGACCGACGTGATGCACGACCGCGTCGTCGTAGCGGTCGGTGATCTCTACGATGTGCAGGGCGAGCTTGGCCGCGGCGGCATGGCGCTCGTCTACCGCGCGATCGACCGTCGGCTCAAGCGCGCGGTCGCGCTCAAGGTGCTGCCGCCGGAGCTCGCCTTTCGCGAGGAAGTGAAGCGGCGCTTTCTCCGCGAGGCCGAGACATCCGCGAGGCTGAACTACCAGAACATCGTTCCGATCTACTCGGTGGACGAGAAGAACGGGATCGTCTACCTCGTGATGGCGCTCGTCGACGGCGAGACGCTTGCCGCACGGCTCGCGCGCGCGCCGCGTATGAACAACGACGAAGTGCGCCGTCTGCTGCGCGAGGTCGCGGGTGCGCTCGCCTACGCGCACGCGCGCGGGGTCGTGCATCGCGACATCAAGCCGGAGAACATCCTCATCGACCGCGAGAGCGGGCGCGCGATGGTCACCGACTTCGGCATCGCGCGTGCAGCCGAGGGCGACGCGAAGCTGACGGTTACCGGCGTCGTGATCGGCACGCCCGCCTACATGTCGCCCGAGCAGGCACTCGGCGAGAAGGAGGCCGATGGCCGCAGCGACATCTACTCGCTCGGAGTTGTCGGCTATCTCATGCTCACGGGCGAGCTGCCGTTCAAGGCGTCGAACACGCCGTCGATGATGATGAAGCATCTCACCGAGCGTCTGCGCCCGGTACGCGAGCTGCGCCCGGATGCGCCGGCGGATCTCGCGGCGATCGTCGAGCACGCGCTCGCGAAGAAGCCGGAAGACAGATTTCCAAGCGCGGCGGAGATGGCGTCCGCGTTTGCCTCGCCCGGCTGGCACGCACCAGGAACTGCCGCGCAGAGTTCGCCGCCCGCGAGCGCATCCGCGCCCGCGCCGCCGAGCGCACCGCCCGCGTCGTATCCCTACGCTCCGCTGCAATACGCGCCGGCGCCTCCCGCGTTGCCTCGTCCACCGGCAGCCTTGCGCGACCTCGTCGCTCCGTGGGCGCATCAGGCCGCGGCGTTTCCGATCGGAGCGGATGGATTGCCCGCGCATCCGATGTCGCGCCGCGAGTGGAAGGAGTGGCGGCGCAACTATCGCAACCAGATGAAATTCGGCATCGATGGCCGTCCGCTGAAGACCATCGGCGAGCGCATCGTGCACTTTCGCAGGCACGTGGTGAGCAATATCGCCGTGATCGGGATGCTCGGCGGTATCAACCTGCTCACGAACCCGCGATTTCCCTGGTTTCTGTTTCCCGCGATCTTCATGACCGTGGGGCTCATCAAGGAATGGGGGAGCCTCTGGTCCGAGGGCGTGACGCTGGGACAGATCCTGTCGCGGCCGACCGCGCCGGAGCTCGGATCGCTCGGCTCGGCCGGAGATCGAGGTGCGGCGCGCGCGCTGCCACCGGCGGTTGTGGAAGACGAGGCCGCGAAGCTGGCGCCGCGCGAGGTGCTCGCGGGCGCCTATGGCGCAAACGTGCGCCGCGCGGTGGCGGATCGCGCGGCGGTGCTCGCGACGGTGAGCTCGCTCGCCAAGGCGGATCGCGACATGCTTCCCGACGTCGTTCCCACGGTGACGGCACTCGTCGAGCGCGTCGCCTCGGTCGCGCAGACGCTGCACCACCTCGATGCCGACTGCTCACCCGCACTCGTGCAGGAGCTCGAAGCGCGCATCGCGCAGGTCGAGCGCGAGCCCGCCGACGCGTCCGACCGCGAGCGCCGCCTATCGCTGCTCAAGCGGCAGCTCATCTCCATGACGGAGCTCGGTTCGCGACGGGCCCGGCTGACCGGACAGCTCGACAGCGCCGGTCTCGCGCTGCAAAATTTGAAGTATGACCTTCTCAAGCTTCGCTCCTCCGGTGTGCAGTCGGCCATCGGCGACGTCAACAGCGCGACCGTCGAGGCACGCGCCCTCTCCCGTGAGATCGGCCACGTGCTCGAGGCCGCCGACGAGCTCCGCAAGATCGACGTCTGATCGCGTAGCACGATCGCTGCGCCGGATCGCGCTCGCGGTCTCGCTCGGCATTCCCTCGCTGCTCGGCGCGCAGAGCTCATCAAGCATACCGACACCGGCGTCGGTGATCGGCTTCGTGCCGGGCACCGACCGCAAGCTTCCCGCGTGGTCGCAGGTCGTCGCGTACTTCACGGCACTCTCGAAGGCGAGCCCGCGCATCCAGCTGCACACGCTGGGCAAGACCACGCTTGGCCGCCCGTTCATCGCCGCGATCATCTCCGACTCGGCGACGATCGCCAACCTTTCGCGCTATCGCGAGATCCAGCGGCGCCTCGCGGACCCGCGCGTGCGGAGGCCGGGCGAGCGAGACTCGCTGATCGCGAACGGGAAGCTGATCGTGCTGATCACGTCGAGCATCCACTCGGACGAAGTGGGCGGCATCCTCGCACCGCTCGTGCTCGCGCACAGGCTCGTGAGCGGCGAGGATGCCGAGTCGCGCGCGATACGCGCGCAGACGATCGTGATCATGGTGCCGTCGCTCAATCCAGACGGCGTCGACATCGTCGGCGACTGGTATCGCAGCACGCTCGGCACACCCGCGGAGGGAACCGATCCGCCGGTGCTCTATCACCACTATACCGGCCACGACAACAACCGTGACTGGTATGCGTTCACGCAGGTCGAGACGCAGATGACGATCGACTCGCTGCACAATCTCTGGCATCCGCAGATCGTCAACGACATCCACCAGCAGGGCACCGACGAGGCGCGGCTGTTCATTCCGCCGTACATGGATCCGATCGAGCCGAACGTCGATCCGATTCTCATTTCGGGAGTGAACGCGCTCGGCCTCGAGATGACGTGGCGTCTGATGGCGCAGGGGAAGACCGGGATCTCGAACAACTCGACGTACGATGCGTGGACGCCCAGTCGTGCGTACCAGCATTACCATGGTGGCGCGCGCATCCTCACGGAGACCGCGAGCGCGAGCCTCGCGACGCCGCTGGCGACGCCGTTCGACTCGCTCAAGCCCGGTCGCGGCTACGACTCGAGAGTGTCGTCGTGGAATTTCCTCGTCCCGTGGCAGGGCGGCACCTGGACGATCGGCAACATCGTCGACTATCAGGTGAGCGCGTCGTGGGCGCTTCTCTCGGCGACCGCGCCGATTCGCACGACGTGGCTCGAGAACTTCTCGCGCGTGAGCGAACGGGCGGTGCAGGGCAAGCGCGCCGCGCAGCGCGCGGCGTGGCCGGCCGCGTTTCTGATTCCGATGCAGCAGCCGGATCAATCCTCGCTGCGCACCCTCCTTCGCATTCTGCAACGCGGGCAGGTCGAGATCCGGCGCGCCACCGCGCCCTTCGTCGCCAATCGCGTGCGATTCTCGGCAGGCACCTACGTGGTGCTCACCGATCAGCCGTACGGCGGATTCGCCAAGGCCCTGCTCGAGAATCAGCACTATCCGGACTTGCACGAATATCCCGGCGGGCCGCCGAAGGCTCCGTACGATGTAACCGCGCAGACGCTGCCGCTGCTCATGGGAGTGGGCGCGGTTGCGGTCGATTCCTTTCCGGTGACGATGACGGATCCGATCGGCCAGATTCCGCCGCCCAGGCTCGACGTGCCCGGCCTCAGCGACAAGACGACGCGGCGTATCGCGATCTACCGGAGCTGGAATCCATCGATGGATGAGGGATGGACGCGCTTCGTCTTCGACCAGTATCGCATTCCCTTCACGGTGATCGGCGACCGCGAGGTGCACGCGGGGAATCTTGCCTCACGCTTCGACGCCATCATTTTGCCCGACGAATCTCCCCGCGGATTGCAGCAGGGTGCGCGCGAGGCCGGCTATCCGGATTCGCTCAAGGGTGGCCTGGGCACAGCGGGCGACGCCGCGCTGCACGACTTCGTGAACGCCGGCGGAACGCTCGTCACCTTCAACGATGCCGGTCGGTGGGCGATCGAGTACCTGAAGCTGCCGGTGAAGAACGTGCTCGAGGGCGTGAGCGACCGCGACTTCTACGCGCCGGGATCGCTCTTCGCGCTCAACATCGACCAGTCGCATCCACTCAACAGGCTGATGCTCGCGCATCCGGCGGCGTGGTTCGAGAGCGGCCCGGCATTCGAGATCACGGACTCCACGCGTGCGACGGCGGCGGCTGTGTATCCATCCACCAGCTCGGCGTTGTTATCCGGATGGCTGCTCGGTGGCGAGAAGCTGCGCGGGCGCGCAGCACTGGTGGATGTGAAGGAAGGGAAGGGGCACGTCGTGCTCTTCGGCTATCGCCCACAGTACCGCGCGCAGAGCATGGCGATGTATCCGCAGCTCTGGGCGGCGTTGCTGGGGTGGTAGCGGGCGCTACGCCTTCGTCTTCTTCTCGCTCACCCACGCGCGAATCCGCGCGTCGAGAATATCCAGCGGAAGTGCGCCCTGGCCGAGTATCTCGTCGTGGAATTCACGGATGTCGAACTTGTCGCCGAGCTGCTGCTCGGCGTACGCGCGCAGCTCCTTGATCTTGAGCTCACCGGTCTTGTACGCGAGTGCCTGACCCGGCGTGGTGATGTATCGGTCGACCTCGACGACGATGTCGTTCTGCGTCTTCGCCGAGTTGGCGGCGAAGTAGTCGATCGCCTCCTGTCGCGACATGCCCTGCGCGTGGATTCCTGTGTCGATGACGAGCCGGATCGCGCGCCACATCTCGTACGTGAGCTGGCCGAACTTCGAGTACGGATCCTTGTACAGGCCGATGCTGGGGCCGAGGCTCTCGGAGTACAGCGCCCATCCCTCGACGAATGCGGTGTAGCCGCCGAAGCGACGGAAGTCGGGCACGCCGGTGAGCTCTTGCGCGATCGCGATCTGCAGATGGTGTCCCGGCACCGCCTCGTGCGACGAGAGCGCCTCCATCTCCCACTTGGGGCGCGTGTTGAGCGCGTACGTGTTCACGTAGTAATAACCGGGGCGCCCGGCGTCGTAGGATCCCGGCTGGTAGTACGCGGTCGTCGCCGACTTGGCGCTGTACGACGGGATCGTCGTCACACCGTACGGCAACCGCGGCAGATGTCCGAACTGGTGGATCAGCTCCGGATCGATGCGCTTGACGATGTCGCGGTATGCGCGCACGAGATCGGCGCTGTCGGTGAAGAAGAACTTCGGATCGGTACGCAGAAAGTTCGTAAACTCCGCGAACGTGCCCTTGTAGCCGATCGACTTCATCACGCTGTCCATCTGACCGTGGATGCGCTTTACCTCGGCGAGTCCCGTCCCGTGGATCTGCGCCGGCGTGCGATTGGTGGTCGTCTGGATGCGGACATTGTACGCGTACCACGCCGCGCCGTCGGGGAGCGCGCTCATGCCGACCGTTTCCCGCGCGCCCGGGATGTAGCTCTTCGTGAGGAAGGTGTAGAGCCACTCGTAGGCGGGCTTCACCTTTTCCGTGTACGACTTCACCGCGGCGGCGGTGAGGCGTTTCTGGTCCGCGGCGGGGATGCCCGTCGGAAAGTGCGTGAGCGTCACGAGAACCGGGCTTTGCATCGGATCGGCGGTTAGGAGCCCCTTCACCTGATCGGGAACATCGCGCAGCGTGATGCGAGGCGCCGTGACCTTCGCCTCGAGTCCCTTCTGCAGCAGCACGATGGTTTGGTCGATGACGGCGCCGAGCTTGTCGATGCGCGAGACGATGTCCTCGTAGTCCTTCACCGTCGCGTTCGGATTCAGCTCGAGTGTCTGCGAGAGGAGCTGCGGCCCGCTGCGCGCATCGATCGCGAGCTCCTCGCTCGGAAACCGTGTGCCCGCGATCGCGTCCTCGGCGCCGCGGCGGAAGAGATCGTAGTTGAGCTGGTCGGATTCCGAGAGCGACGAGCGGTCGATCGACGCGATCGCCGTCATTGGATTCTGAAGCTCTTTCTTGCGTTGGTTGATGGCGGCGAGCGAGACATCCGTCCACCTATCGTTCTGCCCCTTGTAGCCGGAGTACGTCGCCGACTCGGGGTACTCGATGTTGGTGTAATCCCAATCGACCGCGAACAACTCGTGCAGGCGAACGCTGTCGGGTTTCTGCCCTTTCTCAGCCACGATCGCCTGGAAGCGCGCAGTCCAGTCGGGTCGGTTCGGGCGCTGCGCGGCGAGGGGCGGAACGACGAGCGCCGCGCACGTGCAGAGTGAGAACGCGAGAGTACGCAGATTCGAAATCGAGATCATTGCACGATCCGCGCTTCCTCGGATCGGCCGACCGCGTCGAGCATGAAGGCCTCGCGAAACGCAATTTCGTGCAGCCGGTCGTAGCGACCGGAGCTGCCCCCGTGACCTCCCGCCATGTTGATCTTAAAATAGAGCGGATTGTCGTCCGTCTTCATGGCCCTGAGTTTGGCAACCCACTTCGTCGGCTCCCAGTAGGACACTTGCGAATCATTGAGCGATGACGTGACGAGCATCCACGGATACGCCTTGTGCTCGACATTGTCATACGGGGAATACGTCTTCATGTACTCGTACTGCGCCTTGATGTGAGGGTCGCCCCACTGCTGCCATTCCTGCGAAGTCAGTGGAAGCGACGCATCCATCATCGTGTTGATCACGTCCACGAAGGGCACGTCGGCGACGATCGCGCGGAATAGATCCGGGCGCATGTTGGATACCGCGCCCATCAGAAGGCCGCCGGCACTCCCGCCGTTCGCGATCATCTTGTCCGCGCTCGTGAATTTCTGCTGTTCGAGATACTCCGCTACATCGACGTAGTCGTTGAATGTGTTTTTCTTGTTCAGCATCTTGCCATCGTCGTACCACTGGCGTCCCATTTCCTGTCCGCCCCGGATGTGGGCGATAGCGAAGGCAAATCCGCGATCGACCAGGCTGAGCGCCGGCGAGTTGAACGTTGCCTCGGTGATAATGCCGTACGAGCCGTATGCGTACAGGAGCAGGGGATGACTGCCATCCTGCGTCCATCCCTTTCGCACGAGCATCGACACGGGAACGTGCACGCCGTCGCGCACTGGCACCATCAGTCGTTTGACCTCGTACCGCGACGGTACATAGCCCGGCACTTCCAGCCGCTTCTTCAATGCGCGGATGTGCTTCGCCATGTCGTAGTCGTACGTCGACGCGGGCGTGACCAGCGAGGAGTATTGGAAACGCAGCACCGGAGAAGCGAAGTCGGCGTTCTGCGTCGGAAATACTCCGTACGACGGTTCCGGAAAGGTGATGAAGTGCGTTGCGGTCGTGGTGAGATCGGTGACTCGCAGGCGACGCAGGCCTCCGGATCGCTCCGATACGACGACAAAATGCTTGAAGGGCTCGACTCCCTCCACGAATACCGAGTCGCTGTGCGGCTGCCAGACGGTCCACTTCGCTGGGGAGAAATCATTCTCCGGAATGCGCATGATCTTGAAGTTGCGCGCGCCATCGTTCGTAATCATGAGAAACGCGCCGTCGATGTGGTCCACCGTGTACTCCACGTTCGCGCGTCGCGGCGCGAGCACGCGCGGTGCCGTGCTCGGCGCCGCCGTCGGAATGGCTCGCCACTCGGAGCTCGTGAATCCGTCGTCCGCGATCAGGATGAACTTTCCGCTCTTCGTGCGCCCAACGTTTACGTTGTTGAGAACATCGTCATCCTGAAACACCTTCACGTCTCCGGATCGCGGAGCGCCCAGCACATGACGCCATATGGCGTTGGTCCGTCGCGCTGAATCGGCGGTGGAGTAGAAAAGCGTGCGATTGTCATCCGCCCACGCGAGCCCGGGAACGATTGTACCGAGGGTGTCGGCGAGAAGCTTTCCGGTCTGCAAGTCTTTCACGTAGAGCGTGTACACGCGCAGCGCGGTCGTATCCTCCAGGTACGCAATTCTCTTGCTGTCCGGACTGATCTCGAGTCCCCCGATCGAAAAGAACTTCTTTCCCTTGGCGAGCGCGTTTTCGTCCAGGTAGATCTCCTCTTTCGCATCGAGCGAGCCTCGCTTGCGACAGAGGATGGGGTAGCTCTTGCCCCGTTCGGTGCGCGAATAGTACCAGTAGCCTTTATCACGATAAGGCGCGGTCAGGTCGGTCTCCTTCACGCGGCCCAAGATCTCGCCATAGAGCTTGCTCTGAAGGGCCTCGGTGTGGCGCATCCCCGTAGCCGTGTACGCATTCTCGCTGTCCAGATACGCGATGACCTTCGGATTGGCCTTGTCGCGCAGCCAGTAATAGTTGTCCACCCGCTCGTCGCCATGCAGGGTGTCGACTCTCGCGACCTTCTCCGCACGGGGCGGAGCAAACCGCTGCGCTGGAAGATCCACGACCAGCGCGAACAGGGCGAACGAGATGACGACAACTGAACGTGGCATAGTGTCTCCAGTAACGATGGGACAGCGGCGGATGGGTTTCATCGGCCGGCAGTCGGAACATATATGACGTGAAACAATTCGCCAGCGAATCACTCGAGCGAACATCGCGCAACCCGGAGCGGTGAAGGATGTGCCGACATAAATTGCGGGATGCTCCCTAGCGTGCGCTCCCTCGCCTTCATGTTGGTCACGATCGCCGGTGCATCCGCGAGTCCGGCCCAAGCTCCCAAGCCCGCGCCTCCGCCCCCCGCCGCCCCCGCCCCGCAACCCGCCTTCTGCCCCGCTCCCGCGCGCGCGACTTTCCCCGACTCACTCCCCGATCTCCGTCCGCCACTCGTTCCGCAGCCGAAAGTCGTGCGCGGCCTCTACGTGAATCGCTGGGCCGCGCTCGGCGATCGCGGCTGGGAGCTCATCGGCCTCGCGAGCCGCACGGAAGTCAACGCGCTCGTCATCGACGTAAAGGACGATCGCGGCTTCGTCCTCTACCGGTCGCGCGTGCCGCTCGCGCAGGCGATCGGCGCGGACACCAATCGCCCGATGACGCACGCGCGACTCGACGCGATGCTCGACTCGATGCGCGCGCATCACATCTATCCCATCGCGCGCATCGTCGTCGCGAAGGATCCGCTGCTCGCGAGCACGAAGCTCGAGTGGGCAATTCGGCGAAAGGCGGATCCCGCCACCCCGTGGCGGGACAGGAAAGGGCACCCGTGGCTCGACCCTCACCAGGACGGCCCTTGGCGCTACGCGGCCGACCTCGCGTGCGAAGCCGTCGACCTGGGCTTCAGCGAAATACAGTTCGATTACGTTCGATTCCCTGATGACAAGCGGCTCGTATCAGAGGCGACCTTTCCGCTCGCGCGCGGCCGCGTGCGCGCGCAGGTGATCCGCGAGCAGCTGCTCGCCACGCGCGCGCGACTCAAGCCGCTCGGGGTCCCGGTGACGGCGGATGTGTTCGGCCTCACGGCCACCGACACCACCGACATGGGGATCGGGCAGAAGTGGGAGCAGTTCGTGAACACCGTGGACGTGGTGCTCCCGATGATGTATCCGTCGCACTACAATCCCGGCTCGTACGGCATCGGGAAGCCGAACGCGCACCCCTACGAGACGGTCGCGCACGGCCTCAAGGATGCGCATCGCCGGTCCGCAAGCGTCCCCGGCGCGGCGGTGCTACGCCCCTGGTATCAGGACTTCACGCTCGGTCCGCCGCACTACACCGCCACGGAAGTCCGGGCGCAGATCGAGGCCGGCTACGCGAACGGAGTCGAGGGGTGGGTGCTCTGGAATCCGCGCAGCATGTACACCGAAGGCGCAATTCACGCGGCGCCCGAGCGCACCGCGATGCAGTTCGACAGGCGGCACACCGGTGCCGCTCACGCAGGCTCAACGAATCCCGAACCAAGGTCGCGATGATGCGTCGTACGCTGTCCGCTTCTCTCCTGCTCCTCGCCGCCTCACTCGGCGCGCAGACTCCCGCCACCCCCGGCTACTCGCCCGCCGCGGCGCGCGCCGAGCTCGATCTCGAGACGAACGTGACCGCGCGTCCGGACAGCGCGAGCGCGCGCCGGCACTCGCACGAGCTCTCGAAGGAGTCGCACATCGCGGGGACGCCGGCGCAGGAGCGCACGCGAGACTACGTCATCAATGCGATGAAGTCGTGGGGGCTGCAGACGGAAGTGCGATCGTACGACGTGTGGATGCCGCACACCACCGAGATCAAGCTGTGGCGCGTCTCCCCCGACACGCTCTCGCTCGATCTGGCCGAGGGACCGGTTGCGGGTGACTCCACGAGTGGGCCCGCGTTCGAGAAGATCATCGCCAACGGCTACAGCGGCACCGGCGATGTGAGCGCGCCCGTCGTCTACGTGAACTACGGACTGATCGAGGACTACAAGGAGCTCGACTCCATGGGCGTGTCGGTGAAGGGAAAGGTCGCGATCGCGCGCTACGGGCATTCGTACCGCGGCATCAAGGCACGCGAGGCGGAGAAGCGCGGCGCGGTCGCACTCATCATCTACAGCGACCCTGCCGACGATGGTTACGTGCGCGGCGATGTCTACCCCGAAGGGCCGATGCGCACCGAGACCGGTGTGCAGCGCGGCAGCGTCATGAACGACAACGGAGATCCGAGCACCCCCGGCTACCCGAGTCATCCCGGTGCGAAGCGCATTCCGCTGAGCGAGATGCAGGTGCCACACATCCCTGTGATGCCGGCCTCGTACAAGAACGCCGCTGCGCTGCTGCGCGGCATCCGCGGCGCGAAGATTCCGCAGACCTGGCAGGGCGGGCTCCCCTTTCGGTATCACGTCGGTCCCGGCCCGGTTGCCGCGCGCGTGATCGTGCGCAGCGACACCGCGACCAGTCCGATCAAGCACATCTTCGACACCTTCGGCATCGTGCGCGGAAGCGAGTTCCCCGACGAGATCGTGATCATCGGCGGCCATCGCGATGCGTGGGGGCCCGGGGCCGGCGACAACGTCAGCGGCGTCGTGAGCATTCTCGAGGCGGCGCGCGCGGTGGCCGCCGAGGTAAAGAAGGGATGGCGCCCGAAGCGCACACTCCTCTTCGCCACCTGGGACGCCGAAGAGTGGGGGCTGCTCGGCTCCACTGAATACGTCGAAGACGACTCGCTTCGGCTCGAGCGCGGCGCAGTAGCGTACTTCAATCAGGATGGCGCGGCCGACGGACCGCGCTTCGGCGCCGGCGGATCGCCGTCGCTACGTCCGACCCTGCGCGACGTTGCGCGCGAGGTCCCCGATCCGAGCGGCGCCGGCTCCGTGTACTCCGTGTGGCGCAAGTCCGAATCGATCCCCGACAGCGTCGAGCCCGCAATGAGTGATCCGGGTGGGGGCTCGGACTTCGCCGGCTTCTACAACCACCTCGGCATCCCGATCGAAGACTGGGGGTACCACGGTCCCGGCGGCAGTTATCACTCCCAGTTCGATTCTTACCACTGGATGTCGACGTTCGGCGATCCGACGTACGCATACCACGCGACCTCGGGACGGATCGCGGCCGCCATGGTGCTTCGTCTCGCGAACGCTGAGATCCTCCCCTACGACTACGCGGAGTTCGCGCGCGACATGCGCATCCACCTCGGCACCACACTCAAGAATGCGGCTGCGAAGAAGTGGACGCTCGACTCCACGGCGCTGAGCGCATCGATCGATGCGCTCGAGCATTCCGCGACGACCTTCGCGGCGGCGCGCGACGCGGCGCTTGCCAAGGGCTCGCCGTCGAGGGCGGCGAGCACGCGTGCCAACGCGTCGCTCATGCTGGTCGAGCGCGCGCTCACGCGCCCACAGGGACTCAAGACCCGCCCCTGGTTTCGCAACCTCATCTACGCCGCGGACGAGGACAACGGCTATTCCAACATGGTCTTTCCGTCGATCAACGAGGCGACTCGCGCCGACGATCAGAAGCTCGCGCAGGCGGAGATGAACGATCTCGCGACGCGATTCACGAACGCGGCGGATGCACTGAACAAGGCGACGGCGGCGCTGCGGTAACTATCCCGAGGGCGGTCTTGCCGACCGCCCTCACCCCTCGTCCAGCTCCTCCAGACGCGCCTCGAACTCCGCCGCCATGCTCGGATGGCCGAATCGACGCGCTGCCGCGATTCCCGCGTTTAGCGCGTCCTTCGCCTCGCCCACGCGGCCGAGTCGCTCCAGCGCGAGCGCGAGCCGCCCGAATCCGTTCCCCTCGTCATCGTACGATGCGAGGTACGCGCGCAGCTGCTCCACGGCCTCGGCGTGCAGCCCCTCCTTCAGCGCCTCGTTCGCCAGTCCGAATCGCGCGAGCACGTTGTCCGGATGCTGCGCGACCATCGCCCGGAACGTCTCGAGCCTCGTAGTCATCGTTCGACGAGGTCCGAGATCACGTCCGCGACGCGTTGCGGGGCCACCTCGGGAACGAAGTGGCGCACGTCGGAGATCACCTCGAGCGTCGAGCCCCCGATCGCCTGGTGCAAACGCTCGGCGACCTCGATCCCGAGAAATGGATCGTGCGCCCCAGTGATGATCGCGGTGGGCGCCACGATGTCCTTGAGTCGCGGCGCGAGCGCCTCCGTCTCGTCGGGATCGAGCGCGGCGAGATGCTCCAGCAGCGTGTCGCGCCCCTCGCCTCCTTCGAACGGAAGGATGTACATGTCCACAGAGTGCCCGCCGCGTTGCACATCCGAGTATCCGCGCAGCAGATCCGAGCGGAGCACGGACGCCACCCATATCGCGGGGAGATAGCGCGTGAGCGGAAGCGTCGCCTTGACGAGTCGCACCTCGCGCGTCGGCCAGGAGTCGAACGCAACCGAGCTCACGAGCCCGAGCCGCGCGACGCGCGTGGGATGGCGCACCGCGAGATACTGCGCGATGCCGCCGCCCAGATCGTGGCCGATGATCGTCGCGTACGAAATGCGAAGCACGTCGAGCAGCGCGAGCACACGCTCTGCGTGCGCCTTGATGCTTAGATCGCGCCCCTCGGGGCGATCGCTGCGGCCATAGCCGAGCAGATCGATGACGACGACGCGACGTCCCTGTGGAACCATCGGAACGACATCGCGCCAGATGTGCGAGGAAGTCGGGAAACCGTGCAGGAATACGATCGGCTCGCCGTCGCCACCGCTTCCGGCCGCGTAGTAATAGAGGCGAACGCCGCCGACATCGACGAATTCACCGCGCATTTGTGAATCGTGACACGCGCTGGCACGGACACGCTCTGCGGCGGCCCGTGGTGGTACTACGCATGCGCGAGCTCGCGGGCATCGGCGTCCCACGCGACGATACGCCCGGCGATCGCCGATGCCGCCACGGTGTAGGGAGATGCGAGATAGAGCTGCCCCGGCCCCGACCTGCCGGGGAAATTGCGGTTGATGGCGGAGATCGTGACCTCCTCGCGCGTGCGCGACACGCCCGGCCCGGCATTGATGCACGCGCCGCACGACGGCTCGATCAGCGTCGCGCCCACCGCCGCGAACACCTCGTCGTAGCCCTTCGCGCGGCAGTACGCGAAGACCTCCTGCGATCCGCACTGGATGTAGCAGCGCACGCCCTCGGCCACCTTCTCGCCGCGCTCGAGCGCCTCGCTGAACACCTTGGCGTACATGTCCATGTCGTCCTTCTTGCCGGCCGTGCACGAGCCCGCGTACGCGATGTCGATGCGCACATCGCCGTGCTTCTCGTCGATGTGAATCCCGTTCCCCGGGTCGCCCGGCAGCGCGATCATCGGACGGATGGACGCCGCATCGATCTCGATCTCCTCCACGTACGTCGCGCCCGCGTCGGAGTACAGTCCGTCGCACAGCGCGCGCGCGGTCTCTTCCGACATGCTGCGCTGGCCCACGAGATACTCAACCGTCTTCGCATCCGGCGCGATGATCCCCGTGAACGCGCCAACCTCGGCCGCCATGTTCGTCATCGTCGCGCGCTCGTCCACCGAGAGCGCAGCGACCGCGTCGCCCGCGTACTCGATGATCTGGCCGATCGCGGAGCCACCCTTGATGTACGGATGGCGCAGGATCTCGAGCATGAAATCCTTCGCGGTGACGTTGCGCGGCTTCTTCCCTCGGAGCGTCACGCGAAATGTCGGTGGCACCTCGACACGCACATCCTTCGTGATCCACGAATTGAAGATCGCCGTCGTGCCCACGCCGAACGCGATGCACCCCACGGCGCCCGCGTGTGGCGTGTGCGAGTCCGAGCCGATGATGATCTGCCCGGGCTCGGCGTGTGCCTCGAGAATCTTCGAGTGGCAGATCGCCTCCGATCCCGTCGCCGAGAGCGCGCCGTGCAGGTTCAGGCGATCGAGCTCGCCATAGAGCTTGATCCCCTTCTCGCCGGCGAAGATCCGCTGCTTTGCCTCGAGCTGGTTCGCCACATCGAGCAGTCCCATCTCCACGTGCTCGGGGCGCATCACCTGCGACAGGAACGTCAGATGGTCGCGAAAGAAGAAGACGGACGCGGGATCGTTCACCGGCTCGTCCTTGCCCACGAGCTCTTCGAAGAAGATCGCCGCCATCGGCGTCACGTATTCGTGGCTGAAGCGGATGTCGGTGCGAACGAAGCCCTGGTCGCCGGGCTGCACCGCGGGAATTCCGACCTTCCCCTCCGCCGCATCGAGCACCCAATGCCGTGCGAAGATCTTCTCGCCGATCGTCATCGGCTTTTTCGGCGTCGAGACGACGGGAACCTGCACGAGCCCCTGCAGCCGCGCGACATTGTAGTTGAACAGGCCGCCGTACTCGACGATGCCGCGAGAAATGCCGCCCTCGCCGCGCGTCAGCTCCTCGAGCGCGATCTCTTCTCCATTCCGGATGCGCTCGATGAGCGAGAAGTCCGTGGACGTGAAGACGCCGAGGTTCTGGCAGTTCTCGCGGTAGATGCGCTCGATGCTTTCCGCGATGACGATCTTGATCCCCGCATGCATCTCGGCGTACGGCGACGCCTCGCGCGACGAGCCCTTGCCGCGCCGCGTCCCTGCTGCGCTGGCGACGAATCCGCCGGCGCGCACGGATCCGCGCACCATCGGAAACTCTTCCCCGGCCTTGAGCCCGAGATAGGGAAACTGGCCGAGGGTGTCGTCGAAGTAGTAGCAGATGTACGCCGGCGTGATCTCGTCGGTCGAGATGTTGTCGCGGAGCTTGGGATGCGTCGCGGAACCGGTTGGAGCCGAGGCGTCGAATGGCAGGTCCTCGCCGGCGAGCTGGCGGTGCAGCAGCGCCGGGTCCTCCGTGAGCAGGAGGACGCGTCCCTCGAAGCGCATGCGGTCCGGGACCTTGTGCACGGCACGTGTGCGGAGACTCTCAATCATGAGTCTGAAGATGCGGGCGGCAAGTGGCTATCACAAGCGAGGCACCAACCCGACACGACGAAGCCCGGCGCGTGGAGGGCCGGGCTTCGTCTGGCTCGTGATGACTTCGCAGCACGATCGCATCGCGTGCATGCCGTGCCGCATGCTGCGTGTGGCTACCTGCTGTCGCGCCGGCGTTCGCGGCTGTCACGGCGCAGGTCGTTGCGGTCGCGACGCAGGTCGCGACGGTCGCCGCGAAGCCTGCGGTGATCGCGGCGCAGGGAGTCTAGGTCGCGGCGCCGATCACGACGGTCGCCGCGCAGGTCACGCTGGTCGCCGCGACGATCCCGGCTGTCGGACCGGATATCCCTGCGGTCACTGCCGAGATCGCGTCGGTCGCCGCGAAGATCGCGTCGGTCGCCACCGAGGTCGCGTCGGTCGCCGCGAAGATCGCGACAGTCGGAGCGGATGTCGCGGGTGTCGCCGCGAAGTTGGCTCGATCGCTCGGGACTTACGGTCGCCTGCGCGCCCGCGATCGTCGAAAGACCGGCGGAGAGCGTCATCGCCACGCCGAGTGCAATCAATTTATTGCGAAGCATCTTGAGATCCTCCAGAATTCTGTGGGCACGCAACCGCTTCGTCGCGCCGTTCGAGGAGGTAGACGAGGGCAATGGAGCGTTGTTAAGGCGCTCCGCCTACCTAGCGTTTCGCGAAAAAGATGGTATCGTTCCGCGCCGGGCTGGGCCGACGCGTTTCCGCGGGCCGAGTTCGTTGCCGTTCAAGGGCTTACGCACATATCGAGGGCGCAGTGACAGCTTTGCCGACTCCGAGTAGTCCGATGCCGAGCATTCCTGCGGCAGCGCCGGCCGCCCCGGCCTCCCCTCCCGCTCCGCTGGAATTCCCGCTTTCCTGGCTGTTGGAATTCGCGCCACCGCCCATACAGTATCGCGCCGCTATCGAGGTGGCCCGCTTACCGCTCAACAACTCGCGCAGCTTTTCGGCCCTTCCGTACGCCTATAAGCCGGCCATTGAGCTCGCGCTAAGCCAATGTGCCGACGGCACTTGGAACCACAACATGCTCGCCATCCCCTCGTCGCGAACCGAGCGCTACAAGGGGATCGGCACCATCAGCGCGGTACGCCGCCTCCTGGAATACGGGTGGGATCGGGAGTCGCCGCCGCTGCTTCAGGCGCGGCGCGTGCTCTTCCGCCTGCTCGCAGAAGACGACGACCCTGCCTACCTGTACGAGCTGGGCGGCAAAGGCAAGGTAGAGCTCGCCATAGTGCGGCACGGGCGCCAACTGCTGCGCGAGGCCGCTGCCGCCGCCCTCGCTCAGGCGGGCTACGAGAACGATCCCCGACTCCGCGGTGCCGCCCGTCGCATCCTCGAGCGCGTTGACGCATTTCTCAAGTCTCCGCTCGCCCAAAAGCCGTTCATCCGCGTGGGCAACCATCACGTGCTCGCACCCGGTGCGTCGCCGCCATCGGTGCATACGCTCGTGATGCTCGCGCACATGCCGCTCTACCGCAGCGAACACTACGACCTGCTCGACCGCCTCTACGTCCAGCTGTCGCAGCCTCAACCGCGCCAGGAAGCCGCCACCATGATCGGCAGCAAGATCGTGCTTGAGCCCCACCTCGTGCTCGGCGATCCACTCCCGCATCGAAATGCCGCGGACGCCGACATGCCCGCCGCGCTCTTCTGGCTCGAGATCTTCGCGCGCCTGGGCTTTCTGCGTCGCAACGATCAATGGACAAAACTCTACGAGCGGCTCATCGACGACTGCGACTCCGGTGGAGTATGGCATCCGCCGAAGCGCACTGCGACGATGCGGTCGGACAACGCGTACGCGTGGCCCGGCTTTCCGCTCGAGCTGCAGGCAACGGCCGATGAGCGCTGGAGTGACATCACCTTCAGGCTCGGCGTCATTGCCCGGCACTCGGGACGACCGATCAACCTCACGTAGCGCCCGCTGTCGCCAAAGGATTAACTTTCCCAGGTAGGCACAAAAGGGCACATACACATCCTGCGTTCTCAGGCGCTCGCGCAGTCTGCCCCCGGAGCGGGGCAGGGAAACTAGAGCACCACAGGTCGCTGTACCGCATCCGCACCCCGCTCGGTTTCACCACGGGGGCATGGAGCGGCGAGCGCGGCACGAACGTGCCTCGCGATATTCGCAGCGCGCCGGCCCCATCGAACACTCGATGGACTTGCGGCCCCGGCGCCGAGCTCGAGAGCATTTTGACAGACAAAATCGATTCACAGGAAACAGAAACGCCGACGAGGTTCGCCGAGCTGATGCTCGCGCCAGAGCTCCTCCGCGCCGTCGAAGATGCAGGCTACACCACACCCACACCGATTCAGACTCGCGCCATCCCGCTCATTCTCAACGGGCGGGACATCATGGGACTCGCGCAAACCGGCACCGGCAAGACCGCCGCGTTCACGCTCCCCATCGTTCAGCGCCTTCTCGGCGGGCCTCATCGCACACGCGCGCTCATCCTCACGCCAACGCGCGAGCTCGCCGTGCAGGTGAAGGAAACGTTCGCCCGCTACGCGATTCACAGTGGGCTCGAGATCGCCGTGGTGTACGGCGGCGTTCCGCTCGGCCCCCAGGAGCAGGCGCTCCGCGCCGGCGTCGACGTGATCGTCGCCACGCCGGGTAGGCTGCTCGATCACATGGAGCGGCAGAACGTCGCCTTCGACGACCTCGAGGTGCTCGTGCTCGACGAAGCCGACCGCATGCTCGACATGGGCTTCGCGCCGCAGCTCAATCGCATCGTCGCCGACATCCCGAAGTACCGCCAGACGCTGCTCTTCAGCGCCACGATGCCCCCCGAGGTCGAGGCGCTCGCGCGCAAGTATCTCCGCAAGCCCGTGGTGGTGCAGGTTGGAATTCGCACGCAAGCTGCGAGCACCGTCACCCACGCCGTGTATCCCGTGCCGCGCGACCGAAAGGGCGCACTGCTCGTCGAGCTGCTGCGCAAGACCGAGCTGGACTCCGTGCTCGTGTTCACGCGCACGAAGCATGGTGCCGACAAAGTAGTGCGCAATCTCGATCGCGAGGGGATCGCCTCGCTCGCGATGCATGCGGACAAGTCGCAGGGGCAGCGCACCGATGCGCTCGATCAATTCAAGAAGGGGACGATTCGTGTGCTCGTCGCCACCGACATCGCGCAGCGAGGACTCGACATCGCCGGCATCTCGCGCGTGATCAACTACGACGTGCCCGCGCAGGCCGAGGACTACGTGCATCGCATTGGACGGACGGGGCGCGCGGCGGCGACGGGTGATGCGTTCACCTTCATGGCGGCGGACGAGATCTCGATGGTCCGTCTCATCGAACGAACGCTCGGCACTCCGATTCCTCGCATCTCGGTGCCGGGATACGATTTCGGCACGGTGGCCGCCGACGCAGTGGTGGCGTAGGCGTTTACCATCGCGCACGACCGAGCCGCGCGACGTACACCGTTTCGGCGGCGGCGCCGCGGCTCAACACGATCGTGGAGTTTGCCGCGCCGTAGCCGCGTCCGCTCGCGCCGTAGATGACTGAATTGCGAGACGCCGTGAACGCGACGCCCAGCTCGGCGCGAAGCGGGCGCACCAGCAGCGTGTCCGAGTCGGCGAAAATGCGGAGCAGCCCTGCGGTGCTGTCCATGGCGACGGAGACGCGTTCCGACCGCGATTGCGCCGCGCCGCGCGCGGCACTGAGCGCGCTCACGAGCTGAATGCGTGCGTTGCGCACGGCAGACC
>DATCPC010000182.1:0-32910 GCA_036564355.1 Gemmatimonadaceae bacterium | reverse complement strand
CTCGTCACTGCGGTTGCTGATTCCGGCGGGGATGCTCGTGGTGGCGAAGATCGAGAAGGACACGGCGCTCGCGGCGATCGGCAGCATCGTCGAGGCCTCCGACGCCGTGATGGTCGCGCGCGGCGACCTGGGCGTCGAGCTGCCGTTCGAAGAAGTTCCGATCGCGCAGAAGCGTATCATCGCTGTCTGCAACGCACTCGGCCGCCCTGTCATCACTGCGACGCAGATGCTCGAATCGATGGTGATGAACCCGCGCCCGACGCGCGCCGAGGCGAGCGATGTCGCGAACGCGATCCTCGATGGCACCGATGCGGTGATGCTGTCGGCCGAGACGGCGGCCGGTGCCTACCCCCAGCTCGCGGTGAGCGCGATGACGCGCATCATCATGGAGATCGAGCGCCGCCCCCTCCCGCACGCGAGGTTCGAGGTGCCCGAGGATGTCGATGGCCACGTCGCGACCGAGGATGCGATCGCCGCCGCGACGACGGCCGCCGCCAGGTCGCTCGGCGCACCGCTGGTCGTCGTGTTCACCAAGAGCGGCTTCAGTGCTCGGATCATCGCGTCGCATCGGCCCGCCGTGGCGATTCTCGTGCTCACGGATGTCGAGCGCACCTACAGGCAGCTCGCGCTCGTCTGGGGCGTGATCCCCGAGCTGGTGCCGCGCGCGCCAAACTACGAGGAGATGTTCGAGCATGCGCGCCTCGTGATCGAGCGCCGCGGGCTCGCGAAGCGTGGCGACCGGGTGCTCGTGACGGCCGGCGTGCCCTTCGACGTGCCGGGGACCACCAATCTGCTCCGCGTCGAGGTGGTGTGAAGCTCACCTTCCTCGGCACGGGGACGAGCTTTGGCGTTCCGCAGATCGGATGTGGATGCGAGGTGTGCAGGTCGAGCGACCCGCGGGACAAGCGCACGCGCAGCGGCGCCCTGGTGGAGACCGATGCGGGGAAGCGCATTCTCATCGACACACCGCCGGAGCTTCGGCTGCAGCTCATCGCCAATGACATCGATGGTGTCGATGCGATTCTGTTCACACACGAGCACGCGGATCACATCCACGGCATCGACGACGTGCGCGCTTTGAGCGTGCGGACGAGGTCGGCGCTCCGCATGTACGGGCCGGCGGAAACGGTGCGCACGCTGGAGCAGCGCTTCGCGTACATCTTCGACGAGCGCATGCGCCCGCTTCCGGGCACCACGAAGCCCGAGGGCGAGCTGACGACGCTCGAGCCGGGCGTCGCGGTGCAGATCGCGGGTGAGACCGTGCTTCCCCTCGCCGTGCCGCACGGGCACACCACGGTGTTCGGCTACCGCATCGGCCCGCTCGGATACATCACCGATGCGAAGCTCCTCCCTCCCGCGGCGATCGAGGCGTTGCACGGCGTGAAGGTGCTGGTGCTGAACGCGCTGTTCTGGAAGCAGCATCCCACGCACATGAGCGTTCCCGAGGCGATCGAGACGGCTCGCGCGGTGGGTGCGGAGCGCACGTATCTCACGCACCTCACGCACGACAACTTCCACGCGGCGCTCGAATCGGCACTCCCACCGGGCCTCCTGCCCGCCTACGACGGACTGACGGTCAACATCGCCTGATGCGAGGGCTCCGACCCTTGCCTCCGGGTGACCTGTTCGCGACTTTCCTGCATCTTCCGGCTACCGCGTGCGGTGGGCGGTGATGACGACTTTGGAGGATTGATGCAGGCTCAGGGAACGTCCCCGGCGACCGCGTTCGGCGGCGACATAGACGTGCAGAAGGGGCGGCTCACCGTCCGCAACGAGGACGCGCTGCGCTCGACGAAGATGGACATGCTCGTCCGTCAGGCCGTCTTCGGCGAAGGGCAGGCGAAGGACCACGCGCAGTGGATGATCTGGGAGACGGCGCAGGCCGTTGGCGTGCGCCCCGCCTCCATCCATGAGCTCTACGCGGCCCGCGGACGCGGCGAAGTGAAGGGGTTCACCGTTCCCGCGATGAATGTCCGCGGCATGTCCTACGATACCGCGCGCGCGATCTTCCGGACCGCGGTGCGGATGCATGCCGGTGCCTTCATCCTCGAGATCGCGCGCTCCGAGATCGCGTATACCGCCCAGCGCCCGTCGGAGTACGTCACCGTGATGCTCGCGGCGGCGTTGCGCGAAGGCTTTCGCGGCCCCGTGTTCATCCAGGGCGACCACTTCCAGGTGAACGCGAAGAAGTTCGCCGCCGACCCGACCGGCGAGGTCGCCGCGGTGAAGCAACTCGCGCTCGAGGCGGTGTCGGCCGGCTTCTACAACATCGATGTCGACACATCCACGCTGGTCGACATCTCGCTGGCGTCTCTCGATGCGCAGCAGGAGCTCAACTACGAGACGGCCGCCGAGATTGCGGCGTACGTGCGCTCGATCGAGCCGGACGGCGTGACGATCTCCATCGGCGGCGAGATCGGTGAGGTCGGCACGCAAAACAGCACCGTCCCCGAGCTGCGCGCGTTCATGCGCGGTTTCGTCGCATCGCTCGAACGACGCTCGGCGGGCACCGTCGGGCTGTCGAAAATTTCGGTGCAGACGGGAACATCCCACGGCGGAGTCGTGCTTCCCGACGGCGGAATCGCGGACGTGAAGCTCGATCTCGAAGCGCTCGAGGCGCTCTCGCGCGTCGCGCGCGAGGAGTTCGGCATGTCGGGCGCCGTGCAGCACGGCGCGTCGACGCTTCCCGAGAGCGCGTTCGACACCTTCCCGCGCATCGAGACGGCGGAGATCCATCTCGCAACCAACTTCCAGAACATTCTCTTCGAGCAGATGCCCGCGGAGCTGCGCAAGCGCGTCTACGCATGGCTCGACGAGAACGCGAAGGAGGAGCGCAAGAAGGGCGATTCCGACGAGCAGTTCTATTACAAGAGCCGCAAGAAGGCGCTCGGTCCCTTCAAGAAAGACCTGTGGGAGCTGCCGGAGGATGTGAAGGAGAAGTTTGCCAAGGCGTACGACAAGACCTTCAGCTTTCTCTTCGAGCAGCTTCGCATCGGCGGCACGGCGGACGCGGTCGCGCAGTTCGTGAAGGCGCCCGTGCAGCGTCGCCGCATTTCCGGAGGCGTCACGGTGGTGGCTGCGCCCGACGACCCGGACGCTGGCGAGTGAGCCTGCAAACGACGCCCCGGCCCTCTGGCTCTCGTCATTCGGGAGACTGGCTGGCCGGGCAGCCCACGAGCTGAAGAACCCGCTCAACGGGCTGGCGCTGAACCTCGAGGTCGTGCGCTCGCGAAGCGCGCGGCATGGAACGGAGGCAATCGCGCTCGAGCCCTTTGCCTCGGCTGCCGCAGCCGAGCTCGAACGGACCATTCCTCTGGTTGACGCCCTCCTGGCGTTGGCGCGCCCCCTCGCTGTCCCGGTAGATTTGAGCGTCGCGCTTCGGCCGCTCATGGTACTGTACAGGGCGATTGCGATAGCGGCGGGCGGTTCGCTCGACGTGGTTTACGAGGCAGAACACATGTTTGTGCAGGCCGATGGTGACACCGTTCGAGCGCTCCTCTCCGAAGCGCTCGACGTCACTATCGGGGCCAATCTTGAAGTGTCCGGCAAGCTCGGCGATTCCGACGGGTTTATTTCCTTGCGCATGATCGGCGGCGCCGGTCGACCCATCGCGGCCAGGATGGAACGATTCGCCGCCGAGCAGTACGTTCGGATCACCTCCGATGAAGACGAGACAGCTCTCCTGTTCCCCGCGCGCATGCGCGCTGGAGTCGATTCGAACACATGACCGCCAAGATTCTGATCGCCGATGACGAACGCGCCATAACCGAAGGGTTGAGCGCCATTCTCCGCGACGAAGGCTACGATACCGAGATCGCCAGCGATGGGCAGCGGGCGCTCGAGCGCCTCATCGCCGAGCCTTTCGGTGTCGTGCTCGCCGATCTCAAGATGCCCAAGATCGATGGCATCGCCCTGCTGCGTGAGATTCGCCAGCGCGAGATGGCCACCGAGTGCATAGTCATCTCGGGGCAGGGAACGATTCGCTCCGCCGTCGATGCCGTCACCGATGGCGGCGCGTTCTATTTCATCGAAAAGCCGCTCAACGCCGAGAAGCTGAGCGAGCTGAAGGCGCTCATAAAGAAGGCAATCGAAAGCTTCGAGCTGAAGCGCACCAACCGCGCCCTCACCTCCGAGCTCCAGACGCTCACGCACTACGGCGAGCTCACGGGTCAGTCCGAGGCGATGCGCAGCGTCTACGGCATCCTCGACGCCGTCGCGCCCTCCAGTGCCTCCGTGCTCATCCTCGGCGAGAGCGGCACGGGCAAGGAATTGGTGGCTCGCGCAATCCATCACAAGAGCGACCGCGCGAAGGGGCCTTTCCTCGCGCTGAACTGCGCCGCCCTTCCCAAGGACATTCTCGAAAACGAGCTGTTCGGCCACGAGAAGGGTGCCTTCACCGGCTCGACGAACGAGAAGCCGGGCGCCTTCGAGATGGCCGACGGCGGCACGCTCTTCCTCGACGAAGTCGGCGAGATGGCCACCGACATCCAGGTGAAGCTCCTGCGCGCCCTCGAGTCGCGCTCCGTGCGACGGCTCGGCGGCAAGAAGGAGATCCCCGTCGATATCCGCGTCGTTGCCGCAACGAACAAGAATCTCCAACAGGCGCTCGATGACGGAGAGCTGCGCGAGGATCTCTACTATCGACTCGCCGTCGTCGAGATCGAGCTGCCGCCGCTGCGAGATCGCGTCGGCGACATCAAGCTCCTTGCGACCGAATTCCTCAGCCGGTTCGCGCGCGAGAACAACAAGAAGATCCACGCCTTCGAGGACGACGCCATCGAGTGGATTCTGCGGCACAACTGGCCCGGGAACGTTCGCGAGTTGCGAAACACGATCGAAAGCGCCGTCATCATGTCGAAGAGCGCCAGCATAGGAACGGCGGACATCATCCCGCGACGGCTTCGCGCGCAGGTGGACAATAGTCAGGCGACAGTCACGCTCGCCGTGGGCGCGACCCTTGCCGATGCAAGACGACAGATGCTCTTGCGAACATTCTCCGCGACCGGCGGCGACGTCGAGCGCACCGCCCGCACGCTCGGAGTGGCGGAGAGCGAGGTTCGGAACGAGTTGGGGTCGCTCATTGGGGCCAGTGACAGAGCAGAGATGAACGGTGCGGTGAAGCCTGGGGCGAAGGCGATCGCGGCGAAGGAAATGGGAACGGAGAAGCCGAAAGGGAAGGCCAAGGGGCGTCGGTAACAACGAGGAGTCCGTATGTCGCGACACGAGGAAGACGAGGACGACCGGTATTACGTGATTGAGGAAAAGAGCGGCGGAGGAGTCGGATCCTTCCTGCTCGGCGCTGCTATCGGCGCGGGAATCGCGCTCCTGCTCGCGCCGCAATCCGGCGAGGAGACTCGTCGCGACATCAAGCGCAAGGCGGGCCAGATGAAGGAGGCTGCGAGGGAGGCCGCTGGCGATCTGAGCGACACCGTGGTCGACCGATACTCCAAGGCGAAGCACAGCGTTGGTACCACGATCGACTCGGCGCGGCAGGCGATCGACCTCAAGAAGCACCAGGCGACGGAGGCGATTCGCGCGGGCCGGGAGGCTGCGGCGCAGGCGCGCCAGGAGCTCGAGGCACGGTTGGCGGAAACGAAGGCGGCCTATCAGGCGGGCGCGGATATCTCGCGGTCCGCCCGCCGCCCGGTCATCAATCCGCCCCTGCCGATGGACTCGGAGTCCGACGATCCGCTCGTCGGGTAGCAGTCCGGCGATCGGCTGTCGGACCGGATGAGGAGTCGCTCGATCCTCCACCGCCTCTGGTGGGCGGTGCAGGACTACGCGCGTCGTCTCTGGGATGTCGCCGGCGAGGACAACATCTCGTTTCTCGCCGGCGGCATTGCGTTCAACCTGCTCCTCGCGGCGGTACCGTTCACGCTGCTCCTGCTCTCCGGACTCGGCTACGTTCTCAACGAGTCACCCGAGCAGTCATCGAGCACCGTGTGGGCCTTCATCGACAATCTGCTGCCGCCGCACGCGGAGACCAGCGATGCGCAGCTGCGCACGCTCGTCGAAGGCGTGATCAAGGCGCGCGGCTCCGTCAGCCTGCTCGGCGCCGTCGCCTTCATCTGGTTTTCGACGCGCCTGTTCGGAACGCTGCGCTCCGTCCTCAGCGAAGTGTTCGACATCGAGCAGGGGCTCGACTTCATCAAGGGGAAGCTGTTCGACATCAAGATCACCGTGTTGTCGACTGTGCTCTTCGTCGCTTACGCGGTGCTCTCGGCCTATCTCAAGATCGCGACGAACAAGACACTGCACGCGCTCTCGACCGCCGGCATCCGCGTCACCTTTCGCCTGCGACTCGAGTACTGGTTGGGGAACGTGCTGGCGCTGATGTTCATCACCGGGATGTTTTTCGCGCTCTACAAGTTTTTGCCGAGCAGGAAGATTCGGTGGGAGCCGGCACTGGTGGGGGCGGTCTTCACGAGCGTTCTGTTCGAGCTCGCCAAGCAGTTGTTCACGACCTACATCGGCTCGTTCAATCCGGGCAGCCTGTATGCCGGGACGCTGTACGGCATCGTGATCGTGGTGTTCTGGGTGTATTACGCCGCGCTCATTTTCATCCTCGGCGGCGAGGTTGGGCAGGTATACGAGTTACGGCGTACGAGAAGGCTGCAGCGCGAGACATTTGAAGGCTGAGGTTGGCTCGAAGGTTGCTTTACGGTAGCGCCAACCCTAATGGAGCTCGCGCCGTGAAAACTGGCCTCGGAGTGCTCGTACTATTGGCGGGTGCGCTCGCCGGCTGCAGTAAGAATGCCGATGGCGACATGGTGGTCAAGACGCCCCGCGTCGAGACGCAGACGGACACCGTGAAGATGCCCACCGTGACGACGTCGAAGGACACGATCACGGCGGTGACGCCCACGATCGAGGTGAAGAAGGAGACGACCACGGTGACCGTGCCGAAAGTGAAAGTGACGCGCAAGCCCTGAACGCGGGCGCGGGGCGGGACGATTATTGTCGCGCCTCTCTCCGCCGCCTATATTTCGGTTGTCCCAGGTCCCGAGGGAAGTTCGCCCTCTAACTCCGTCAGGACCGAAAGGTAGCAGCGGCATGAGGTGCCGTTCCTCGCCTCGTCAGACCTGGGATATTCGCGCGGAGGCTGAGCGCTGCACCATGAGGGCGGCAGTTCCGCGCGAAAAACAGATGCGTCGTGAGACGCTCGCAGTGCACCGGTCGAGGAGAGCCTGGCGGGCAGACCGCCGGGCTCTCCTCGCATTTCCCGCCGCCATGTACATCTCGCTCGCCCGCAAATACCGCCCGAAACGCTTTGCCGACGTGGCGGTTCAGTCGCACGTCAGCAACACGCTCAAGGGCGCCATCGCTCGCGGGCGCGTCGCGCACGGCTATCTGCTGTGCGGGCCGCGCGGCGTCGGGAAAACGACGCTCGCGCGCGTGCTGGCGATGGCGCTCAACTGTGAGAACAAGGCTGAAGACGGCGAGCCATGTGGGGTGTGCACGAGCTGCCAGCGCATCTGGTCCGGGAGTACGAGTCTCGATGTGGTCGAGATCGATGCGGCCTCGAACCGTGGTGTCGACGACGCGCGCGACCTGCGCGAGCGCGCGATGTACGCGCCCTCCGGCGACAATCACTACAAGGTCTACATCGTCGACGAAGCGCACATGCTCACGCGCGAGGCGTGGAACGCGCTGCTCAAGGTGCTCGAGGAGCCACCGCCGCGCGTGGTATTCGTCTTCGCGACCACCGAGCCGCAGAAGATCGCGCAGGCCGCCGCGCCGGTGCTGAGCCGACTACAAAGGTTTGACTTCAAGAGAATTGGTCCCGCCGATGTGCGCGCGCGCCTCGCCGCGGTGCTCGAGGCGGAGAACGTCCAGGCGACGCCGGACGCGCTCGCGATGCTCGCGCGAGCGGCGGACGGCTCGATGCGCGACGCGCTCAGTCTCACGGACCAGACGCTCTCGCTCGGCGAAGGCGTACTGACCGCTGAGCGCGTGCGCGAGGCGCTCGGCCTGATCGCGGAGGACGAGTATCTCGCCATCTACGACCTCATTGCCGCCCGCGATGCCGGCGCGATCTTTCCCGCCGTGTCGCGGCTCGTGGATGCGGGTGCGGATCTCGGCGCGTTCCTCGGCGGCCTCGCGGACATCCTTCGCGCGGCGCTTGCGCTCGCGCTGGGCGATGGGACTGGCGGACTCGCCGACCTGTCCGAGCGCACGCGCGAGTCGTTGGTCGAGCGCTCCGGCCTGCTCACCGCTGGCGATCTGCTGCGGATGTTGAGCTCGATCACGGAGCTCGAGCCGCGCTTTCGTCGCAGCGCTCAGCAGCAAATGCTCGTGGAGACGATGCTGGTGCGCTTCGCGCTGATGGATCGCACGGTATCGCTCGAGGAAGTACTGCGCGGGCTTGGGCCCGACGAAGGTGGCAGCGAAGAGAGCGACGACCGCGCGCGCGCGCGTCCGTTGCCGCCGCGCGCGCCTGCACCCGCACCCGCGCGGCCCTCGCGCGAGGGCGCGCCCGTTGCGGCGAGTTCGCCGGCTCACGCATCGCAGCCCGCAGCGTCGCCAGCGCCCGCGGCAACGGCGCCGGCAGTCGAGCGGCCGCCGCTGTCCGTCGCGGGGCTGCGCGAGCGCTGGGAGCCGATTCTCGCGCGCCTGCGCGCCGACGGCCGCATGACGCTCGTCGCGTCGCTCGAGCACGCGACGCCGGTCGAGGTGTCGCCGTCGGGCGAGATCACCTTCGAGCTCACGCCCGAGCTGGGCCACATGGAGGCGCCAATCATCAATGGCGCGAAGGAGCTGCTCGCGGCGATCGGAACATCGCTCGAGGGGGCGACGCGAATCAAGGTGCGGGTGCCCTCAGCGCTTCCGGTGCGCGAAGGCGCGACGCGCCGGCTCTCCGCTGAGGCGGTGAAGGCGGAGCGGCTCTCCTCGCTGCGCCGGCGCGATCCATCGCTCGACGCGGCCGTGCGCGAGCTCGATCTCGAGCTCATGGATTGACATCACGCGTCCGTTGCGGCGCGCGTCGCAAACGCGGTAGCTTGCGCTCCGCGAGTCACTTTTCTTCGGGATGTCATGGCTGATTTCATGAAGATGCTGCAGCAGGCGCAGCAGATGCAGGGAAAGCTGCAGCAGATGCAGGAAGAGATGGAGAGGCTCACGCTCACCGCCACGAGCGGCGGCGGCATGGTCACGGCGACCGCCGACGGGAAGGGGCAGATCAAGCGCATCCAGATCGATCCGTCGGCTGTGAGCGCGGCCGACGTCGAGATGCTGGAGGACCTCGTGCTAGTCGCGATCACCGAGGTGCAGAAGAAGGCAGCCACAGCCGCGCAGGAGGAGATGCAGAAGGTGACGGGCGGGCTCAACCTCCCGTTCAAGATGCCCTTCTGATGTCTGCGATCGACGAGCTCGCGACGGAGCTTTCCCGGCTGCCGGGGATCGGGCGCAAGACCGCGCTCCGACTCACCTACCATCTGCTTCGGCAGCCGCCGGAACAGAGCCGGCGGCTGGCCGACGCACTGGGCGGGCTCTCCGATCGCGTGCATCGCTGCTCCGTGTGCGCCAATCTCACCGAGGGCGATCCCTGCGACATCTGCGGCGACACGCGGCGCGATCGTGCCGTGGTCTGCGTCGTCGAAGAGGCGAGCGACATCGGTGCGATCGAGCGTGCCGGTGAGTTCCGTGGCGTCTATCACGTGCTCAATGGAAGGTTGTCACCGCTCGATGGCGTGGGGCCGGAAGACCTCAACGTCGACCGGCTCGTCGAGCGCGTCGCGCCAGGTACCGTGCGCGAGGTGATCATCGCCACCAATCCGAGCCTCGAGGGCGAGGCGACGGCGCTCTACGTGCAGCGCCAGCTCGCGTCACACGTTCCCATGATCTCGCGCATCGCCCGCGGACTTCCGGTGGGCGGAGACCTCGAGTACGCCGACGGCGTCACCATCGCGCAGGCACTTTCCGCGCGACGGGAGATGTGATGACACGGATCTCGTGGAAGGCGGCCGGGGCGGGCTTCGCCGGTGGCGTTGTGGTGGGCTTGATCGTCTGGACTCAACAGACCCACCGTGACCGGTACAACCTGTTCAGCGCGAGCGCCTGGCGCCGTTTGGCGGCTTTGGGGCACATCGGTGGGACGGCGAGTGCCCAGAACGTGGTGCTGTTGCGTGACTACGTGGCCTGGGAGCAGCGCCCCGAGCTGCGTCGTCGTGGCGAGCGTCTCCTGCGCCAAATGGAACAGTCCCTCGTCTGAAGGACCCTCGATGCCCGTTGGTGCTGCCAGCTGGTCATTCACTGAAGATGACCTCGGAGCGATCATGCGATCGCTCCAGCAGTTTTTGTACGAGAGCAACGCCCGCTGCGCACTGCTCGTGGATCGTTCCGGGCAGCTCGTGGCCACCGTCGGCGAGCAGCCGCGCTTCGACGCCACCGCCTTCGCCACCCTCACCGCCGCCGACTTCAGCGCCAACGACCAGCTCGCGCGCCTCATCGGTGAAACGGAATTCAACTCCCTCTTCCATCAGGGCGAGCAGGAGTCGATGTATCTGGTGGACATCGCGCGCCGCGTCATTCTCGTCATCCTGTTCGACAACCGCACGACGCTCGGGCTGGTCAGACTCAAGGTGAAGGGCACGGTGGAGGAGCTGGCTCGACTCTTCACCGCAATGTTCCAGCGAGCCCGCGATACCATGCATCAGCCGAACATCCTGGCGGGCGCCGAGGATGAGATCGATCGACTGTTTCAGTAGAGAGGGAGACAGCCATGTCGATGATCAACTACGCCGCCCGCGAGATCAGCTGCAAGATCGTGTACTACGGCCCCGGCCTGGGCGGCAAGACGACGAATCTCGAGCACGTCTATGGGCGCGTGCAGCCGAACACTCGCGGCAAGCTCATTTCGCTCGCGACGGAAACCGAGCGCACGCTCTTCTTCGACTTCCTCCCGGTGGATCTCGGAACCATCCGCGGATTCAAGACCCGCTTCCATCTCTACACCGTTCCCGGCCAGGTATACTACAATGCGAGCCGGAAGCTCATCTTGAAGAGCGTGGATGGCATCGTGTTCGTGGCCGACTCGCAGGTCGAGCGCATGGAAGCGAATCAGGAAGCGATGCAGAACCTCTACGAGAACATGCTCGAGTACGGGTATGATCTCTCGACGATGCCGTTCGTGATCCAGTACAACAAGCGCGATCTCCCGAACGCGGCGCCCTTGAACGAATTGCAGGCGGCGCTGAACCCGGGGTTCGAGGTGTTCGAATCGCAGCGGCAGCGCATCGCTCCCGACCCGTACCATGCGGGCGAGAATCTCATCGATCAGATTCCCACTGGAGAGTGGGTGGAGCGGGCACCATACTTCGAAGCGGTGGCGGTCACGGGAGATGGCGTATTCGATACGCTCAAGGCAGTGAGCAAGCTCGTACTGAAAACGCTCGCCTGACGACGGCGCGCGACGGGGCGCGGTGAATCTCCCCAACGCGCTCACCGTCGCCCGCATCTTCGCCGCACCCGTCGTGGCGGCGCTCCCGTTCACCGAGCGCTGGGATGCACGCCTCTTCGCCTTCGTGCTCTTTCTGGTCGTGGCGATCACGGATTACTACGACGGCAAGCTGGCCCGCACGCGCGGCATGGTCACCGACCTCGGGAAATTGCTCGACCCGATCGCCGACAAGCTGCTGCTGCTCGCGACATTCGTCCCGATGTTCGTCCTCGTCGGCTCGGGCAAGTCGCTCTCCCTCTGGTCGCCCCACGTCGTCAGCATCGTCAACGGTGTGATCTCGGGTGTCGGCCCCGGCGGCCCGGGCCAGCACGATGTCTTTCCCTACGTCACACCCTTTGGCGTGTTCGGCCTTCCGTGGTGGATCATTGCCGTCGTGCTCGGGCGCGAAGCGTTCATGACCATCTATCGCGCGTTCCGGGCGAGCAAGGGCGAGATCATCTCCGCGAGCCGCATGGGAAAGTGGAAGACCGGATTCCAGTGGACGTGGGTGGGCGCGACCTTCTTCTGGTTCGCCGCCGCGACGGCTGCCGCGCAGTACCACTGGTCAGGACCATGGTGGGTGGGCTTCGCGTACTTCAACGGGCTCGTGAACGTCGTCTCGATGGTCGTTGCCGTCGCGCTCACGCTGTACTCGCAGTTCCTCTACCTTCGCCGGCCGGCGGCGTAGGGATACAACGTGCAAATCGAGCTGCTCACTATCGGTGACGAGCTGCTGCTCGGCTTCACCGTCGACACCAACGCCGCCTACCTCGCCCGCACGCTCGCAGGCATCGGCGTCGAGATCGTGCATCGCACTACCGTCGGCGACGAGGCGGACAGGATCGCTGCGGCGGTGCGCGAGGCCATCGAGCGCACCGGCGCCGTGATCACGACGGGCGGCCTCGGCCCCACCGCCGACGACCGCACGCGCCCCGTGATCGCGAAGCTGTTCGGGCGCGAGCTCGTGCGCGATGATGCGATCGTCGCGCAGATCGAGGCGCGCTTCTGGCAAATGACCTCGGCGAAGATGCCCGAGACGAACATCGTGCAGGCGATGGTGCCCGCGGGCGCGCGCGTGCTCGAGAATCACCACGGTACGGCGCCCGGCCTCTGGATCGAGGACGCGCAGGGGCGATGGGTCGCCATGCTGCCGGGCGTGCCGCGCGAGATGCGCGGGCTCACGAACGACTCGATCCTCCCGATCCTGCGCGAGCGCATCGGCGCCGCGCCGATCGCGATCGTCTCGCGCACGATTCGCACGACGGGTATCGGTGAGTCCGCGCTGGCCGAGCGGTTGGGTGAGCTCGGCAGGAGCGTCGAGGGGATGCCGATCGCCTTTCTTCCGGGATGGGCCGGCGTCGATCTTCGGCTCACGTCGCGCACGCTCGCGCCGGACGCCGCGAAGGTCGCGCTCGATGCGGCCGCGCGGATGCTTCGCGATGTCGCAGGTCCGGTGGTGTACGGAGAGGAGAGCCAGGATCTCGCGGAGCTCGTGCTCGACCTGTGTCGCGATCGCGGCTACACGATCGCCGTGGGCGAGAGCTGCACCGGCGGGCTGCTCGGCGCGCGCCTCACGGCGATTCCGGGATCGAGCGATGTCTTTCATGGCGGAGTCATCGCCTATGACAACGGCGCGAAAACGAAACTCCTCGGCGTCAGCGACGTAACGCTGAGAGAGCACGGGGCGGTGAGCGAGGAAATGGCGCGCGAGATGGCGGAGGGGTGCGCGCGGGCGCTGGGGACGCAGATCGGGATCGGGATCACGGGAATTGCGGGCCCTGGCGGCGGCACACCGGAGAAGCCCGTCGGCACCGTCTGGATCGCTGTGGCTGGGCTCGGGGAGACGCGAAGTCTGGGGCGCCAATATGTTGGTGACCGCGAGGAAATCCGGTTGCGTGCGACGCAGGCGTCGTTAGATCAGGTGAGTCGCGCGATCGCGGCCTACTGAGAGGCGCCCCATTCGCGTGCGAGCATGGACGGGCTCGTGAAAGCATCCGCGGTGGGGTCGTTCGCCGTTGACCCACCGGGCAAAAGGACGGAAATTACGCCATGACGCGCGAGGCGTCGTCAACTCGACAGGATGGGACTCGTGAGGGATGATATCGATCTGCCAAATGGCCCGGCAGCATCGCGTGACGATGCCGCCGACGGCTCCAATGGCGACGACAATGAGAGCACTTCGGCCGCGGCTCCGGCGGCGAATCGCGAGCTCGACGAGCAGCGCGATCGCTACCTTCGGCTCGCCGCCGAGTACGACAACTATCGCAAGCGCTCGTCGAAGGAGCGGCAGGAGGCCGGCACGCGCGCTCAGGGTGAGCTCGTGAAGTCGCTCATCGATTCGCTCGACGATCTCGCACGTGTCACCGCGCAGGACCCCGACTCAGTGGATGCGAAGACCATCCATCAGGGGATCGAGGTCGTGAACAAGAAGTTGATGAAGGCACTGTCCGCTGCCGGACTCGAGCTCATCGATCCCGTCAACGAGACGTTCGATCCAGCGCTTCACGAGGCCGTCTCCACCGAACGAGCGCTGTCGCCCGAGGATGATCACCTCGTGTCCCGCGTCTTTCAGCAGGGCTATCGCTTTAACGGACAGCTGCTGCGACCGGCCCGCGTGGTCGTGAAGCAGTGGAACGGATGACGAGGCCCTAGCGTACATGGCCCAAAGCAAGGACTACTACCAAGTCCTCGGGGTCTCCGCGTCGGCGACGCAGGACGAGATAAAAAAGGCATACCGCCGTCTCGCCAAGAAAAACCATCCGGACGCGAACAAGAGCGATCCGAAGGCTGCCGATCGCTTCAAGGAAATCTCCGAGGCGAACAACGTCCTCAGCGACGTCGCCAAGCGCAAACAGTACGACGAGATGCGCCGCCTCGGCGCGTTCGGTGGCTTCGGCGGCGAGCGCCAGCAGCGCGGCGCGCGCACGAGCTATCCGGGCGGCGGGAGTGCCGGCACCGGTCCCGGTCCCCGCATGGAGGACTTCGACATCGGCGGCCTCGGTGGACTCGGTGATCTGTTCTCGTCCATGTTCGGCGGCAACACGGGACAGCGCGGCGCGCAGCGCCCGCGCGGGCCGCAGAAGGGCGACAGTGTCGAGGTCATCGTGCCGGTCGCGTTTCGCACCGCGGCGCTGGGCGGGAAGGTGCCCCTCGAGCTCGAGGTGAACGAGGAGTGTGCGACCTGCAAGGGAAGTGGCGGCGCGCCCGGTGCGACGTGGAAGAAGTGCCCGGAGTGCGACGGTCGCGGCATGATCTCCTTCGGCCAGGGCGGGTTCGCGGTGAACCGTCCGTGCCCGATGTGCCTGGGCCGTGGACAGGTGCCGTCCAAGCCGTGTCCCACGTGCAAGGGCTCGGGCGAAGTACGCACGCGCAAGATCGTGAACATCACGGTCCCGCCGGGAACGGAGACCGGCACGCGCGTCCGGCTCGCGGGGCAGGGCGGCGGGGGGAACGATGGAGGGCCGCCGGGCGATCTGATCATCAACTTCGAGGTGCAGCCCGATCGCTTCTTCACGCGCGACGGGCTCGACATCATCGCGAAGGTGCCGCTCAACATCGCGCAGGCACTGCTCGGCTCGAAGGTGAGCGTGCGCACGATCGCCGGGAAGAAGGTGACCATCAAGATTCCGCCCGGCACAGCACCCGGCAAACGCTTTCGCGTGCCAGGGCAGGGGATCGAAAAGAACGGCGCGAAGGGCGACATGATCGTGGAGGCGAATGTCACCGTTCCCGAGAAGCTCACGCCGGAGCAGGAGCAGATGATGAAGGAGTTTGCCGCGTCGAGCGATCTGAAGTACTAGAGTTTGACTACAAGCGTCCAACTACGAGCGTGACTCGCAACTCGCCGGCCTCGCCCGCGCCGAATTCAGGCGGCTTGCACGACCGCGCGCTCAGGCTGCACGATGAGTCCGCGGGGAATCCGGGGATGCAGCTGCGCGCGGACGAGATCGCGTCGATTCGCGTCAATCGCAGTGCGGTCGAGCGGCGCGCGGCCACGCTGCCCGGGCGACGCACGGTCAAGAAGGAGTATCAGGCGGCGTGGCTGCTGCGGGCCATCGCGTGCATCGATCTCACGACGCTCTCGGGCGACGATACGCCGGGCACCATCGAGCGGTTGTGCGCGAAGGCGCGCCGCCCGCTGCGCGAGGATCTGGTCGACGCGCTGGGCGTTCGTGCGCTCGACATTCGCGTTGGCGCGGTGTGCGTCTATCACACGATGGTCGAGACCGCGGTGCGCGCGCTCGCGGGATCGGGGATTCCGGTGGCCGCCGTGTCGACGGGATTTCCGGCGGGACTGAGCCCGATGGCGCAGCGCGTCGATGAGATTCGCGCATCGGTTGCAGTAGGAGCGCGCGAGATCGACATCGTGATCACGCGCGCTCACGTGCTCCTCGGACGTTGGGACGCGCTGTACGATGAGGTGCGCATCTTTCGCGACGCGTGTGGCGACGCGCACATGAAGGCGATTCTCGCGACGGGGGAGCTCGCGACGCTGCGAAACGTCGCGCGCGCGAGTCGCGTCGCGATGATGGCGGGCGCGGACTTCATCAAGACGTCCACCGGCAAGGAGACGGCGAACGCCACGATGCCTGTGGGCCTCGTGATGGCGCGAATGATTCGAGCCTACGAGGCGGAGACCGGCTACGCAGTGGGGCTCAAGCCGGCGGGCGGCATTCGTAGCGCGAAGGCGGCGCTCGAGTGGCTGATCATGATCAAGGAAGAGCTGGGCGACCGGTGGCTGTCTCCTTCGCTCTTCCGGTTCGGGACCAGCGGACTGCTCAGCGACATCGAGCGACAGCTGGAGCATCACGTCACCGGCCGCTATTCTGCAGCGAACCGTCACCCGATGGTGTGAGCGTGGCGACAATCGCAGATCTGTATTCGTCCGCGACGATGGACTTCGGCCCCGCGCTCGAGAGCGACGCGCCCGCGCGCGCGTGGCTCGCGAAGCACGGCGGCTCGTTTCGCCACTACATCGGCGGCGAGTGGGTAGAGCCGAGCGAGGGTGTTCGCTTCGATTCAGTAGACCCGTCCACTGGCCTGTCGCTCGGCAAGGTGGCGCAGGGGAGCGCGGCGGACATCGACGCGGCGGTGAAGGCCGCGCGCGATGCGTATCCCGGGTGGGCTGCCCTTCCAGGGCACACACGGGCGCGGTACCTGTACGCGCTCGCGCGCACGGTGCAGAAGCACTCGCGGTTTCTCGCCGTGCTCGAGACGCTCGACAACGGGAAGACGATTCGCGAGACGCGCGACATCGACGTGCCGCTGGTCGCGCGCCACTTCTATCATCACGCGGGGTGGGCGCAGCTGCGCGACGCGGAATTTCCCGGCTATACGCCGGTGGGAGTGATCGGGCAGATCATTCCGTGGAATTTTCCGCTGCTCATGATGGCGTGGAAAATCGCGCCGGCGCTCGCGGCGGGGAACACGGTGGTGCTCAAGCCCGCGGAGTTCACGTCGCTCTCGGCAATCGCGTTCGCCGAGCTCGCGCACGATGCGGGGCTGCCTCCGGGCGTGTTCAACATCGTCACCGGTGACGGCAGCACCGGCAGGGCGCTCGTCGATCATCCCGGCGTGGGCAAGATTGCCTTCACGGGATCCACAGAGGTAGGCCGGCAGATTCGCCGCGCGACCGCGGGGTCGGGGAAGAAGCTGTCGCTCGAGCTCGGAGGGAAGAGCCCGTTCATCGTCTTCGATGACGCGGATCTCGACAGCGTGGTGGAGGGTGTCGTCGATGCGATCTGGTTCAATCAGGGGCAGGTGTGCTGCGCGGGATCGCGCCTGCTCGTGCACGAGGGTATCGCCGATGCACTGATGGACAGGCTGCGCGCGCGCATGGAGAAGCTCCGCGTCGGACCGCCGCTCGACAAATCGATGGACATCGGCGCGATCGTCGCGCCGTCGCAGCTCGAGCGCATTCAGGCGCTCGTGAAGCAGGGCGTCGATGATGGCGCGACGATGTGGCAGCCCTCGTGGGCGTGCCCCACCGACGGCTACTTCTATCCGCCAACGCTGTTCACGGGCGTGAGTCCGAGCGCGACGATCGCGCAGGTCGAGATCTTCGGGCCGGTGCTCGTGAGCATGACGTTTCGCACGCCGGCTGAGGCGGTCGCGCTCGCGAACAACACGCCATACGGGCTGGCGGCGAGCGTGTGGACGGAGAACATCAACCTGGCGCTCGACATCGCGCCGAAGATCAAGGCAGGCGTGGTGTGGGTGAACTCGTCGAATCTCTTCGATGCGGCGGTAGGGTTTGGCGGGTATCGCGAGTCGGGATTCGGTCGCGAGGGTGGGCGCGAGGGGATGTACGAGTATCTGCACGCGCCTGCGATCCCGATGGCGGAGTCGCGCGCGACCGGTGCCACGGCGGGCGCCGAGTCGCAGGGGCGCGGTACGATTCGAGCGGGCGCAGCCGGCGCGGCGAGCTCGCTGCCCGTCATCGATCGCACGCCCAAGCTCTTCATCGGCGGGAAGCAGACGCGTCCCGATGGCGGCGGCTCGCGTCGCATCGAGAGCGCGTCGGGCGCGCTCGTGGGTGAGGTGGCGGAAGGAAATCGGAAAGACATCCGGAACGCGGTCGAGGCGGCGCACGCTGCGGCGGGCTGGCCGCGCATGAGTGGGCACGCGCGCGCGCAGGTGCTCTTCTACATCGCGGAGAATCTCGCCGCCCGCGCGGGCGAGCTCGCGGCGCGTATCGCATCGATGACCGGCGGCGACGGCGCGCGCGAGGTCGACGCCGCGCTGTCCCGCCTGTTCACCTACGCGGCGTGGGCGGACAAGTACGACGGCGCCGTGCACGATCCGTCGATCCGTGGGGTCGCGCTCGCAATGCACGAGCCGATGGGCGTCATCGGCATCGCGGCGCCGGACGACTCGCCGCTGCTCGGTCTCATCTCGCTGGTGGCGCCGGCAATCGCGATGGGGAACACGGTCGTGGTGATCCCGTCGGAGCGCGCGTCGCTCGCGGCGACGGACCTGTACTCGGTGCTCGAGACGTCGGATCTCCCCGCGGGCGTGGTGAACATCGTGACCGGGCCGAAGGATGCGCTGGCGCTGGTGCTCGCCGAGCACGACGATGTGAGCGCGGTGTGGTATCACGGCTCCGCGGCCGGCGGCGCGGCCATCGAGCGCGCCTCCGCGTCGAACATGAAGCGCACCGTCAGCGAATCGTCGCAGCTCGACTGGTTTCACGCCCGCGCGGAGGGACCCGTGTTCCTGCGCGAGGCGACTCAGGTGAAGAACATCTGGATCCCCTACGGCGAATGAGTCGCGACTTTCAGATCGACATCGCGAGCGCGATCGCGGCGCTCCCCGCCGCTCCGGCAGAGCAGTACGCGATCGTATATCGTCACGGTACCTTCGAGGCGGGGCTCTACGCGCCGCGCGGCGTCGACGAGCAGACGCCGCATGCGCGCGATGAGGCGTACGTCGTGGTAAGGGGTACCGGGCACTTCGTCTGCGGCAACGCGCGCCGCGCATTCGCCCCTGGAGAACTTCTCTTTGTGCCTGCAGGAATGACGCATCGCTTCGAGAGCTTCGGCGACGACCTCACCGTGTGGGTGATTTTCTACGGGCCGGCGGGCGGAGAGACGGAGGAGAGCGACCGCGGCTGATCAGCCGGATCGGCAGGATCCGAGCGACTGACAAGCTTCCGTCGCGGTCGTGTTCGCCAGAACAGCACCGATGTGAGTGGTCGAGGTATTGCATCGGCTTCGCGTCGCTTATGCTTGTGAAAATCGCGGACACGTAGCGCACGCGGCTCGCCAATCGCGCCACGCGAGACCGCGGCTTTCCAGAAGCGACGTCCTTCGGATTACGCACTTCGGAGAATCGTGGATCTCTCTCGACGAGACTTTCTGCGGTACACCGCCGGCGCCGGCGCGGGCACCGCGCTCGGTGGCGTCGTCGGACTCGGGCTCGCACTCGCCCCCGCGCGCGCGAAGGCGCAGGAGCTGCGCATCTCTGGCAGCAAGACGGTGCCGAGCATCTGCCCTTACTGCTCCGTCGGGTGCGGCACGCTCATCCACGTGAAGGAAGGCGAGATCGTCAACATCGAGGGCGATCCGCGCAGCCCGCACAACGAGGGAACGCTGTGCCCCAAGGGCGCGGCGATCTATCAGCTCCACAAGAATCCCAACCGCCCCACGCGCGTGCTGCACCGCAAGCCGGGCGCGACCGACTGGGAGTTCGTCGATCTCGAGTGGGCGATGAACCGCGTGGCCGAACTGGTGAGCAAGACGCGCGACGACACGTTCATCGAGCGTCTCCCGGACGGCAAGAGCGTCAACGCCACGTCCGCCATCCTGCACCTGGGTGGTGCGACTCTCGACAACGAGTTCAACCACATCGCGCAGAAGTTTTGCCGCGGCTTCGGAATCGTCGCGATCGAGAATCAGGCGCGGATCTGCCACAGCTCGAGCGTGCCCGGGCTCGGTGCACGTCTCGGACGCGGAGCGGCCACGATGTTTCCACGCGACATGTCGCACTCGGATTGCGTGGTGATCATGGGCTCCAACATGGCGGAGTGTCATCCGGTCGCCTTTCGCTGGCCGCTTCGCGCGCGGGTGAACGGGGCAAAGCTCATTCACGTCGATCCTCGCTTCACGCGCACGAGCGCGAACTGCGACATCCACGCGCCCATTCGCTCGGGAAGCGACATCGCATTTCTCGGCGGGATCATCAACCACGTGCTCGCGAGCGAGCGCTGGAACACCGATCCATTCTTTCGGAGCTTCGTGTCCACGTATACGAATGCGTCGACGATCGTCTCGCCGGACTATCGCGACACTGAGGATCTCGACGGCGTGTTCTCGGGGCTCAGCCAGGGAAAGGAGGACGCGGATTGGCCGTTCAGCGGCGCGACCGGCGACTACGATCCCAGGAGCTGGCAGTACGCGGGCACCGCGACGCAGGTGACGGGCGAACAGGTCGCGTACACGGCGCGCGCCGGCACGGAGAAGCAGCATCAGGGCCCGCAGTCTCGTTCGAGGGAGGGTGGCCCCGGCGTGCCGTTGAACGCCGGCACCACTGCGTCGCCGACGAAGTGGGACCTGCTCGTGCATTCACTGCTCAAGCCGAGTCCGCATCTCGACCCGAGCATGAAGGATCCGCGCTGCGTGCTGCAGCTCCTCAAGCGCCACTATGCGCGCTACACGCCGGAGATGGTCGAGCGGGTGACGGGATGTCCGCGCGCGAAGTTTCTCCGCGTGGCGGACACGATTCTGCAGAGCTCAGGGGCGGATCGCACGACGAGCTTCGCCTACGCGGTCGCGTGGACACAGCATACGGACGGCGTGCAGATGATCAACTGCTGCGCGCTGCTGCAGCTGTTGCTCGGCAACATGGGACGGCCTGGCGGCGGGATCATGGCGCTCCGCGGCCACGCGTCGATCCAGGGCTCCACCGATGTGCCGACGCTCTACCACTCGATACACGGCTACATGAGCGCCCCGTCGACGCTCAAGAGCCACGAAACCCTGCACGATTATCTCGCGACCGAGACGGCGCCCACAGGCTACTGGGCGAATCAGTCGAAGTTCATGGTCTCATATCTCAAATCCATGTACGGCGACGCCGCGCGCCCCGAGAATGACTACGGGTACGGATGGCATCCGAAGATCTTCGGCGACTTCTCGCACATCGCGATGATGTCGGCGATGGCCGAGGGAAAAGTGAAGGGGATGATCTGCGTCGGGCAGAATCCCGCGACCTCGCTGAACGCGAGCGCACAGCGCGCCGCGATGCGCAAGCTCGATTGGCTAGTGGCGAAGGACAACTGGCTCACCGAAACGGCGATGCAGTGGAAGAATGGTCCGGAGATCACGGACGGCTCGGTGAAAGTGGAAGACATTCCGACGGAAGTGTTCTTCCTCCCCGCGACGCAGGTCGGCGAATACGACGGCAGCTTCACCAACACGCAGCGCATGCTGCAGTGGCACTTCAAGGCGGCGGATCCGCCGGGCGACTGTCGCACCGATACCTGGTTCTACTACCATCTCGGCAAGCGACTCAAGACGAGGTACGCGAACAGCACGCTGCCGCGCGACGAAGGGTGGAAAAATCTCGTCTGGGACTACGAGCGCGATGCCACCTCGGCGAGCGGGCCGGATGCGTCGGGCGAGCCGGATGAGCTCAAGCTGCTGCGAGAGATCAACGGTTTTCACACGGGTGACGCGACGAAGCATCTCAGCGGCTTCGCGGAGCTGAAGGACGACGGCTCGACGACGTGCGCGAGCTGGATCTACTGCGGCGTCTTCCCCGCGTGGGACCGGAACCTCTCCGCGCGGCGCGAGCCGGATCCGCCGGGAGCGCCGGGGGCGCAGCTCAACTGGGCCTGGGCCTGGCCGGCGAATCGCCGCCTGCTCTACAATCGCGCGTCCGCGGATCCGTCCGGCAAGCCGTGGAGCGAGCGGAAACGGTGAATCTGGTGGGACGGCGCCGCTCAGAATCCGCCCGATGCAACCACGGGCAAGGCGCAGCCGCCCGGCCGGTGGGTGGGCTACGACGTCCCCGACTTCACGCTTACGAAGGCACCGCAGGCGCACGCGAAGCCCGGCGGGATCGGACTCGATGCGCACTCGGGTACCGATCCGTTCATCATGAAGCCCGATGGCAAGGGCTGGCTCTTCGTACCCACCGGGCTGGTGGACGGGCCATTTCCCGTGCACTACGAGCCCGTGGAATCGCCGGTGCACAATGAGCTGTACAAGCAGCAGTCGAGCCCCGTGCTCAAGTGGTGGTCGCGCGGGAAGCCGTACAACCAGATCGCGCCGGTGGGCGATCCCCGCTACCCGTGCATCATCACGACCTACCGCCTCACCGAGCAGTATCTCTCTGGCGCGATGAGCCGCTGGCTTCCGTATCTCGCCGAGCTGCAGCCGGAGCTGTTCGTGGAGATCGGACGCGATCTTGCGCAGGAGCGTGGAATCGCGAATCTCGATTTCGTGAAAGTCACCTCGCCGCGCCACCAGGTTCGCGCGCGGGCACTCGTCACGAATCGAATTGGCTCGATGACCTTGGGGGGCAAGAAGGTCCACCACGTCGGGATCCCGTTTCACTGGGGTTGGCAGGGCCTCGTGGTCGGCGATGTCGCCAACAATCTCACCAGCTGGGTGGGAGATCCGAACGTCCCGATCCACGAAGGAAAGGCGTTCGTGTGCAACGTGGAGAAAGCCTGATGGGCACGCGCGCGCTGTCAATCGTGTCGCAAAGCGCGGCGCCGTCCGCGCCGATCGCTCCGCGCATCGCGCAGCCCTCGGGAAAGCCGGAGCCGACTGGCTTCTTCACCGACACCACGATCTGCATCGGATGCAAGGCCTGTGAGGTCGCGTGCAAGGAGTGGAACCAGCTTCCAGCGCGCGGCGATGGCGGCGCGAATCTCGAGATGAGCGGCCAGAGCTACGACAACACCCTTCGACTGAGCGGTGACTCGTGGCGGCACGTGAAGTTCATCGAGCAGTTCCCCGAGCCGTACGAAGGGCGCTGGCTCATGATGAGCGACGTGTGCAAGCACTGCGTGCAGGCCCCGTGTCTCGAGGTGTGTCCCACCGGCGCGATCATTCGCACGGAGTTCGATACGGTCGTCATCCAGTCCGACACGTGCAACGGATGCCGCGATTGCATCGGCGCGTGCCCATTCGGCGTGATCGACATCAACCATGTTTCCCACACGGCGCAGAAGTGCACGCTGTGCTACGATCGCACGAGTGTGGGGCTGGAGCCCGCGTGCTCGAAGGCGTGCCCAACGGACTCGATTCAATTCGGCCCGATCTCGGAGTTGCGGGAGCGTGCGGCCGCGCGCGCCGTGCAGCTGCGCGAGCAGGGCGAGACGCGCGCCTATCTCTACGGCGCCGATCCCAACGGCCCGCTCGGCGGACTCAATTCGTTCTACCTGCTCGTCGATGAGCCCGAGGTGTACGGTTTGCCGCGCGAGCCGAGGATGCCGTCGCGGAATCTGGTTCGTGGCTCGCTGCTGTCGACCGTCGGCGCCCTCGTGATGGCGGCGGTGGGTGCGCTGACGCTGCGCGCGAACCGCATGCGCGAGGTTGCGCAAACGCGCGAGGGCAAGGACTGAGCATGCAGACGAATCTGCCCAGCACGTTCTTCACGGCGCCCCCGCAGTTCGGATGGTTCATCATCCTGTATTTCTTCATCGGCGGAATCGCCGGCGGCGCGCTCATGCTTGCGGGGCTGCTTCGGCTCTTCGGCCGGCCGGCGGATCGCCCCTACGTTGAGATCGCGAGCGTCCTCGCGCTTGCCGGCGCGGTGATCAGCGGGGTGCTGCTCATAGTCGATCTCTCGGCGCCGTTGCGCTTCTGGCACATGGTCATTCAGAACCACACCGGCCGGCCGATATTCAAGTGGTGGTCGCCGATGTCGGACGGCGTCTGGATCCTGCTCCTGTTCAGCTTCTTCGCGTTTGTCGCGGCGCTGGAGAGCGTCGTGGATGAAGACTGGCCCGTTGTGCAGAGACTGCGCTTTCTCGCGCGTCCGCCCTTCGCGACTGTCGCTGCGATTGGAGGAATCGCATCCGGGCTCGCTCTCGCCGGATACACGGGTGTGCTCCTGGCCGTCACGAACCGCCCGATCTGGGCCGATTCCTCGTGGCTCGGCATCGTGTTCCTCTTTTCGGCGGTCTCCACCGCGATGGCGTCGCTTCTGCTGCTCTCTCGGTGGCGGCGTGTGGAAGCATCGTCCACCGCCGACTGGCTGACGCGGTTCGATAGCGTGACGCTCATCCTCGAGCTCCTCGCGATCGTCTGCCTCCTGTTCTCGCTTGGCGATGCGTCTCGAGCGCTGCTCAACGCGTGGGGAGTGCTGCTCGTGCTCGGTGTCATCGTCCTTGGCATCGTGGTGCCGTATCTCCTGCAACAGCGCCCGAATCACGGCGTCGTGATTCCTGCGGTGCTCGTGCTCGTCGGCGGATTTCTGCTGCGAACTGTCATCCTGCTTTCGTCCGAGCGAATCCACGTCGTTGGTACGCAGGTGTTCCGCTAGTGCGCGGCGCGTGCGTCATCGCAGTCGTTGCGATGCTGGCCGGGTGCGTAAGTCCCGAGGCGAAGCGCGCACGCGGCGACGGCGCCGGCGCCGATGTAGGAAACCGGTCCGCCGCGCTTCAGCTGCATGGCGGCTCGCTGATGTTTTCCAGAACACCGTGTCTCTTGCCCAAATCGGAATGTCCTGGTCCACTGGCACAATCGGGGCTGCCGCGGGACTTCCCGGCGCCGCGGCGACAGAAGTAGATCCGGCGTGGCAGCCATGGCTGGATCTGCTCGAGGTGGCGCTCGAGGAGCCGGAGCGCGCCTGGGATTCGACGGTGACTCTGCATGCGGATCGTCTGGCCGGAGCGCCGCTGCTGCACGGGGCGGTGCTCCGCTTGGACTCGGAGCGCGCGGGGAATCTTCTGCGCCGGCTCGCCAGCGAGGCGGGAATTTCCGCCGGCGGCCACATCGATGCGCGTGACGCAATCCGGGCCGCGGTCACGCGCGACGATCGCGCCCTCGCGGAAATAGCGGAGCGGTGCGGCGCGCCCATCGACTCGCTCGCGCTGCTCGCGCAGGTGGCCGCCATGCCGCTGTTGCGGGCGGCGTCGCGGCAATTGCCGGCCGGGGCGGAAGGCGCATGGCAGCGCGGATATTGTCCGGTGTGCGGCGCGTGGCCGTCGCTGGTGGAGATTCGCGGCATCGAGCGGGAGCGGAGACTTCGTTGTGGCTCGTGCAGCGCCGACTGGTCGTTGCCGTTGCTCCGCTGCGCATTCTGCGACGAGGCCGATCACGAGAAGCTCGGTTCGCTGCATCCCGAGGGCGAGGAGCATCTTCGGCACGTCGAGACGTGCGAGAGCTGTCACGGATATCTCAAGGCCGCGACGACGTTCGCCGCGCTCCCGATTCGAACGCTGATGCTGGTAGACGTCGCCACCATCCCGCTCGATCTCGTGGCGCACGACCGAGGCTACGCGCGGCCGGCACGCCCGGGATGGGCGCCGAACGTGGACATCGTTTCATGACTGTCTCGCCGGTGGAGCTCTGTCGCGGACTGCTCGACGCGCTCGATGCCAGCGAGGGACGCCGGCGCCGTCGCTCGCGAAATACGACGGCGGATTCGATCGGGCTCGAGATCCAGCGCACGCTGCTCGAGGATGCGGTGCGCGAGGCGCCCGCGCCGGAGCACTTCGAGCGCTGGCTGCTCGAACGCTGCGTCGCGCAGGGCGAGAGCGACGGCGCGCATCGCGCGATGGCGCTGTCGATCTGGCACGAGTGGCAGCTCGCGTCGCACGCCGCGGATGTGAGCGCGTGGCTGACGACGGGCGCACGTTCCGACGATCGCGAGGGCGTGGCCGATGCGACGTGAGCTGATGACGTGTTGCACCGCGCTGGCCATGCTGGACGGTGCGATCGGGTGCCGGCAGAGCGCGGATGCGCGAGCGCGAAATGCCGCCGCCCGTGCGCAGAATGAGGAGGCCGTGCGTCAATCGGCGACGGTGCAGCGCCTCGCGACGCCAGCGGATGCGGAACGAATCCTCTACACTGCGCCACCCAGCCTTGCGGACTCGAACACGCGAGCGACGCCTTGACGGTCGGGGTAATCTTCCTTGGACCTCAGGGGGGCGCATGTCGAAGAAGGTGCGTAAGACCGATGCCGAGTGGCGGGCGCAGCTGACACCGGAGCAGTACCGGGTGATGCGCGAGAAGGGGACGGAGCGCGCGCACACGGGCAAGTACACCAAGACGACGGAGACGGGCACGTATCGCTGCGCCGGCTGCGGCGAGCCGCTGTTCGCATCGGAGACGAAGTTCGACGCGCATTGCGGATGGCCGAGCTTCACGGCGCCGATCGAGGGCAGCGCGGTGGCGGAGGCGGACGACCGGACGCACGGGATGCGCCGAACCGAGGTGCTGTGCAGCGCGTGCGATGCGCATTTGGGACACGTCTTCCCGGACGGACCCGGAAAGAACGGACTGCGCTACTGCATCAACTCGGCGTCGATCGATCTGGAGCCGAGGCAGGGCGACTAGTCGATGTGGTGACGGCGCGCGGGCTATCTCGACGCGCGCGCGGTTCCCGAGATCTTCTCCAGCACCGGCAGCGCACGCGTGAGCAGCGTGCGGTCGCGCGCCGACAGGGCCGAGAGCGAGGCGACGAGCGCGGCGACGCGACGCTGCCGGCCGTCGTGCAGCAGCTTCGTGCCACGGGCAGTCGCCCGGACGCGTGTCACGCGCCGGTCGTGGGCATCGACCTCTCGCTCGACCAGGCTCTGTGCCTCGAGGATGGCAATTACCTTCGAGATGGTCGGCGGGCGCACCTGCTCTGCCCGGGCGAGATCGCCGAGCGTGATTGGGCCGCCGAAGACGATCACGGAGAGGGCCGAGAGCTGGGGGGCGGGGAGGCCGGAGGCGTCGTCCTCGCGGCGGAGGCGCCGCAGGAGGTGGAGGGCCGCGGAATGGAGGCGGTCAGCGAGGTCGACGGTGCGGGGTCTTGTGGATGCGGGCGACATGCGCAATACTATTAGTTAGCTAAGGTAACTATCTGATAGTTAGCTCCTGTAACTAACCGGACGCAGGCCCCTGCAGGCAAGGGCCGCGTGCATTCATCGGAGTCCACCATGCCCAATCTCGGCAACTCCCGCATCGGCCAGATCGCAATCGTATGCAAGGACGTCGCGCGAGCGCGCGATTTCTACAGGGACGCGCTTGGCCTTCGACATCTCTTCGACGCCGGGCCAAACCTCTCGTTCTTCGACTGTGGCGGCACGCGCTTGATGCTCAGCACGCAGGAGGGGGAGCCGACCGGCACATCGGTGCTCTACTACCTCGTCCCGGACATCGATGCCGCGAAGCACGACCTCGCCGCGAAAGGCGTAAAGTTCATCGACGAGCCACACATGATCGCGAAGATGCCGGACCACGAGCTCTGGCTGGCGGAGCTTCGGGATTCGGAAGGGAACGTGCTGGCGTTGATGGAGGAGCGACGCTGACGCGCCGCGCCCGCGCTATGCCGCGAAGATCGGCAGCCGCGCCCTCTCCGCTCCCGCCGCCCGCCCCGCCTCGATCACCCCACCCCCCAGCACTCGCTCGCCGCTATAGAGCACGAGCGACTGCCCCGGGCTGATCGCGCTCACCGGCTCGTCCAGCGCCAGCTCGATCTCGTCTCCCTCCACCCTCACGATCTCCGCGCGGGCCGGCGCCGCATGATGCCGGATTTGCACCTCCACCCGCGCCCCCACCCCCGGCTCCTCGCTCACCAGCCAGTTCATCTCCCGCGCGATGATCCCGCGCCCCAGCAACTCATCCCTCGGCCCAATCACCACCGCGCGCTCGGATGGCCGGATCGCCACCACGAACATCGGTTCCGCATACCCGCCCGGCAGCCCGCGCCGCTGCCCGATCGTGAATCGCGCGAACCCCTCGTGCTCGCCCACGCGCCGCCCATCGCTCAGCAGAAACGGCCCGCGACTCAACGCCGCGTTGCCAACAGCCAGGTGCTTGGCCAGGACAACCGAGTGATCGCCTCCAGGCACGAAGCAGATATCCTGACTCTCCGGCTTGTCCGCGACCACGCTCAACCCAAGAGCGCGCGCCCGCGCCCGCGTCTCCGCCTTCGTCAACGCGCCCACCGGCAGCAGCATCCGACTCACCACCGCGCGATCGATCCCCCACAGGAAGTAGCTCTGATCCTTTGCCGGATCCAATCCCCGATACAGCTCTCCGCCAATCGCGCGCGCGTAGTGCCCCGTCGCGATCCACTGCGCGTCGAGCGCGTCTGCCTTGTGCAGCAGGTCGCGGAACTTCGTGAAGCTGTTGCATCGCACGCAGGGAATCGGCGTGCGCCCACGCGCGTACTCGCTCACGAAGTTCTGCAGCACGTCGCGGCCGAACGCGTCCTCCATGTTTAGCACGTAGTGCGGAACGCCGAGTCCCTCGCACACGCGGCGCGCGTCGTCGATCGAGTCGAGGGAGCAGCACGGCCGGTCGGGGACCTCGTCGCCGTAGCAGAACAGCTTCATCGTCGCGCCGATCACGTCGTACCCCTGATCGACCAGCAGCGCCGCCGCGACGGACGAGTCCACGCCGCCGCTCATCGCGACGAGCACACGCTCGCGCGTCATCTCGCGCGTCATCTCAGCTCGCGACGCCCGCGAGGCGCCGCGCCTTCGAGATGAGGGCGGGGAAGAGCTGCACCACGCGCTCGATGCACGCGTCGGTGGTGAGCGAGCCGAGGCTCATGCGCACGGCCGCGATCGCAAGCTCGCGCGGCACGCCGAGCGCCTCGAGCACGTGACTCGGATCCACCGTCCCGCTCTGGCATGCCGAGCCGGACGAGCACGCGACGCCGGACATGTCGAGCGCCATCAGCATCGACTCGCTGTCCGTCCCCGGAACCGAGATGTTCAGAATGTGCGGCGCACGCGGCGCACCTGACGCGTGAATCACGGCGTCCGGAATCCGCGTCTCGAGCTCGCGCTGCAGATGATCCCGCAGCCGTTCCAGCCGCGGCATCTCCGTCTCGAGCTCGTCCACCGCGAGCTCCGCCGCGCGCGCGAGCGCGACCGCTGCCGCGACGTTCTCCGTGCCCGGGCGCACGCCGCGATTCTGCGAGCCGCCGAACTGCAGCGGCTCGACGAACGTGCCGCGCCGAATGTAGATCGCCCCGATCCCCTTCGGTGCGCCGATCTTGTGGCCGGAGAGGGACAGCATGTCGAACGGCGCCGTCTTTGCGCTCACTGGGATGTGCCCGAACGCCTGCACCGCATCGGTGTGGAAAACCACTCCGCGCGCCCTCGCACGCCCTGCGAGCTCCGCGATCGGCTGAACGGTGCCGATCTCGTTGTTCACCCACATGATCGAGCAGATCGCCACATCGTCGCGCACGAGCGCAGCGAAACTTTCATCGCGCACGAGCCCCACTCCGTCCACCGCGAGCATGCGCTCCTCGGCGCCTTCATGCGCGGCCTGGTGCGCGGCCGCGATGACGGCTTTGTGCTCGATCGGCGTCGTGACCACCGCGCGCTTTCCCTTCTCGCGCAGCAGCCGCCAGCTGCCCAGAATCGCGAGATTGTCGGACTCGGTGCCACCGGAGGTGAACACGATCTCGTCTGTGTGCGCGCCGAGCGTCGCGGCAAGGCGCTCGCGCGCCTCATCGAGTGCCGCGCGCGCCTCGCGTCCCCAGCGATGGATGCTGGACGGATTGCCGAACTTGGGGCCGTAAAACGGCTCCATCGCGGCAAAGACTTCCGCGCGAACGGGTGTCGTCGCGGAATGGTCGAGGTAGACCGGAGCGGGCATCCTGCAAAGTTAACGTTTCGCGGACGGCGCGGAATGGCGCCGGCACCTAGTGCCGCTCTGGGCCGTCCGTAGTCCTTGGCGGCTCCTTCGCGAGGCCCAGCACAGATTCCACCCGCGCGGCGCGGGCCATGTCGATCGCCGTCTGCAGGTACCGCGTACCCGCTGCCGAATCGCCCTGCGCCTTCGACAGATCGCTCAGCAGCGCCGCGGTGATCACGTAGCGAAGCGGGATGTCGCTCGATGCCTTGTCCACCCACTCGCCGCGCTTGAGCAGCGCAGCGGGCGCCTGATAGTCCTTCCACAACGAATCGGTGCGGGGCAGGTCGAAGAAGCCGTATCCAGGAATCTCGACGAACTGCTTGTCGGCGGCGATGGGAGTCGGGAAAAGTTTCGACACGAGTCCCTGACTCGCCACGTACCTGCTGAGTCCGAGGCTTCGCGGATAAGTGCCGGACGTGAAATAGAGCGAACGATTCGGATAGCTGTCCTGGATCACCCGCAACACGATGATCTGATCCTTGAACAACTCGCCCGCGGGAATCACCGCCTCGATCGCGTCCTTCTTGAACAGCTGCGCCTGCGGAAGCGAGATGACCTCGGGGAGCGCATCCGCCTGGTCCAGCGTGAGGCTCACCGGCGGCCCCTTGGGCAGCGGCCACGCGCGACCGCGATAGACCGCCGGCCCCTTCGCCGCGTCGTACGGATAGATCGGGCGCCGGACCATCTGCCGCACGTACCAATCGGTGCGCAGCAGCGACGTGACGGCGACCGTCACATCCCTGCGCACGCCCTCCACTTCCTGCGCGTACCACAGCGGAAAGGTATCGTTGTCGCCGTTCGTGATCAGCACGCCGTACGGCTCCACGCTGTTCAGCACATCGGTGGCCCAGTCGCGCGTGAAGGTGTCTCCGTGCCGCGACGCCGCGTTCCAGTTCGTGACGAGCGGGATGATCGCCAGCAAAAAAACCGGCGTAGTGAGAAGCCAGCTCTTTCGCGGAATGCGCGACGCATCCCCTTCGGACTCGGGGGACAGCAGCGCCGCGAGCTGCTCCCACATGAGCACGATGCCGAGTCCCGCCCACACACTCCACGCCGAAAATCCCCACAGGTAGAAATAGTCGCGGTCGCGTACCTCGCGCGGCACCGTGTTGCCGAGCTCCGGCGACTGCGAGTAGCCGTACTTGAAGTTCATGTAGAAGATCAGCGCGAGCGTGATCGTGAACATGAGCGGGCCAAAAAATCCGAACGAGTAACGATCGCGCTTGTAGTGCGCGTAGCCTCCGGCGATCCCAAGCACGAGATAGATCCCCGCGAGCAGCCCCTGCAATCCGCGCGGTGCGGTTCCGTACGGGTCGCGCAGCCACTGCCATTCGAAGTACAGCCAGAACATGCCGACCTGCGCCGGAAAGGAGACCTGCCGGTCATCGAGCGGCGGCTTGCCGTATTGCACGCGATTCACGTTGTCCGCGAGCCGGCTGCGAGCGGTAGCGTCGAAGGTGCACGACAGCGCGAACTTCGTCGCGCAGCCCGTCGCCTCGCCTTCGTTGATCGCCGGAAAATGCCCCGCTCGAATGGGCTCGAACGCGAACGGCGTGAGCCCGAGCACGAACACGCCCGCAATGGCGAGCAGCAGTCGCCAGCGCATCAAGGTCGCCGGACGCCGAAGCAGCACGGCCGCGATCACCGCGGGCGCGACGAGAAAGCCGGCCGGATGATTCGTGTATCCGAGCGCGATGAGAAATCCGATGAGCACGAGCAGACGATCGGCCGTGCGCCCCTCGGGGTTGTCGCACCAGAGCACCGTCAGCCACGAGACGATTCCAAAGAACGCGAGCGACACCGTGTACACCTTCTCGTTCACGACCGACTGATTCCACACCGTGAACGCCGTCGCGCCGAGCAGCGCCGCCGCCGCGGCCGCGGTGCGCTGCTGCCACCGTTCCGGCAACCACGAGCTGCACACGCGCTCCACAACCAGAAACCACGTCCCCGCCGATGCCGCGCTGCACAGCGCCGCGAGGATGTTGATCTTCATCGCCCCGGTGCCGCCTATTGGCAGCATCGAGAAGACGTGCGCGATCAGAACGAAGAACGGATTCCCCGGCGGGTGCGGAATGCCGAGCACCTGCGCGGCGGCGATGTACTCGCTCGTGTCCCACATCGCCGTGTTCGGCGCGAGCGTGGCGATGTAGAGCGCGAAGATGGCCGCCGAGACGATCGCCGCGACGCCGTACGAGGGGCGCTGTTCGGGCGCGACGGGAGCTTCGCGGCGCGGTGCGCGGCGCGGTTGCGTGCGAGGTGACATTGCGTGGGTCAGAAGGTGGACACGTTCAGCGACATCAGATCATCGACCCGCATCGTCTCCGCCGTGTAGAACGGCTCGCCATACTTGACGCGGATCAGCGAGCCGTAATGCGCCGCCTTGTGGCGCACGATGTCGTACAGCGGCTCGCCGTTCGGAAAGGCCTCGCCCGCCTGCGTCACGCCGTCGAACTGCGATGCGTACGCGCGAATCGCCAGCAGCTTCTGCTCGAACTCCGCCGAGATGTCGACGACGAATGTCGGCTTCCCGGGATCTTCGCGGTAGGTGAGCGAGTGGACCAGCTTGAACGGGCGGAAGCGCGGCAGATCGGGCTCGATCTTGGAGAGCCCCGAGAGAAAGCACGCATCCGTCACGAGCTCGGCGCTCACGCGATGATCGGGATGCTTGCCGGTGATCGACGGCGCGAGCACGACGCGCGGCTGGAAGCGGCGGATGAGTCGCACGAGCGCCGCGCGCGTCTCGGGCGTGTTCATGATGCCGGCATCCGGAAGGCCGAGATTCACGCGCGCCGTCACCCCGAGAATCTCGGCCGCGCGGCTCGCCTCCTGGGCGCGCAGCTCGGCGGATCCGCGCGAGCCCATCTCGCCCTGCGTGAGATCCACGATCGCGGTGCGTTGTCCGAGCGCGGCAGCCTTGAGGAGCGTGCCTCCGCACGTGAGCTCCACATCGTCGCGGTGCGCGGCGATGGCCAGAACGTCGACGGTCGTCATGGGGAGAATATACGCCCCTGACAGGGGCGATGGCGGGGAGTACATTCGAGCGGTGCGCGCAACGCCGACATGGGTCGAGATGGGGGCGCAATGGCCCAACGGTCACGCCAGCCGCTTCATCGAAGCGGGCGGGGAGCGGTGGCACGTGCAGATCATGGG
>DATCPC010000176.1:0-3673 GCA_036564355.1 Gemmatimonadaceae bacterium | reverse complement strand
GTATTGCGCTTCGGACCAGCCGATGTCCTTCTGCAGCGTCGGCGCAAGAATTCCGAGCACCTGCCGGTCCACGTAGTTGATCGTCGTCGCAAAAAAGAGAAGGGCGCATATCACCCAGCGATAGCGCGTCACTCCTTCTTTCGTCGTAGTTACGGGCTCAGCGCTGTACTCGCCCACTCCCCTCTCCTTTCATCAGAGTCTCCACGTCGGCGACGCCAACGCGGTTGAAATCGCCGAGTATGGAGTGCTTGAGGCAGGACGCGGCAGCGGCGAATTCGAGCGCGCGCTGGTCATCGCTGTACGTGATCTCGCCGAAAATAAAGCCGGCGGCGAATGAATCGCCCGCCCCCACTCTGTCCACGACGTTGGTGATCTCGTACTTGCGGCTCGTCAACGACTTCTTGCGATTGTGCAGAATCGCCGACCATCCGTTGTGGTCGGCGCTGTGGCTCTCGCGCAGCGTGATCACCTGCTTCTCGAGATTGGGAAACTCGCTCAAAACCTTTTCCGCCAGCCGGGAGTATCGCTCGACATCCAGCTTCCCCTTCGAAACGTCGGCGTCGATCTCAATCCCGAGCGCCTTCTGGCAGTCCTCTTCGTTCGCGATGCCGATGCTCGCATTCGATACGATCTCGCGCATCACCTCCGGCGCCTTCTTTCCATAGCGCCACAGATTCTTCCGGTAGTTGTAGTCGCACGACACGGTGATCCCCTTCGAGCGCGCCGCCTTCACGGCATCGAGCGAAACGGCTGCCGCCGATGCGCTGATCGCGGGCGTGACGCCGCTGATGTGAAGCCAGCCCGCGCCTTTGAGGATCGCGTCCCAGTCGAAGTCTCCGGGCTTGGCCGCTGCGATCGAAGATCCGGCGCGATCGTAAGTGACCTTCGACGCGCGCTGGTTCGATCCCGATTCGAGGAAGTAGACCCCTATTCTATCGCCAGCTCTCTTTATGAAGCTCGTGTCGACGCCGAACTTCCTGATCTCGCTGATTGCGGACTCGCCAAGAGGGTTCGACGGAAGCGCCGTCACGAACGAGACCGACAGCCCGAAGTGAGCCAGTGAGACCGCGACATTGGCCTCCGCGCCTCCAAACGTCGCTTCGAGCATCGGCGATTGCAGCAGCCGCTCGAATCCCGGTGACTTGAGGCGCAGCATGACCTCACCGAAGGTCACAATGCGCGTCATCAACCTTCCTTCTCCACTGCCTGCACGGTTGCGACTGACTTCCGCACCTCATCACGAATTCGATCGAATTGGCCCGCGGCGATCCAATCAGGCGGTGCGATCCAGGAACCGCCACACGCGATAATCCGCGGATACGAGAGATACGCTGAAAGGTTGGAGAGATTGATTCCGCCGCTCGGCAGGAAGTCGATCTTTCCGTATGGTGCCGACATCGCCTTGAGATACGCCACTCCGCCCAGCGGTTCAGAGGGAAAGAACTTCATCACCGACAGTCCACGGCTCAGAGCGAACTCGATCTCGGTGGGCGTTGCGACCCCGGGGAAAACTGGAATCCCGTGCTCCACGCAATAATCAACCATCGCCGCACCGAACCCTGGTGCGACCACGAACTGCGCCCCCGCGCTGCGCGCATCCTCGGCCTGTTGCGGCGTGAGCACGGTGCCAGCCCCCACGAGTACTTTCGGACACTCGCAGGCGATCTTCTCGATCGCCTTGAGCGCACTCGCTGTGCGGAAAGTGATTTCCGCGCACGGAAGGCCGCCCGCCTCAAGCGCGCGCGCGAGTGGGACCGCGTTCGCCGGGTCGTCGATGACGATTACCGGAATGAGGCGATTCTTTTGAAGACGCTCGACAACGCTCGCGATCCCTTTGCGTTCGGAGCCGCCGACGCCAGACGGCGTTGAAGTCGCCGCAACAGTGGCTTTCACGAAAACGCTCCCCGAGTAGATACTCCGCCAGCGAGATGAGCGACGAGGGCGCTCCGCGATCCGTTGCGCGCGATGCTGGTGATCTGCTCCGTAACGAGATCCGCGAATCCGTCCAACGCTGTCAGATCAGTTCCCCAGAGAGGCGCATCGCTGCAGACGGTGCGAACCAACGCCGCGAACGAGTCATCCACATCGTCGAACTTCTCCCAGGCCGCCCGGACGATTCTGGCCGCATCGTCGGGTGGCACCGGCAGACCTGCCGCCGCCCGCTGAGTCTGGATGTCTCCCCTCAGGAAAAACAGAAATGCCGCAAACCCGAGCGCGAGAGCGGCTGGCGGGTGTCCTCGGCTGTTAGTGTACGAAACGATCGAGGGAATGACGCGCACGCGCATCTTGGTGGTGCCGTGAAGAGTGATGCCCATCAGCGCATGGGCGATGAAGGTATTCGAGAAGCGCTCCAGCACTTCGCGCGCGAATTCTTCCGCGCCAGGGGTATCGACACTCGGAACGATCTCGTCCATGATCGCGTGGCGAGCGAAGCGTCCAACATCCCTGTCCAGCATCGCATCCGACACCGTTTCGCAGCCGCAGAGAAGCGCGACTGACACCATCGCGGTGTGGCCGCCGTTCAGGATACGAACCTTTCGCTCGCGATAAGGCGCGACGTCATCCGTGAGCAACACTCCAGGGTCGGCTGCGAGAGACTCGAGGCGCCGTCGCGACTTCGAATCAGTCTTGATTGCGAACAGACGATAAGGCTCGCATATCGTGGCCAGCTCGTCACGATATCCAAGCTCGCCTTCAATCTCGCCCGATCGCTTTCCCCTCGGTGTGCCCGACACGATTCGGTCAACAAGCGTGTCGCAGAAGCTCACGCTCTCATCGATCCATTGGGTGAACCGGCGATCGAGCCCCCACTTTCGAGCGAGCTGCATGACGATTTCTCGCAATCTCGAACCGTTCTGCTCGATCAGCTCGCAGGGAAGAACAGTTACTCCCTTCGCGGAGTCGTAATCGAACTCTCGCGCGCGCTCGTACAGGTAGCGGGTAAGTTTGCCTGGAAAGGAGCGTGGTGGCTTCAGGTCCGGCCGGTCGCTCGAGTCAAACACGATTCCCACTTCGGTCGTGTTCGAGAAGATCATCTCGATCAGAGGATTGCGCGCGACCGCAAGCACTTCATCCCACTCGGTCGTTGCCGAGAGCGCCCTGCTAACCGATGCAACGACGCGATGCTCGCGCACCTGCTGTCCATCCACGATCCCCTCGACTACCAGCGTGTAGAGCCCATCCTGCGCGTTCACCAGGTCGTCGCGCCCACTCCCGGTCGATCCAATCGCGACCACCCGTCCGTTGAACTTTCCTTCACGGTTCGCCGCGTCGACGAAGTAGTCGATCAATCCCCGGAGAAGCGCGCCCGTTCCGAACTGCACTGCCCGTTCAGGAAGTGCGAGCAACGGCGCATATGGCAGTGCCACATCCACCTTTGAAGTGAAATCCCTCGCTCGCACGAGCCGGGCGTCGAGCGCGGGAACGCGCGGCATCAGAGCGTCACCCCTTCCTTCCAGATCGCAATCTCTCTGTAACCCTGCTCTTCGTTTCTGGCGAGCTTCCGCCCTGATGCTATGTCGAGTATCAGTCCGAGGAGCTGGTCGGCGAGAACGTCCTGCGTCGTAGTGCCCTCCAGCAATCCTCCCGCGCTGAAGTCGATCCAGTGCGGCTTCTTTTCCGCGATCGCGTTGTTCGAGGCGATCTTGATCGTGGGCACCGGAAATCCGAGCGG